>DASXVK010000136.1:0-16825 GCA_036504295.1 Polyangia bacterium
CGGCCGCAGGACAACCTCAACCTCGTGGGGGTGAACATCACCGACTCGGCCACCTCCAAGGCCGGCCTCGCGGCCGGGCTCTACTCCAACTTCATGAACGCCGAGCCCAGCCTCAACGGGCTCTCCTACACCCGGCGCGGCCACGAGGCGGGCCTGGCCGTCTCCTACCCCCTCGCCGAGCGGCTCATCCTCGGGGTCACGAACAAGTACTACTACCTCGACACCACCACCGGGGCCGTGAGCCTCGCCGGGGCGCGCGCGCGCGGCTGGACCATGGACATCGGCTCGGTCCTGCGCGCGACCGAGTCGGTGAGCCTCGCCGTCGTCGGCCAGAACCTCGTCGACATGAAGAGCTGGGAGGTGCCGCCCACCCTGGGGCTCGGCGTCGCCCTGTCGCTCTCGCAGGCCCTCGTCTTCGACTTCGACGCCGTGATCCGCTGGCTCGAGTACCCGGCCCGCGCGACCAAGGCCGCCGCCGGCTACCACGTGGGCGGTGAGTACTTTCTCGGCCAACGCTTCCCGCTGCGGCTCGGCTACTCGTACGACTACACGTATCGCACCCTCTCCGCGGCGACCGATCCCGCGGTCGCGCTGAACGCTGACAGCTTCTTCCACGCGGGGCTCGGCTACGTGACCCCGCAGTTCGGGCTCGAGGTCGGCTACCGGCAGCAGGTCAGCGGCGACGGCCGCGAGAGCCTGTTCTCCTTCGCCCTCAAGCTCTTCGTCCAGTAGCGCCGGGTCGGTAACGCCGGCTGGAACCCGGCGGCCGCGCCGCGGTCCAATGTCGTTGCTGATGCCAGTCCCGACGCGAGGTGGTAACTTCAGGCCGCCGATGACCGCGCGCCCCGGCCAACCGACCCGATGAGCATCCACGAACGCCTGCTCATCCACCGGCTCAAACAGCGAGACGAGGTCGCGTTCACCGAGGTCGTGCGCCTGTACCAGCACAAGGTCTTCAACCTCCTCTACCGCATGGTCGGCAACCGGGAGGAGGCGGAGGACGTGGCGCAGGAGGTCTTCGTCACCGTCTTCAAGAACGTGGACGGCTTCCGCGGCGACTCCAAGTTCTCCACCTGGCTCTACCGGGTGGCCGCGAACCACTGCAAGAACCGCATCAAGTACCTCGCGCGGCGCAACCGCACGACCGGCGACGGCCTCGACGGCGTCCCCGAGCGCGGCATGGAGGATGGCGGTCAGGCGCCGCTGCAGTCGCACATCGACGGCCCCGACAAGGTGCTCGAGGGCCGGCAGCTCGAGGCGCTGGTGCAGCGCGCGATGGCGCTGCTCGACGAGGAGCACCGGCTGCTCATCATCCTGCGCGACGTCGAGGACCTGTCGTATCAGGAGATCGCCGAGATCACGAGCCAGAACGAGGGCACGGTCAAGTCCCGCCTCCATCGGGCGCGGATGGCGATCAAGGAGTACGTGGAGAAGCACACCGGATGACGACCCTCGACCACGAGCAGACCCAGGAGCGCTTCGACCCCTACCGCGAGGGCGACCTTCCGGACGAGGAGCGCCGCGCCGTCGCGGCCCACCTCGCCGAGTGCGCCCCCTGCCGCGAGGCCTACGAGCGCTTCCTGGGCGCGATGAGCCTGCTCGCGACGCTGCCGCCGAAGGCCGCGCCCGACAACTTCGTCGACAAGGTGAAGGGGCAGATCCGCACGCGCTCGAAGGGGCGCTTCTTCGCGGGCGGCCCCATCGACTGGTCGTCGCGGCTGCCGTACGAGGTCCTGTCGGTGGTGATGCTGATCGCGATCGTCGCGATCTTCCTCTTCATCTTCCTCGGGCGAGGCGGCGGCGCCGCGATCTCACACTGAGGCCGACGCGGAGTCTCCTAGATCCCGAGCTCTTCCCAGAAGAAGAGCGTGATCGCGAGGCAGTGGAACGCCTCGTCGCTGGACTGGGTCACGATGGTGTCCACGACCCGCACGTTGGGGCGGTTGCGGAGCCACTCGGTGATGCGATCACCCAGCATCTCGCGCTCTTGCGCCATCGTGGCCGAGAACACCTTGACGCCATTGAAACGCAGGTTCGGCTTGGCGTCGATCATGAACGCCTCCCGGTCTCTTCATACCCCAAATCGAGACCGAGGGGAAGCAAAGAGATGACGCGCGGCGGCGACGCGACGCGGCGCGCGGCTCACGCGCGGCCGAGGCGGCGGCGGACGTACTCGACCAGCCCGCCCGCGGCGATGATCTCGCGCATCATCGGCGGAAACGGGGCGGCGGCGTACACGCGGCCGGTCGCGAGGTCGCGGACGGCGCCCGCGGCGAGGTCGATCGCGACCTCGCTGCCGGCGGCGAGCGCCGCGGCCGCCGCGGGGCACTCGAGGATCGGCAGCCCCACGTTGATGGCGTTGCGGAAGAAGATCCGGGCGAAGCTCGCGGCGACGACCGCGCCCACGCCGGCCCCGAGCAGCGCCAGCGGCGCGACCTCGCGCGACGAGCCGCAGCCGAAGTTCCGGCCGGCGACGATGACGTCCCCCGGCCGGACCCGCGCGACGAACCCCGGATCGAGGTCCTCGAGCGCGTGGCGGGCGAGCTCGGCGACGTCGTTGGTGGCGCAGTGGCGCGCCGGGATGATGACGTCGGTGTCGACGTCGTCGCCGTAGAGGTGGACGCGACCGCGCCGCGCGGTCACGGCGCGACCTCCCGCGGATCCGCGATGGCGCCGCAGACCGCGGTCGCGGCGGCGACGGCGGGGTTGGCGAGGTAGACGCGGGCGTCGCGGGCGCCGGCGCGGCCGACGAAGTTCCGGTTCGTGGTGAAGAGCCCGACCTCGCCGCCGGCGAGCACGCCGAGGTGGCCGCCGAGGCACGGCCCGCAGGTGGGCGGGCCGATGGTCGCGCCGGCCGCGAGCAGCCGCGCGACCAGCCCCTCGGCGACGGCCTGGGCGAGGACGGCCTGCGACCCCGGGATGACGAGCAGCCGCGTGCGCGGGTGGACGCGGCGGTCCCCCAGCACCCGCGCCGCCAGGCGCAGGTCCTCGATGCGCCCGTTGGTGCACGAGCCGATGAAGACCTGGTCCACCGGGGTGCCGGCGACGGCGTCGACGTCCTGCACGTTCGCCGGCGAGAACGGCGCCGCCACCTGCGGCGCCAGGCCGGCGACGTCGAGGTCGAGGGTGCGCTCGACGGCCGCGTCGGGGTCGGCGGCGAGCGCGACGGCGGGGCGGCGGGCGCGGCCGGCGAGGTAGGCCTGGGTCACCTCGTCGGCGGCGATGAGACCCGCCTTCGCGCCCGCCTCGATGGCCATGTTGCACAGGGTGAACCGGTCCGCCATGCCGAGCGCCGCGACCGCCGCGCCGCTCAGCTCGAGCGCGCGATAGAGCGCGCCGGCGACGCCGATCTCCTTGAGCAGCCGCAGCGCCAGGTCCTTGCCGCCGGTGCAGGGCCCGGGCGCGCCGTGAAACCGGACCCGCACCGTCTCCGGCACCCGCAGCCAGGTCTCGCCGAGCGCCCACACCGCCGCGAGGTCGGTCGCGCCGACGCCGGTCGCGAAGCAGCCGAGGGCGCCGTAGGTGCACGTGTGCGAGTCGGCGCCGACGACGAGGTCGCCGGGCACGACCAGGCCGTCGTCGGGGATCACGACGTGGCAGATGCCGCCCTGCCCCACCTCGTAGTAGTTGACGCCGGGCTGGCCCGCGGCGAAGCGGCGCACCTCCCGCCCGAGCTCGGCGGACGCGATGTCCTTGGCCGGCTGGAAGTGGTCCTGCACCAGCGCGACCCGCGTCGGGTCCGCGAGCGCCGTCCCGCCCATGCGCCGGAAGGCCGCGGCGGCCGGCGGCACCGTGAGGTCGCTGCCGAACGAGAAGTCGACCCGGCACGGCACCAGCTCGCCCGCGGCGACCGCCGCGCGCCCCGCGTGCCGGGCGAGGATCTTCTCGCTGAGGGTCATGCCCATCGGGGTCGAAGTATGTACGAGGAGCGCGCCGGGGCGTCAAGGCGCGCCCGGCGCCGGGCCGGCGCCCGCCAGGACCGATCGGCGCTCGACGTCGCCGCCCCCGGGGACCGGCCCTACTTCGCGGCCCCGCTCCAGGGCTGCTCGCCGACCGCCTGCAGCGCCTGCGGGGCCGGGATCTCCTTGCCGGCCTTGTCGATGTAGTGGATGTCGAAGGGGCCGGCGACCGCCGCGAACAACATGCAGTCGCCGGACTGGCAGGTGAGCTGGTGGTGGTGCTTGGCCGGGAGGAGCGTGTAGCCGCCGGCCGTGACCGGCTGCGTGGGCACGCCCGGCATCTCGAGCTTCGCCGTGCCGCTCACGAACATCAGCTCTTCCTTGTACGTGTGCCAGTGCGACGGGAGGACGCAGCCCCGGCTGAGCTTGATGAGGAGCGTCGACGGGCCCGTGGTCGGGTTGCCGTGCTCGACCGCGAAGGTCATGCACGTGGGCAGCACCGGGAGGCCGCCGAACTTGTTGTTCCCCAGCGGTTGGATCATGGGCTGGTCGCCGTGCTGGGCGGCGGCCGGCCGCGCCCACAGGGCGACGCCGGCCGCGGCGGCGGCGAGCGTGGCCGCCAGGACCAGCGCGATGCGGAGTCGGGAATTCTTCATCGTCTCACCTCTCTCGGGCCCCGAGGTGAGATGCTCGGCGCAGCGGGCTGGAGCTACGCCCCAAGTTGACGGACGGGAGCCGATCGGGCGAGAGTCCGGGGGTGCTGGTACTCTGGGGTGCGCCCGGAGATGCACGTCGTTTCACCCATGGACACCATGCCGCGACGCCCCCGCCCTGCGCTCCTCCTCGCCCTGACCTTCGCGTTGGCCGCCGTCACCACCCTCGGGGCCGCCGGCTGCCGCAGCGGCACCCGCGCCGCCGCCGCGTCGCTCGCCGGCACCGTCCTCGACGCCGCCACCCTCGCCCCGGTGGGCGGCGCCGCCGTGACCCTCGCCGGGCACCAGGCAACGAGCGACGGCGACGGCAAGTTCTTCTTCGGCGACCTCGCGGTGGGGCGCTTCCCCCTCGACATCACCGCGGCCGGGTACCGCCCCTACGCGGCCGTCGTGGACGTCGTGGCCGGGCTCAACACCCAGGGCCCGATCCGCCTCGAGCGCGCCGGCGACGGCGGGGTCCCCGACGACGGGGGGGCACGCGCCGACGGCGGCGGCCCCGACGGCGGCCCCGGCCCCGACGGCCCCGCGACCCAGTGCGACAGCCCGAGCGACTGTCCCGCCACCGGCTCCCTCTGCACGGTCCCGACCTGCGACGGCGGCCTCTGCGGCACCCGCACCCTCGACCAGGGCACGACCTGCGCCCCGTCCATGGTGTGCGCCGGCACCGCCTGCGTCTGCGTCGCCGGCCACGCCGACTGCAACGGCGCCCTCGCCGACGGCTGCGAGGCCGACCTCTGGAACGACGCCAGCAACTGCGGCACCTGCGGGCACGGCTGCCAGGGCGGCGCCTGCGCGGGCGGCTGCACCGCCGTCACCCTCGCCCAGAACGCCTCCTTCTGCCCCGTCCTCGCCCTCGACGACGGCTTCATCTACACGGCCGACAACGCGGCCTCGACCATCGTCCGCGTGCCGAAGGCCGGCGGCTACCCGACGACCCTCGCCCTGAGCGGCGGCACCGTCCGCGGCCTCGGGGTGGACTACTCCCTCGTCTACTGGGCGAACCTCAACCAGGTGATGCAGGCGCCCAAGTCCGGCGGCAGCGCCTTCACCCTGGCGAGTGACAGCGAGGGCGGCCAGCTCGCCGTGGGGACGAGCAACGTGTACTACACGAAGCCCATCGCCGGCGAGGTCCGCTCGGTGGTCAAGTCGATGGCGAACTCCTCGACGGTCCTCGCCTCCGGCCAGCGCACCTCCTCGGGCGGCGCCATGGGCGCCTACCCCGGCCCCATCGCCGTCGATGCGAGCCACGTCTACTGGATCGTCGACGGCAACGCCAGCGGGTACCCCGGCGCCCTGCGCCGGACCGATCTCTACGGCGGCAGCTACGCCGAGCTCATGAGCTTCGGCCAGTCGCGCACCTTGGCCGTGGACAACTCCGGCGCCTACTGGACGGTGATGGATGGCACCCCCGGGGTCTACGGCTACCTCTTCAGCTCCAGCGCCGCGCACTCCCTCAGCACCAACCTGGGCTCGACCAGCTACATCAGCGACGCCCTCGCCGTGGACGACGCGTACGTCTACTGGGCCGACTGGTACGACGGCTGCATCCACCGCCTCGTCAAGCCCGGCGCCAGCGCCGACACCGTCGCCTGCGGGCTCACGAACCCCATGGCCCTCGCGGTGGACGCCCAGTCCCTCTACGTCATCGACAGCGCGGGGCTGCGCAAGCTCGCGAAGTAGCGCGCTCCGGGGGGCCTGGGCGCGGGCCACGACTCGCGCCAGCTCTGCTTCACCGCCGGCCCGGACGACGAGCAGCACGGGCTGTTCGGCATCCTGGAGCTCGAGTAGGACCGCCTCGCGCGATCACGCGCCGGACCAGGACGGCCGGAGGGCGGCGGCGCGCACGCAGTCACAGGAGACCTCCGCGTGCGGCGGCTCCGGCGCGCGCAGGAGGCCGAGCGGGGTGGCGATCATCTCGTCGACGGCGGCCGAGATCCACGAGACGAGGTCGGCCGCGACCAGCGGCAGCGATGGGGGCCGCGCGACGCACCCCTCGGCGCAGGCGGCACGCCGGCACAGGCGGGCGATCGGCGGCGCGGCCGGGTCGGCGCGCAGATCGAAGGCCCACGCCAGCTCGAGATCCCCCGCGATGAACAGGTAGCGGGCCGCGAAGCTGGCCTCGTCCCAGCCGACCTGGCGGGCCCAATCCCACGCCGCGCGGTTCAGACCGACGAGATCGCGCGCGCAGATGTCGAAGCTGCGATCCAGGCCCACGAGGCGCAGCCAGCTCATCCGGCCCAGGAGCTCACGCAGGGGCGCGGGCAGGCTCAGACCGAGCGCCCGCTCGAAACGCCGCAGCGAGCCGGCCCCCGTGCGTGGGCCGTGGTGAAAGCCGATGGGGGCGTCGCCCCGACGGTACTGGCGCGAGCACCGGCGGCCGCGGCGTAGCAGCTTGTAATGGCCGAGCAAGATGCTCAGGGCCTGCTCCTGCTCCATCGGGCCGGGATCGTCCGCCGGCGGCGGCTCCGCGGCGGGCGCAAGCGCCTGCCGCAGGCGGCCGAGGGCCTGCACCCAGGCGCTGAAGCGGCCGACGGCCGCATCGAAGGACTCGGCCTCGTGCTGCAGCGCGCCGTGACACAGCGCCTGGATACCGGCGCTGAGGGAGCGGCCTGGCGCGACGGGCGCCGCCGCAGGCTGGGCGTCCCCGTCCCGGCCCGGCCACGGTGCGTCGGCACGGCCCGTTACCACGATCTTCACGGCGTCCGCTTCCTCACGCCGGGAGGATCCGGCGCCCGCGGCCGCGGGGGAATCTACATCGTCTGACATCGAGTTACAGGGAAGCGCCCTTTCATGTATGGGACACGGTCCCGTCGCCCCCTGTCGCACGAAAACGGCGCAGTCGAGGGTGGCCCTCGTGGATCGGAGCGCGCGTACGGCGCCGGCCGGGGCGCCCCCCCCGCCGCGGCCCTACCCGGCCAGGTGCGCTGACGCCGGCGCGCTCCGCCGCCCGCCGCAGCGTGGCGGACTCATCGCTCACCGTCCCGCGTCGGGCTTGCGCGGCAGCGCCTGCGCGAGGGTGGCGACCTCGTCGCACGTGACGTTCGGCTCCTGCAGCCGCATCGTGATCACGCGGGCGCGGACCTCCGGTACCGCGCCGAAGTCGACGGCGAAGACGTGGCGCCACATCCCCTGGCAGCGGTCGCGGTAGCCGTTGAAGGCCCGGCGCAGCTCGTCGACGGCCTGGCCCTTGCGGGCGCGCTCGGCCGTCTGGAGCTGGCCGCCGAAGAGGAGCAGCCCGCCGACGAGCGCCGCGGCCGTGGCGCCGAACGCGGTCACCGCGAAGAAGACGCGGCGGCGGCGCGTGGTGCGCGCGAACGCGAGCGCCTGCGTCTCGTCGGCGTCGGGGGGAGGGGTGTCCGTCATATCGCCACCGCCAGTCCGAGGGCCTCGCGCGCCTCGAGGTAGGGCTCCGACAGCGCGAAGTCGATGAGCTCGTCCTCGGCGCCGCGGACGCCCGTCTGCGCCACCACCCGGACCGCGGCGCACAGGTCGTTGCACACGAGGAGACCGGCGCGGTCGGCGCTGCGCGCGAGCGAGCGCGCCCACCGCGACAGGTTGAGGCTGGTCTTCTCGCGGCTGATCCGCGCGACCAGGTCGCGCAGGCGCGCCTGCACCTCGGGCGGGAGCAGCGCCAGCCGCTGGCGCAGGGCCTCGACCGCGCCGTCCGGGTCCTCGACGGTGAGGCCGGGCACGGTCAGCACCATCGAGCCCAGGAGGAACCCCTTGAGCAGGCGCGACGGCAGCGCGCCGCCGGCGGCGCGCCCCGGCCACAGGTACGTGGCGGCGCGGCCGAGGCGGAAGGCCAGCACCGCCCGGTCGCTCTCGCCGAGCGCCTCGGGGCCGACCAGCAGCACCGGCGGCTCGGTCCCGCCGACGTGCGCCTCGGCGCCGAAGTCGGCCCGGCGGTAGATCGCCGGCTCGGCGACGCCGAAGAGGCCGCAGACGTACCCGAGCACCCGCTGGAACGCGTCGGGCACCTCGGCGGGCAGCACCCGGTCGAGCTCGGAGACCTCGAGATCGCCGAGCGTGAAGGGGTGCAGCTCGCGGATGATGGGCGCGAGCAGCGCGAAGAGGTCGCCGAGATCGGGGTCGTCGTCGGGGTGCCGCAGGCGCTGCCACAGCGTCGCGTCGAGCCGGGGCAGGCGCACGAGGAAGCGCGGCCCGTACGCGCGCAGGAACTCCTCGGCGGCGGGCGCGTCGGCGATGCCGCGCGCGGCGAGCGCCGCCGCGGCGACCAGCGCGGCGTCGGCGCGGTCGCCGCCGCGGTGCAGGGCGAAGAGCGCGCGGCCCGGGGTCGGATCGTCGGGCCGCAGGCGCCACCAGCCGCGCAGCGCGCGCGCCGTCTCGCCCCAGCGCGCCGGGTCGCGCCCGGTCACCTCGGCGAGCGCCTGGTGCAGCGCGGGCTCGTCGGGCGCGAGGCGGCAGGCGATCTCGAACGCCACGCGCGCGCTCTCGAGGTCACCCACGCGGGTGCGGTAGATCTCGGCGAGGTTCCACCACAGGCGCAGGAGCAGGTCGTTGTCGCCCTCCTCGCCGACGCGGTGGATGAGCTTGCGATACTGGCGCTCGAGGCGGCGCCAGTCCTTGTGGCGCGTGAGGATCTGCTCGATGGCGGAGAAGGCGTCGAGCCGGCCGGGATCGAGGTCGAGGGCGCGCTCGAGGTGCGGCAGGGCCTCGTCGTCGTCGCCCAGCTCGAAGGCGATGCGGCCGGCGAAGTCGTGCGCCGAGGCGAGGTCCGCGTCGACGAGGAAGGCCTGATCGAGGTGGCCCCGCGCCGCCTCGAGCCCGCCCTCGCCGCGGGCGCGGAAGAGCGCCCACGCGGCGTGGGCGTGGTAGTCCGCCGCCTCGGGGTTCTTGACCGCCGCCTGCTCGAACGCCGCGGCCGCGGCGGCGAAATCGCCGGCCTGGAGCTGCGCCTCGCCGTCGTGGAACAGGATCTCCGCCGCGAACGGATCGGTCGCGGGCGCGCCGGGCATCCCCGGCCGCTCGGGCATGGTGCCGCCGACGCCGATGCGCCGGTCGTACTCGAGGCGCCGCGCCGGGTCCGCCAGCACCTCGTAGGCGCGCCGGAAGATGACGTTCAGCTCCTCGAGCCGGCCGTAGTCGCGGCCCAGGTCGAGCCCCTCGAAGTCGGCGAGCCGGAACTTGCGCGACGCCGCCGCGTACGCGCCCGTGATCTCCTCGTCGGGCGCCTCGGGCGCCACCCCGAGCACCTCGTAGAAGTTCTTGTCGTGGATCTCGAGGTAGGCCTTGAGGATGAGCTGCCGCGCCCGCTCGAGCCGCGGGTCCGCGGGCGGCGGCGGCACGTGCGTGATCGGCGTGAAGGCCCGCATCCGCTCGGCCGACGGCAGCAGCTCGATGATGCCGGACTCGGGGAGGTCGAGCGGCTGCATCACGACCCCGTCGGCGGCGCCGACCGCCGGCGGCGCCTGGGGGACCGGCGCGACCTGCGAGGTCTCGCCGCCGAAGAGCTCGGCGTAGAGCGAGGCGGACCCCGGAGCGGCCGCGTCGTCGTCGGCCGGCGGCGAGGCGGCGGGGCCCGGCGCGGTCGGCAGGGCCAGGTTCGAGAGGGCCAGGGGATCGGCCTGGGGCACCGCGTCGGTGATCGCGGCGAACGCGGCGGTGGCGCGGATGCCCTGCGACGCCCGCGGGGCGCCGGCGTGGGCCAGGGCGGCCGCCGGGTCGTCCAGCTCCGCCATCGCCGTCTGCAGGAGCGCGTCGACGGCGCCGAGGAGCGCGACGCCGCCCTGGCCGCGGCGCAGCAGCTCCCCGAGGAGCGGCCGGGCGGCCAGCGCGGCGAGCGCCTCCACCCCGAAGACCTTGGCGAAGGCGTCGCGGTACCGCTCGGCGCGGGGCGTGAGCGCGACCCGCGCCGCGGCGCGGGCGGCGAGCTGCTTCGCGATCTCGTCGTCGTGAGCGGTGCGCTTGAGCCCGCTGAGGATGAGGGCGACGGGCTCGATCACCGCCTTGGTCACGCGGTCGCTGAACGTGTCGCCCGGGACGAGCTGGTACTGGCCATGGCTCCAGCGGAGGCTGCTGACGACCTTGAGGCGCACGAGCGCGCCGAGGTGCTTGATGACGTCCTCGTTCTTCAGCGCGCCGAGCTTGACCAGCGCCTGGCCCAGCTTGACGCCCTCGCGCCTCGACAGCGCGAGCGCCTCGTGATGCTGCTCCTCGTTGATGACGCGGCGCGCGACGAGGTAGTAGCCGAGCGTCTCCTGGCGCACGTTCGACTCGGCGCCGATGGGGTGCCCGACCAGGAGGAAGATCTCCTTGCGGATGCGGTCGCGCCGGAGCACCAGCGTCGCGGTGAGCTGGCGCTCGAGCACGTCGAGGAGCAGCCCCGCGAGCGGCCGCTGCGCGAGGTCCCCCTCGGTCTCCGCCGGGGCGACGCCGGGCAGGCCGCGCGCCGGCGTGAGCGCCCGGGCCCGCGGCGCCGGCCGGGTCTGCTCGTCCTCGCCGTGGGCCTTGCGGCCGGCGATGACGCTCGCCGCCCGGACGAGATCGCGCACCTGGAACGGCTTCTGGAAGAAGGCGGCGCCAAACTCGTCCTTGAGCCGCCGGATGACCGCCGCGTCCTTGTACACGGCGCTGATGGCGATGAGGGCGGTGTCCCGGCCGTAGGGCTTCGCGCGCACGCCGCGGCACAGCCCGAAGCCGTCGAGCCGCGGCATCAGGAGGTCGGTCACGACGAGATCGGGCCGCTCGGCCTCGAACAGCGCGAGCGCCTCCTGGCCGTCGCCGGCGGTGAAGACGTCGTCCACGCGCCCGGACAGCTCCGGATCGTTGCGAAACAGGGCCTCGAGGATGCGCCGGGTGTGCTTGTCGTCCTCGACGACCAGGATCTTGAGTCCCATGGGAGTCGGTGGGCGCCTCGCGCCGCGGCGGCTATTGTATCCGAACCCGGCAAGAAAGACGCGTCGCACCGGCGGGGCGGACGGTCCGTAGTCTCCGCTACAGTACCCGACCTCCGGCCGGTGCTAGCGTGCCCGTAGCCATGCACTCCGTCTGCCCCACGCGCCGCCAGCTCGGGCCGGTGCCTCACACGGCGCCGCGGCTGCGCGGGAACGCGCTCTTCACGCGCTGCCAGGAGGAGCTCGAGAACTACCTGGAGCCCACCTGCGCCGACGAGGTGCTGCGCCTGGCGCTCGAGGAGGCCGGCACGACGCCCGACGGCGCCACCATCGGCCACCTGGTGCGGGCCGCCGATCTCACCCTGCCCCGGGTCCTCGCCGGGCGCTGCCCGCCCGAGGAGGCCGACGCGGTCGTCGCCGCCGTCGCGGCGATGCTCGAGGGGCTCACGCGGCAGTTCTTCTGCGCCTGAACGCCTCCGGGCGCCGGCAGCACCGACGGGACCAGCATCCAACCCCGCGATGGCGGCCTTCGGTCCGGCGCGCTCGTTCCGCGAGCTGCTCTTCGGCAGATCCCTGCGTACCGACGAGCAGGAGGAGCACCGCGTCGGCACCCTGACCGGCGTCCCCCTCCTGGGCCTCGACGCGCTCGCCTCGGCGGCGTACGGCCCCGAGGCCGCGCTGGCCGTCCTCATGCCGCTCGGCGTCATGGCGGCGGCGGTCATGGGTCCGCTCACGGTCCTCATCGTCGCCCTGCTCCTCGTCGTGGCGCTCTCGTACCGCGAGAGCCTGGCCGCGTACCCCAGCGGGGGCGGCTCCTACTCCATCGCCAAGGAGAACCTCGGGCGCGCCCCGGGCCTGGTCGCCGCCGCCGCCCTCGTCGTCGACTACGTCCTCAACGTGGCCGTCGCGATCTCGGCCGCCGTCGGGGCGCTCGTCTCCGCGCTCCCCACCCTGCTCCCCCACACGCTGCCGCTGTGCCTCGGCTTCCTCGGGCTCATCACGGTCGTGAACCTGCGCGGCGTGCGCGAGGCCGGGCTCGTCTTCCTGCTCCCGACCTACGCCTTCGTCCTCTGCCTCGGCCTCACGCTCGTCGGCGGGCTCGCGAAGACGCTGCTCGCCCATGGCCACCCGCACGCGGTGGCGCCGCCGCCGGCGCCGCTCGCCCACGCCAGCGCGGCCTCGCTGTGGCTGCTCGTGCGCGCCTTCGCCAGCGGGTGCACCGCCCTGACGGGCATCGAGGCGGTGAGCAACGGCGTGCCGCTCTTCCGCGATCCCGCGCCGGTGCGCGCGCGTCGAGCGCTCGGGCTGATCGTCGGCATCCTGGTCGCGCTGCTCGTCGGGATCGCCGCCCTCGTCGCCGCCTACGGCCTGCACGCGACGCCGCCCGCCCGGCCCGGCTACGAGAGCATGCTCTCGCAGCTCGTCGGCGCCGTCGCCGGCCGCGGCGTCTTCTACTACGTCACGATGGCGACGATCCTCGGCGTGCTGTATCTGTCGGCCAACACGAGCTTCGCTGGGTTCCCGCGGCTGTGCCACGTCCTCGCCCTCGACGATTACCTGCCGGCGGTCTTCGCCATCCGCGGGCGGCGGCTCGTCTACTCGTCGGGCGTCATCGCGCTGGCGGTGCTGGCCGGCGCGCTGCTGATCGCGTTCCGCGGCATCACCGACCAGCTCATCCCGCTCTTCGCCGTCGGTGCGTTCCTCGCGTTCACGATGTCGCAGCTCGGCATGGCCGTGCACTGGCGCCGTCGCGGCGGGGAGCGGCCGCGCGCCGCGCTCGGGCTCAACCTCGCCGGCGCCGTCGCCACCGCGGTGATCCTCGCCGTGGTGGCGGTGACGCGGTTCCGCGGCGGGGCCTGGGTGGGCGTGCTCGCGATCCCCGCGCTCCTCACCGCCTTCGTGGCGCTGCGGCGCTATCACGTCCGCGTCGCCGCGGAGACGCTCGACGAAGGCGCCGTCGATTTCGCCGGGGTGGCGCCGCCGCTCGTGGTCGTGCCCATCCGCCGCCTGGACCGCGTCGCCCGCAAGGCGCTGCGGTTCGCGGCGGCGATCTCCCCGGACGTGCGCGCCGTTCAGGTGCTCAACGAGGAGATGAAGCTGGAGCGCCTCGCCCCGCGCTGGGGGGAGCTGGTCGAGCAGCCCGCCCGCGCCGCCGGCATCCCGCCGCCGCGCCTGGTGGTGCTGCCCTCGGCCTACCGGGAGCTGGTCGGCCCCCTCCTCGAGCACGTCCGCGAGCTCGCCCGCGCCCACCCGGACCGCAGCATCGCCGTGCTGGTGCCGGAGCTGGTGCAGCGCCGCTGGTACCACTTCGTGCTGCACAACCACCGCGCCGCGTTGCTCAACGCGAAGCTCCGGCTGCGCGGCGGCGAGCAGATCGTCGTCATCGCCGCCCCCTGGTACGCCCGCCCCCGCTAGGGTCGCGGGACTCCGGGCTGGCGCAAGCACTCGATCCCCATCATCCGCCGTTCAGATCGAAGCGACGGGTCGCGAGCTGGGCGCATCTGACCAGTTGCAGCGTGCAACTTGCGGCGTGTGGGCGTGGAGGCCGTGATGGGCATCATCGACGAGCTGAGGGCGGAGCACCACGAGACCGTGCAGCACCTCACGGCGCTCGAAGCCGTCGCCGAAGCCATCCGGACCGGCGCCGCCACCCGGCCCGCGGCGCTGCGCGACGTGGTCACCGTGCTGCGCCGCCTCGCCGCGCACCACAACGCCCGGGAGGAGCAGATCGTCTTCGCCGCCATGGTCGAGCGCGGGTTCGCCGGCGACGCCGGCCCGATCGCGATCCTCGTCCGCGAGCACGCCGAGGCCGACCGCCTGCTGACCGCGCTGGCCGCCGCCGCCGCCCGGACGGCGTGGACGCCCGCGGAGGCCCAGCAGGCCAGCGACCACGCGCGCGGCTACGCCTCCCTCATGCGGCGCCACATGCTCAAGGAGGAGACGAACCTCTTCCCGCTCGCGCAGGTCCTGGTGCCCCCGCACGTGATGGCCCGCTTCGAGCGCCAGGCCCGGATGGCCGCCTCGGAGCCCACGGCCGACGCCGCGCCCGCCGGCCGCACCGCCGCCCGCACCGCCGCCTGAGCCCCGGCGCGGCCGCCGCGCTCGCCCGTCGCGGCGCGCCGGTGTACGCTGGCGGGCATGCGCCGCGCGCTCCTGCTGGCTCTCGCCGCCTGCGCCGCGTGCAGCGCCCGGGCGCCGGCGCCCAACGCGTGCGGCGCGTCCGCCTGCCAGGTGACGCGCGACACCTTCACGCAGGCGGCGCCGCTCGCGCTCGATCTGCTCTTCGTCCTCGACAACTCACGCGCGACCGATCCGCCGCGCCGGTCCCTCGCCACGCACCTCGCGGCGCTGACCGCGCCGCTCCAGGCGGTCCACGCCGATCTGCACGTCGGCCTCATCACGACCGACCTCGGCGCCGGCCCTGGCGCGGTGGCGGCGCTGGCCTGCCAGCCCGGCGGCGACGGGGGCCGGCTGCAGAACACGCCGCGCGGCGCCGGCTGCGACGGCGCGCACCTGGTCGATCCGGCCAACCGCTTCCTCGCCTGGGCGCCGGACCCGGCGGGCGGCGCGCCGGTCGCGAACTTCACGGGCTCGCTGCCCGAGGCCTTCGCCTGCTACGCCGAGCTCGCCAGCGGCTGCGAGGCCGAGCACCAGCTCGCCGCCATCGGCGCTGCGCTCGACGGCTGCCACGTCGCGGGCGGCTGCTCGGTCACCGCGAACAACGGCTTCTTGCGCCCGGGCGCGTTCCTCCAGGTCGTCATCCTCACCGACGAGGACGACTGCTCGGCCCCGCCGTGGACGACGCTCTTCGACCCCTCGCCCGAGGCCGCCGCCGTCCTCGGGCCGCTCACCTCGTACCGCTGCTTCGAGTACGGCGTCCTCTGCCACGGCGCCGATCCCGGGCGTGAGCCGGGGTCGCGCTTCGGCTGCGAGCCGGGCTCCGCCGACCCCGACCCGGCGCACCAGCTCATCGCCGTCGAGCTCTTCGCCGCGTTCCTGCAGTCGCTGAAGGCCGATCCCCGCATGGTGGGGGTGGCCGTCATCGGCGGGCCGCCGGCGCCCGTCGCGGTGGGCGCCGGCGTCAATGGACCGGACCTGCAGCCCTCGTGCGCGAGCGCGCTCGGCGCCGCCGACCCGGCCATCCGGCTCGCCGCCTTTGTCGACCTCTTCGCGGCCGACCGGGGCGCCTTCTTCACGGTCTGTCAGAACGACCTCCGGCCGCCCCTCGCGACCCTCGCCGGACGGCTCGCCCCCGCGGCGCCAGGCGTCGGCGCGTGCCTGTCGGCGCCGCTGCGCAACGCCGACGCCACCGGCCGCGCGCTGCAGCCGGCCTGCACCGTGCGCGAGCAGGCGCTCGGGGCGGCGGGCAGCTCCCGCGAGATCCCGCGGTGCGCCCCGGTCGTGTGCGATCCCGCGGCCGGCGACTGCGCGCGCCTCACCCATACCCTCCCGGCGGGCGCGCCCGCGTGCTGGTACGTGTGGCCCGACGCCGCGGCGTGCGGGCCCGCGCGCCCCGGCGGCGTCGCGTCGGGCTACCGCCTCCGCGTCGACCGCGGGGTCTACGCCGACGGCGAGCCCGTGCCGCCCGCCGCCGCGGTGGAGACCGTCGTCGACTGCGCCACCTGCCCCGCCGACCCGCCGGACTGCTCGCCGGCCTGCGCGTGGAACTGGCCGGAGCGCTGCGGCGGGTGAGTCACGTCGCGAAGTGGCACGCGACCGCGTGGCCCGGCACGACGTCGCGCAGGGGCGGGCGCTCCGCGGCGCAGGCGGCGTGCGCGGCGGGGGCGGCGAGGTAGATCGGGCAGCGCGGGTGGAACGTGCACCCGGGCGGCGGGTGCAGGGGGCTCGGCACGTCGCCGCCGAGGAGCGCGCGGGGGCGGCGGCCCGCGACCGGCCGCGGCACCGCGGCCAGCAGCGCGCGCGGATACGGGTGGCGCGGCCCGGCGAAGAGCGCCTCCGCCGGCGCGCACTCGACGACGCGGCCGAGGTACATCACCGCCACCCGATGGCACAGCCGCTCGACCACCCGCAGGTCGTGCGAGATGAAGAGGTAGGTGAGCCGGGCGTCGCGCTGCAGGTCGAGCAGCAGGTTCGCGATCTGCGCCTGGATCGACACGTCGAGCGCCGAGAGGGGCTCGTCGGCGACGATGACCGCGGGCTCGACGGCGAGCGCGCGGGCGATGGCGATGCGCTGCCGCTGGCCCCCCGAGAACTGGTGCGGGTAGCGGCGCGCGGCGTCCGCCGGCAGGCCCACGCGCCGCAGCAGCTCCGCGACGCGCGCCGGGCGCTCCGCGCGGGTGCCGAGCCGGTGCACCGCGAGGGGCTCCGCGAGCGTGTCGCCGATCCGCATGCGGGGATC
>DASXVK010000137.1:0-5649 GCA_036504295.1 Polyangia bacterium
GGGGAGGCTCGACGGGCTTTGCCCGTCGAGGGGGGGCGGGCAGAGCCCCCCCCTGAATCGACAACTGACGCCATGAGCGACCCGAAGAACCTCAAGGGCGGGAATGGAACCGGCGACGCGGCGCCGCGCATCGGCGTCTACGTCTGCCACTGCGGCACCAACATCGCCGGCAAGGTGGACACGGCCGCCGTCGCCAAGGCGGCGGGCGCGCTGCCCGGCGTCGTCGTCGCGCGCGACTACAAGTTCCTGTGCTCGGACCCGGGCCAGGAGCTGGTCATCAAGGACATCCGCGAGCTGAAGCTCACCCGCGTGGTCATCGCGTCCTGCTCGCCGCGCATGCACGAGCCCACGTTCCGCAGCGCCTGCGCCCGCGCCGACCTCAACCCCTACCTGATGACCATGGCCAACATCCGCGAGCACTGCTCGTGGGTGACCGCCGACCCGCGCGCCGCCACCGAGAAGGCGATGGCGCTCGTGCGCGGCGCGGTCGCGCGCGCGCACCGGCTCGAGCCGCTCGAGACGCGCGAGTCGCCGGTGAACCCGGCCACGCTCGTCATCGGCGGCGGCATCGCCGGCATCCAGGCGGCGCTCGAGATCGCGAAGGCGGGCCGCCCGGTGTACATGGTCGAGAAGGACTCGTCGATCGGCGGCCACATGGCCCGCTTCGACAAGACCTTCCCGACGCTCGACTGCGCCGCGTGCATCCTCACGCCGAAGATGGTCAACGTCGCGCAGAGCAAGAACATCACGCTGATGACCTACGCCGAGGTCGAGTCGGTCTCGGGCTACATCGGCCAGTTCAAGGTGAAGATCCGGCGCAAGGCGCGCCTGGTCGACGAGACGAAGTGCAACGGCTGCGGCCTCTGCTGGGGCGTCTGCCCGGCGAGCGTCGTGCCGGTGCAGCGCGCGGTCATGCTCGGCGACACGGCCATCCCGGCGCCGGCGACCCCGGTCGCGGCCGAGCCGCCCCAGAGAACGACAAAGGCGGGCGGGGTGGGGGCGACGCTCGCGAAGATCAAGCAGGACTACGAGAAGCGCAAGGCCGACCACAAGAAGGAGGCGTCCGCCGAGGACTGCGACCTGTGCGGCCTGTGCCTGCGCGTGTGCCGCGAGGTCGTCGGCGCGAACGTCCTCGCCATCGAGAAGCAGGCCGACGGCACCCGCGTCATCGCGGCCAAGAGCCCGGAGCGCTGCATCCAGTGCGGCGCCTGCGCCGGAGTGTGCCACACCGAGCACCTGCGGGTGGCGCCGGCGGACGGCGCCCAGATCCGGCACAACGAGCTGCTCCTCGGCACGAACACCGCCATCGCCCTCTCCTTCATGCAGGCCGTGCCGCCGGTGCCGGTGATCGACCGGGCGAGCTGCATCCACTTCCGCACCGGCGGCTGCACCGCCTGCCGCGACGTGTGCGAGAAGCAGGCCATCGACTACGCGCAGCAGGACTCGTTCGTCGAGATCGAGGTCGGCAGCATCATCGCCGCGACCGGCTTCAAGCCCTTCGACGCCGCGAAGCTGCACCAGTACGGCTACGGCACGCTGCCGAACGTGGTCACGGCGCTCGAGTTCGAGAAGCTCAACAACGCCTCGGGCCCGACCGGCGGCCGCATCCTGATGCACAACGGCCAGCCGCCCGAGAGCGTCGCGCTCATCCACTGCGTCGGCAGCCGCGACAAGAACCACCACGACTACTGCTCGCGCGTCTGCTGCATGATGGCGCTCAAGAACGCCCACCTCATCCACGAGAAGACCGGCGCGGCGGTGTACGACTTCTACATCGACATGCGCTGCTTCGGGAAGGGCTACGAGGAGTTCTACAACCGGCTCCTCGAGGAGGGCGTCTTCTTCATCCGCGGCCGGGCCGCCGAGATCACCGACTTCGCCGTCCACGACGGGGAGCAGGGCAAGCTCATCGTGCGCTGCGAGGACACGCTCATCGGCGCCGTGCGCCGCATCCCCGTCGACATGGTGGTGCTGATGACCGGCCTCGAGCCGGCCGACGGCGCCGCGGAGCTGCAGCGGCAGCTCACGCTGTCGCGCAGCCGCGACGGCTTCTACCTCGAGCAGCACCCGAAGCTGGCGCCGGTCGCCACCCCGACCGACGGCATCTTCATCGCCGGCGCCTGCCAGGGCCCGAAGGACATCCCCGACACCGTGGCCCAGGCAGGCGCGGCGGCCTGCGCGGCGCTCGCCCTGTCGGTCCGCGGCAAGGTCGCCATCGAGCCGGTCACCTGCACCGTGCACGATGAGCACTGCGCCGGGTGTAAGCTGTGCAACACCATGTGCCCGTTCTCGGCCATCACCTTCGACGCGCAGAAGAAGGTCTCCACCATCAACGACGCGGTCTGCAAGGGCTGCGGCACCTGCGCCGCGGCGTGCCCGTCGGGCGCCATCGCCGCCCGGCACTTCACCGACCGGCAGCTCCTCGAGGAGATCGCGGGAGTCATGGCATGAGCTTCGAACCCAAGATCCTGGGCATCCTCTGCAACTGGTGCTCCTATGCGGGCGCCGACCTCGCCGGGACGGCGCGTCTGCCGTACGCCCCGAACCTGCGCGTGATGCGCGTCATGTGCTCCGGCCGCGTCGATCCGTCGCTGGTGCTCAAGGGCCTCGAGGCCGGCGCCGACGGCGTGCTCATCGCCGGCTGCCACCCCGGCGACTGCCACTACCAGTCCGGCAACTACAAGACCCTGCGCCGCTTCGCGCTGCTCAAGCGCGTCCTCGGCCAGCTCGGCGTCGAGCCCGACCGCGTGCGCCTCGAGTGGGTGAGCGCGTCCGAGGGCGAGCGCTGGCAGACGGTGGTCAACGACATGACCGAGAAGGTGCGCGCGCTCGGGCCGTTCGCGCGGGCGCAGGCCGACTTGCACGCGCCGGTCGCGGCGGGTTAAGGAGCTCCGATGCCCAAGCTGAAGCTCGCCATGTACTGGGCCGCCGGCTGCGGCGGCTGTGACGTGTCCGTGCTCGACATCCACGAGCGCATCCTCAAGGTCGCCGAGCTCGCGGACATCCTCTTCTGGCCGATCGCGCTCGACTTCAAGTACCAGGACGTCGAGGGCTACCCCGACGGCCACATCGACGTCTGCTTCTTCAACGGCGCGGTGCGCAGCTCGGAGAACGAGCACCTCGCCCAGCTGCTGCGCAAGAAGTCCCGGGTGCTCGTGGCGTACGGCTCCTGCTCCCACCTCGGCGGCATCCCGGGCCTGGCGAACTTCTCGTCGCGCCGCGACCTGCTGCAGCAGGTGTACCAGACCAGCGCCTCGACGGTGAACGCCGAGGGCACGGTGCCGCTCGAGAAGCACCCGACCGCGTTCGGCGAGCTGACGCTGCCGCGCCTCTTCCACCGCGTGCGCACGCTCGATCAGGTGGTCCCGGTCGACTACTACCTGCCGGGCTGCCCGCCCGTGACGGAGCAGGTGTGGGGCGCCATCGAGGCCATCGCCACCGGCAAGCTGCCCCCGCCCGGGTCGGTCATCGGCGCCACCCAGACGGTGCTGTGCGACGAGTGCCCGCGCGAGAAGCACGAGAAGCGGATCCGCGAGTTCAAGAACCTCGCGACCTTCATCCCGGACCCCAACACCTGCATGCTCGAGCAGGGCGTCGTGTGCTGCGGCCCCGTCACCCGCGGCGGCTGCGGGGCGCGCTGCGCCAAGGGGAACATGCCCTGCCGCGGCTGCTACGGCCCGCCCGACGGCGTCGTCGACCAGGGCGGCAAGCTGCTCTCCGCCATCGCCTCGGTCATCGACGCGGAGGACCCGGCGGAGATCGACCGCATCGTCGCGACGATCCAGGACCCGGCCGGCACCTTCTACCGCTTCAGCCTGCCGAGCTCGCTCCTCGGCGGCGCCCACGACCAGGAGTCCGCCCGATGAAGCGCATCACCATCGATCCCATCACCCGGCTCGAGGGGCACGGCAAGATCGAGCTCTTCCTCGACGACGCCGGCGAGGTCGGCGAGGTGTACTTCCAGGTGCCGGAGCTGCGCGGCTTCGAGCGCTTCTGCATCGGCCGCCCGGTCCACGAGCTCGCGCGCATCGTGCCGAAGATCTGCGGCGTGTGCCCGAGCGCGCACCACATCGCGGCCGGCAAGGCCGTCGACGCCGTCTACCACGTGGACCCGCCGCCGGCGGCGAAGAAGCTGCGCGAGCTCTTCTACGCGGCGCACTTCTTCCACAGCCACATCGCCCACTTCTACGCCCTCGCGGCGCCGGACTTCGTGCTCGGCCCCGCGGCCGCGCCGGCGCAGCGCAACATCCTCGGCGTCGTCGCCAAGGTCGGCCTCACGCTCGGCGGCGAGGTGCTCAAGCACCGCAAGATCGGCCAGGACGTGCAGGCGACCATCGCCGGCCACCAGACCCACCTCGCGTGGTGCCTCCCGGGCGGCGTGTCGAAGGGCATCAGCGACGCCGAGCGGCAGGAGATCCTGCTGCTCTCCAAATCCTGCGTCGAGTTCGCGCAGACCTCGGTCAAGGTCTTCGACGACGTGGTGCTCAAGAACCAGGAGTACGTCGACCTCATCCTCTCGGCGCCCTACCGGCTCGTCTGCCACAGCATGGGCCTCGTCGACGAGAAGAACCGCGTCAACTTCTACGACGGCAAGGTCCGGGTCGTGGACACGAAGGGCGCGGAGCTGCTCAAGTACGAGCCCAAGGACTACCTCGAGCACGTCGCCGAGCGCGTCGAGCCCTGGTCGTACCTCAAGTTCCCCTACCTCAAGGCCAAGGGCTGGCACGGCTTCACCGAGGGGCAGGACTCGGGCGTCTACCGCGCGGCGCCGCTCGCGCGCCTCAACGCGGCCGAGGGCATGGCGACCCCGCTCGCCCAGGCCGAGTACGAGCGCTACGTGAAGACGCTCGGCGGCAAGCCCGTGCACGCGACGCTCGCGAACCACTGGGCCCGCATCGTCGAGCTGCTCTACGCGGCCGAGCGCATGGTCGAGCTCGCGGCCGACGCCGAGACCGCGAGCCCCAACGTGCGCGTCATCTCCGACGCCGTGCCCACCGAGGGCGTCGGCACCGTCGAGGCGCCGCGCGGCACGCTCACCCACCACTACGTCACCGACGAGCAGGGCCTGGTCACGAACGTCAACCTCATCGTCGGCACGACCAACAACCACGCCCCCATCTGCATGTCGATCAAGAGCGCGGCCACGGGCGTCATCAAGCGCGGCGTCGAGGTCAACCAGGGCCACCTCAACATGATCGAGATGGCCTTCCGCGCCTACGACCCCTGCTTCTCCTGCGCCACCCACAGCCTGCCGGGCACGATGCCGATGGAGGTGGTGGTGCGCGAGAGCGACGGGACGGTCGTGCAGCGGGTGGCGCGGTAGCGCCGCCACCGCCACTCCCTCAGAAGATCACCTGCAGCACGAGCCCGCGTGGCGCCGCGCGGTCCGCGCCGCCGAGCGGGGGCGAGCGCGACGCCGGCGAGCGCGCGGCGCCGGTGCGCGCGCTGCGCCGCGGCCTCGGCGCCGGCGGTGTCCCAGAGGGCGAAACCGAAGGCGACTGCCGCCAGCGCGAAGCTCGGGATCACCACCGCCGCACCCAGGCTGGGTGTCGGCAGACTGGTGCCAAGCTCGAACAGCCCGACCGCGCCGCCGAAGATGAGCGAGCGGCGCAGCAGGCGCACGAGCCCGTCCCCGACCTCGCCGGCATA
>DASXVK010000138.1:0-12344 GCA_036504295.1 Polyangia bacterium
TGCTCATCGCCGAGCGGCTGCCCGCCGAGGACGGCCTCGCCCTGTGCCGCCGTCTGCGGGCCGAGCGCGGGCGCGCCGCGGCGATCGTGCTCCTGGCCGACACCGGCGACGCCCGCGCCATCCTCGGCGCGCTCGACGCCGGGGCCGACAGCTTCATCGTCCCGCCGTACGACGCGGGGCAGCTCGTGAGCCGCCTGCGCACCGCGCGGGCCCACAGCCGCGGCGAGGGCGCTGACGGCGAGGCCACGCTGCGCGAGTTCCTGCGCGCCTCGCTCGAGTCCCCGCCGCGCGCCGCCGCGGCGCCGCCGTGGTCGCCCGAGGCGCCGCCGCGCGGCGGGCGCTGCGCGATCGCCGTGCGCGCCGGCCTCGACGAGCACCGGTGCGCGCTCACGGTCGAGGTCATGGCCCGGGTCTTCGCCGACGCCGCGGATGGCATCGTCATCACCGACCGCGACGCCGGCATCGTCGACGTCAACGCCGCGTTCTGCGCGACGACCGGCTTCGGCCGTGAGGAGCTCATCGGCCAGAACCCGCGCCTGATGAAGTCCGACCGCCACGACGCGGGGTTCTACGCGCGCATGTGGCAGCAGCTCGCCGCGACCCGCCACTGGCAGGGGGAGGTGTGGGACCGCCGCAAGAACGGCGAGGTGTACCCGAAGTGGCTCACCATCAGCGCGCTCGCCGACGAGGCCGGCCGGGTCCTGCACTACGTCGGCATCTCGAGCGACATCTCCGCCGTCAAGCGGAGCGAGGAGGATCTCGAGCGCCTCGCCCACTACGACGCGCTCACCGGGCTGCCGAACCGCATCCTCTTCCGCGACCGCCTGCAGCAGGCGCTCAACCAGGCCGAGCGCGCCGGCAGCATGGTGGCGCTGCTCTTCCTCGACCTCGACGGCTTCAAGGCGGTCAACAACAAGCTGGGCCACCGCGCCGGGGACCTGCTCCTCACCCGCGTCGGCGCGCGCCTCGGCGTCTGCCTGCGCGCGAGCGACACCGTGGCGCGCCTCGGCGGGGACGAGTTCACGATCGTCCTCCCGGACGTGACCGACTCGGACGCCGCGGCCGTCGTCGGGCGCAAGATCCTCGACAGCTTCACGAACCCGTTCCAGCTCGAGGAGCACGAGGTCTCCGTGTCGACGAGCGTCGGCATCGCGCTCTACCCACAGGACGGCCACGAGGTCGACGAGCTGCTCAAGAGCGCGGACGCGGCCATGTACAACGCCAAGGAGGCCGGCCGGAACGCGTACCGCTTCTTCTCCGGCGAGCTCCACAAGAAGGCGCTGCAGCACCTCGCCATCGAGACCGAGCTGCGCCGCGCGCTCGAGCGCAACGAGTTCGTGCTGCACTACCAGCCGCGGATCGACCTGCGGTCCGGCCGTATCACCGGCGTCGAGGCGCTCGTCCGCTGGCTGCACCCGCGGGACGGCATGATCCCACCGGGCCGCTTCATCCCGGTCGCCGAGCAGTCGCGCCTCATCGCCCGCCTCGACGACTGGGTGATGCGCGCCGCCTGCCGCCAGCAGCGCGCCTGGCAGGACGCCGGCCTCGAGCTGCGGATGGCGGTGAACCTCTCGGCCCCGCAGTTCGAGACGAAGGACCTGCCCGCGCGCGTCGCCCAGCTCCTCATCGACACCGGCGTCGACCCGCACACCTTCGAGCTGGAGCTGACCGAGGGCACGGCGATGGAGAACCCCGACGGGGCCGTCGCGACGCTGCTCGAGCTGAAGTCGATCGGCGTCCACTCGTCCATCGACGACTTCGGCACCGGCTACTCGTCGCTCTCGTACCTCAAGCGCTTCCCCATCGACGCGCTCAAGATCGACCGCTCCTTCGTCCGCGACCTGGCCTCCGACCCCGACGACGCGGCCATCGCGACCGCCGTCATCCAGATCGGCCACAGCCTCGGCCTGCAGGTGATCGCCGAGGGCGTCGAGACGCGCGAGCAGCTCGCGTTCCTCAAGGACGCCGGCTGCGACGAGATCCAGGGCTTCCTCGCGAGCCGCCCGGTGCCGCCGGAGCAGATCGCGGGGTACCTGGCGGCGGGGCGGCGGCTGCTGCCGGAGTGAGCCCGCCGTCGGTCCTGGCGCCGCGCGTGGGCCTGTCGAGCAGCCACTCGCATGTTATATTGATCTCGTGGTCGAGATCTTCGAGCAGCTCGGGCCCGAGAAGCTTCGCCCGCTACGGCGTCCGGAGTACGACCGTCTGGTGGCGCTCGGCTGTTTCGAGGACGAACGAGTTGAGCTCCTCAGGGGGGTGCTCGTCGCCATGAGTCCGCAAGGTGCGCTGCATGCAGAGGTCATCCGGCGGCTCGTCAGGCTGCTCGCGGCGGCGTTGCGCGACCGCGGGTTGCTCCAGGTCCAGAGTCCGCTCGCGCTCGGCGACGACTCGGAGCCCGAGCCTGACCTCGCCGTCGTTCCGCCGGGCGACTACGCCGAGGCCCACCCCTCCGAGGCGCTGCTGGTCATCGAGGTGGCCGACAGCTCGCTCCGCAAGGATCGGGCGATCAAGGCCGGCCTCTACGCCGCCGCCCGCATCCCCGAGTACTGGCTCGTCAACCTCGACGAGCGCACGGTCGAGGTCTACCGCGTGCCGGCGGCGGGCGCCTACGGGTCCACGACCAGCGCCGGACGCGACGCCGTGCTCCGGCCGGTGGCGCTCCCGGACGTGGAGCTGGCCGTCGCGGACTTCCTCCCGGCGGCGCGGTGAGCGCTCCCCGCGACTCCGGGTCCACGCCTGGCTGAGGCGGCCTCGCGTGTGAGCTGGGCCGGCCTCGCCAGGGATGTGACCTGCCCCTACTTCTTCTTCTCCGCCTTGAACTCGTGGCAGCTCATGCAGGCGCCGCCGTCCTTGTTGTGGTCCTTCTTGTCCGTGTGACAGGCGAGGCAGGTGTCGCGGCCGGTCACGGTCCAGACGTGCGGCTTGTGGCACGCCGTGCAGGCGGCCTCCTGGTGCGACTTCTTCGTGTGCAGGCCGGTGATGTCCGAGTGGCAGTTGTGGCAGTCCTGCACCGGCTTCGCCTCGCCCGCCTTCTCGTGGCACTCGGCGCAGCTCATCGACGCCATCATCGGTGGCTTGGTGCTGATGCGGTGGCAGCCGGCGCACTCGGCGGCCGGCCGCACGCCGACGGTGTGGCACTTGTTGCACATCAGCTCGGCGTGCTTGCCCTTGAGCTCGAGCGGGTGCCAGCCCACGAGCGGCTGCGAGGCCGGCGCCGTCCCGAGCGGCATGAGCGGGCCGCGCTGCGGCATGGAGTGGCAGGCGTTGCAGTCGCGCGTGAGCACCTTGCCGTCGGCGCTCTTGTGCTTGCCGTCGTGGCAGCGGAAGCAGCCCGGCCAGGTGCGATGGCCGATGTTGGTGGGGTAGGTCTTCCAGCTCACCTTCATCGCCGGGAACACGGTGCGCTCGTGGATGCCGATGACGGCCTTGACCGCCTTCTCGATGTCGCCCGCCTGCTGCTGGGCGACCGCCGGGTGCTTCGCCTGGTAGTAGCCGGCGATGCGCTCGCGCAGCTTGGCCCGCGCCTCCTCGCGCGAGGCGTAGTCCTGCTCGAGCGCCTCGACCGCGACCTTCTTGATGAAGGGGAGCTTCGCCGAGATCACGCCGGTGGCCAGGGCCTGGTCGACGGAGAGCTCGGGCGGCTGGTAGTTGTGTGACGGCCGGTTGTGGCAGTCCATGCAGTCCATGCGGTGCTCGGGCTGCGCGGTGGGCCCCGGCGCGGCGAGCTCGGTCGAGCGGTACTCGACGACGGTGCCGTCCGGGTGCTGCGCCTTGACGTACGGGATCTTCTGCAGCTCCCGGTCGGCCGCGACGAAGCTGACCTGGTTCTGGATCATCATGTGCCAGTGGATCCCGGCGTTGCCGCGGCCGAGGCTCGGGCTGCCGCCGCCGGTCTTGAGCAGCAGGCTGATCTGCTCGGCGGAGTTCTGCTGGTCGAAGCGGAAGTGCGGCAGCTGCATGAGCTGCGCGCCGTAGAACTTCTCGGGCCAGTGGCAGTGCTCGCAGGTCTCACGGGCCGGGCGCAGGTCCCGGACCGGCACCGGGATGGGCGTGTCGTAGGTCTTGAACGTGACGGCGTACACCTGCCGCACGCCCGAGAGCTTCGACTTCACGTACCACGAGGCGCCCGAGCCGACGTGGCACTCGACGCAGGCCACGCGGGCGTGGGGCGAGTTGAGGTAGGCCTGGTACTCTGGCTCCATGACGGTGTGGCAGACGCGGCCGCAGAACGTCACCGACTCGGTGAAGATGAAGCCGTTGTAGGCGCCGAACGCGACCAGCACGACGAGCAGGCTGCCGCCGACGAGGGCCCAGGTGAACCGCTTGCGCTGGCGCGGGTCGTTGAGGTCGAGGCGCGGGAAGGCCGACTCCTCCTCGCCGGTGCGCCGGCGCCGCAGGCTCTCGCGGCGCATGCCGTAGAGGATCGCCAGCAGCCCGAACATGAGCACGCCGGGGAGCAGCAGCCACGTGACAATGCCGAGGTAGGGGCTCTGCGGCGCGAGGAAGATGCCGATCACGGCGGAGACGGCGATGAGGAGCGCGCTGCCCACCATCACGACTCCGCCGAAGTAGCTCAGCGTGTTACGATATAGACCTCTGCGCATACTGTCTCCTGCCCCCGCTCCGCCGTCCCGCCGCCGATCCCTGACGCCCTGCGTCGCTCGTGCGCCGCGGGGCCGATCAAGCATACACGGTCAGCTCTGTTTTTCCAGCGCGACCCGGCGCGTCACGGAGTGAGCAGGACCTTGCCGAAGTTGCGGCGATCCTGGAGGTAGGCGTGGGCCTGCGCGGCCTCGGCGAAGGGGAACACGCGGTCGACGACCGGGGCGAGCGTGCCCGCGGCCACCAGGCCGACGATCTCGCGGAGCATGGCCGCCATCTCGTCGCCGCGGTGCCACAGGTGGCCGAGGTTGACCCCGAAGACGCCGCGGTTCTCGTTCATCAGCGGGATGGGCCGGAACGACGGCAGGCGCACGAAGCCGGCGGCGGCCGCGAGCAGGCTCCGCCGCTTCCCCGGGGCGAAGCTCGACACCCCGAACAGGAAGAGGCGGCCCAGGTGCGCGAGGCAGCGGTAGCTCTTCGCGAACGAGGCGCCGCCGACGGCGTCGAGGGCGACCTCGACCCCGCGCCCGTCGGTGAGGCGCTTGACCTCGGCCTCGAAGTCCTGGGTGCGGTAGTCGATGCAGTGCGCGACGCCCAGCTCCCGCAGCCGCGCGTGCTTGGCCGCGCTCGCCGTGCCGATGACGGTCGCGCCCTTGAGGCGGCAGATCTGCACCGCCGCCTGACCGACGCTGCCCGCGGCGGCGTGGACGAGCACGGTCTCGCCAGCCTGCACGTTGCCGAGGCGCACGAGCATGAGCCACGCGGTGAGATAGCTGACGGGGATGGCCGCGCCCTGCTCGAAGGAGACGTGCTCCGGCAGGGGCAGCGCCTGCGCCTCGGGGATGACCACCGCCTCGCTCTGGCCGCCGAAGCGGGTGAGCGCGACCACGCGGGCGCCGGCGGCGAGCGTCACGTCCGCACCGGCCTCCTCGACGGTGCCCGCCACCTCGTAGCCCATGACCGCGGGCAGCTTGGGGGCGTCGGGGTAGAGGCCCATGCGCGCGAGCACGTCGGCGAAGTTGACGCCCGCGGCCGCGACCCGGACGCGCACCTCGCCCGGGCCGGGGGCCGGGGCGGGCCCGTCGCGGACCTCGAGGACCTCGGGGCCGCCGATGCGCGGAATCCAGACCTGTCTCATGCGGGCCCTCCTGGCGCGCGCGACGGGTGCAACGCCCGTTCGCGTTGACGCGACATCTCAATACTGCCATTGTCGGAGGCGTCATGGGTGCCTGGGAGCGGGTGACTCACTCGGCGGCGTCGACCGGGCAGCTCGTGGCGACGGCCGCGGTGGCCGTGGCGCGGTCGGCGGCCGCGGCCTACCGCGCGGTGGATCCCGACCTGCGGAGCCACCTCGCGCAGCTCCCGGCGCTCGGCCTCACCTCGCTCGCGGGGCGCGCCGCGGCGCCGCACGCTCTGCCCGATGACGGGCACCGGCCGGTCGTGTGCGTCCCCGGCCTCGGCGGCAGCCCCGGCAACTTCCTGCCGCTGCGGCTCTTCCTGCGCCTGCTCGGCCGCCGCCGCACCTACGCGATGGCCTGGCCCGCCGGCGCCACCCTCGAGGACACCGCCCGCCACCTGCGGGACTTCATCGGCGAGGTGGTCACCGTGAACGACCTCGGCCCCGACGCCCAGGTCGACGTCCTCACCCACAGCATGGGCGGTCTGGTCGCGCGGCTCGCGCTCGAGGACGAGCCCACGTCGGCGCGCGTCGCCACCCTCCTCACGATGGCCGCGCCCCACGCCGGCAGCCACCTCGCGCGCTACGGCGCGACCGACCACAGCCTGCACCTGCGCCCCGACTCGGTGCTCCTCGAGCGCCTCGCGCGTCAGGTGCCGTGGCGCGGCCCGCCGGCCCAGCCGCGGCTGGTCGCGCTCTGGAGCCGCGCCGACGTGATCGTGCTGCCGGCCACCTCGGCCCGCGTCGAGGGCGCCGAGAACGTCGAGCTCGAGGGCTTCACGCACTACAGCTACCTGCTGCATCCCGCCGCCTGGCGCGTCGTGGCGCGGACGCTGGCCGCCGCGAGCTGAGCCGGCGTCACTCGCCGCTCAGTCGCTGCCGGCGATTTGGCAGAATCCCAGCGCGCGCGGGGCCTCCCGGTGGAGCCAGTGGGGCGAGTGGTCGACCCACGCGCGGTCGCCCGTGACGAGGAAGGTGAGGACCTCCGCGTCATGGGTCGGGCTCTTCCACAGCATCAGGCTTTGGCCGTCCCAGAGATAGCTGCAGCCGGAGTCCTCCATGCAGTACCCGTCGCCGACGTCGGCCGCCGGCCGGCCGAGCCGGAGGCAGAGGCCGCCGGCGCGGAACCCGATCCCGTCCGACGAGAGCTCGGCGCAGGTCTCGGTGCGACAGAAGAACCAGTCCCCCTCGATCCCGCTGCCGACGGGCGGCTCGTAGAGCGTGTCCGAGGCGGGGCCGAAGGCGAGCGGCGGGCCGGCGACGGTGCCGTTGTCGTCGCACGCGGCGAGAGCGCCGAGGAGCGCGAGGGCGGGGAGCAGCCCGCGTGAGTGCTGGCGGGCTTTGCCTGCCAGCACTCTGCGCGGGAGGTCAAAGGGACCCTCCCAGGGTCCCTTTCTCAGCAGGTGCGCGGCGCGCATCGGGCGGCTCAGAAGTAGTAGGTGAGGGTCATCGCCCCGCCCGCGAGCGTCTGGAACGCGGACGAGGTCGTGGTCGTCGTCGTGGGCGGGAACGTCGTCGAGGTGCCCGTGGTCGAGGCGTACTGGAACGTGAGCAGGTACTGCGCCGTGAGGCTCACGCGGTCGGCGACGTAGTACTCGACGCCGAGGCTCGGGCCGATCCCGAAGCCGTAGGTGTCGTTGTCGCTGCCGGTCGGGTTGATGTAGGAGAAGCCGACGCTCGCGCCGACGAAGGGCGAGATGCGGCGCCAGATGCGGAAGTGGTACTCGACGCCGATGCCGACGTCGATCCCGGCGTTCGTGGCGCTCGTGCTGCCGGCGCTGTCGACGCGGATCGCGGTGCCGAAGACGATCGGGATCATGAGCCGCTCGCTCGAGACGATCTTGAGCGCGGCCTGGGTGAGCACCAGCGGGCCGGAGCCGATCACGCGCTGGTTGCCGGTCGCCTCGAGGGTGGCGAGGCCGCCGAAGCGGAACGCGAGGCCGAGGTCGCCGGCGGCGGCGCGCACGACCGGGTCGCCGGGCTCGCCGGCGTCGTGGCGGCGCCGCGCCTCGGGCGCCGCGCGGCGACCCGGCTCGTCGGCGTCGACCGCCACGCGCCGCGGCTCGGCGGGGGCCGGGGCCGCGGGCGGCAGCATGGGCTCGGGCGGCGGCGGCGGGACGGGCGGCGGCGCCGGGGCGGGCGGCGGCGCCGGGGCGGGCGGCGCCGCCGGGACCGGCTCGTCGCGCTGGGCGAGGCCCGGCCGGGCGGTGAGGATGAGGACGACGGCGACGGCGAACGCGCTCACGTGACGCATGGTGCCCCCTGAGGCGAGCCGCAGGCGAGCCTCGTTGTTGACTGAGGTTGGGCGCGAGGATACCACGGGCGTCGGGCGCCCGCCCGGCCGGGCCGGGCTTGATCTCGCCGCGCGTCCTTGCTCTCCTGTCGCGGAGCCAGTGGGAGGAGGACGGCCATGCACTACGCCGAGCCGTACCGCGTCAAGATCGTCCAGCACAACGCCCCGGTCCCGCAGCACGTCCGCGTCGAGGCGCTGCGCCGCGCCGAGTACAACGTCTACCGGCTCCCGCGCGGCGCCGTGTACCTCGACTTCCTCGCGAGCAAGAGCGCCGAGGCGATGAGCGATCAGCAGCTCGCGGCGCTGATGGTCGGCGACGAGGCCTACGCCGGCAGCCGCAACTTCTACGCGCTCGAGGAGACCGCCCAGCGCGTCCTCGGCAAGCGGCACATCGTCCCGACGCACCAGGGCCGCGGCGCCGAGAACCTGCTGATCCGCCACCTCATGCAGCCGGGCCAGCTCATCCCGACGAACAAGAACGGCACCACCGCGGGCCCGCTCGCCGAGGCGCAGGGCGGCCGGCTCGTCGACGTGACGGTGCGCGAGGCGCTGCTGCCGCAGTCCCCGGTGCGCTACAAGGGCAACATCGACCTCGACCGGCTCGAGGCGCTGGTGCGGGGGGAGCGCGACGACCTCGCCTTCGCCCTCTTCACCTGCGCGGTCCCGATCCTCGGCGGCCAGATCCTCGAGCTCGACAACCTGCGCCGGGCGGCCGAGCTGTGCCGCAACGTCGGCCTCCCGGTCGTCCTCGACGTGTCGCAGGTGGCCTCGGCGGCCTACCTCGCGAAGGAGTGGGAGCAGAGCCGGGAGAGCCTCGAGCAGCGCGTCCGGCGCACCTGCGAGGCCGCCGACATCGTCTACATGAGCGCGCGGCTCGACGCCTTCTGCCACACCGGCGGCCTCATCGCCGTCGACGACCCGCACACGCTGGCGGCGCTGCAGGCGCTCGTGGTCGTCTTCGAGGGCCTGCACACCTACGGCGGGCAGGCCGGCCGCGACATGCAGGCGATGGCGCGCGGCCTGGTCGAGATGACCGACGAGGGCTACCAGTTCTTCCGCCGCCGCAAGTTCGACTACATGCTGCGCCGCCTGCGCGCGCTCGCGCTGCCGGTGTACCAGCCGGTCGGCACGAGCGGCCCGGCGCTCGACGCGGGCGCGCTCATGCCCGCGGCGGGCGCCGACGGCTACCGCAGCGAGGCGCTCGCCGCCGCGCTCTACCTCGCCGCGGGCGTGCGCGCGGCCCCCTTCGGCCGGCTGCGCCACGCCGACCCGGAGCTGGAGCTGCTCGCGCTCAACGTGCCGCGTCGCACCTACACCGAGCGGCAGATCGACTACCTCGTCGACTCGGCCGGGCTCCTGCGCGAGCTCAAGGTGCAGCCGTTCAAGCTGACCGCCGCGCCGCCCCGGGGGCGGTGGGAGATGGCCGCGCTCGCGCCCAGCGACGAGCTCCTCGTCGCCCTGCAGCCCGCGAAGCCCGCGGGGCCGCGGCCCGAGCCCTACATCATCAAGGTCGTCGAGCCGATGGCGATCAAGGACCGCGCCCGGCGCGAGCAGGCCATCGCGGAGGCCGGCTGGAACACGTTCCTGCTCAAGAGCGAGGACGTCTACATCGACCTGCTCACGGACAGCGGCACCGCGGCCCAGTCGAGCGATCAGTGGGCCGGCATGTTCGCGACCGTCGAGGGCGAGACCGGCACGAACGGCTACGAGCGGCTGTGCGAGTCGGTCCGCGACGTCCTCGGCTACCGCCACGTGCTGCCGACCCACCAGGGCCGCGCCGCCGAGCACATCCTCTCGCAGACCTGCATCACGCCCGGCCAGATCGTCGTCAACAACATGTACTTCACGACGACGCGCGAGCACCAGGAGATGGCCGGCGGCGTGTTCAAGGACCTCATCCTGCCGCAGGCGCACGACCCGACGTCGACCTACCCGTTCAAGGGCGACATCGACGCCGACGCGCTCGAGGCCCTCATCGAGGAGGTCGGGGCCCGGCAGATCGCCTACGTGTGCCTCGAGGGCAACGTGAACATGGCGGGCGGCCAGCCGGTGTCGATGGCGAACACGCGGCGCCTCTCGGCCATCTGCCGCTACCACCACCTCCCGCTCTACTGGGACGCGACGCGCATCGCCGAGAACGCCTACTTCATCAAGTGGAAGGAGCCGGGGTACGAGAACCGCTCGATCCGCGAGATCCTGCGGGAGCTGATGTCCTACGGCGACGGCTGCACCATCAGCGCCAAGAAGGACCTCCTCGTCAACATCGGCGGCCTGCTCTGCCTCGACGACGACGACACCTACCGCCGGGCCGCCGCGCTCGCCGCCATCTACGAGGGCCCGCCCACGCAGGGCGGCCTCGCGAGTCGCGATCTCATGGCGATGGCCATCGGCTGCCAGGAGATGACCGACGAGGACTACCTGCGCAACCGCATCGAGCAGATCCAGTACCTCGCCCGCAAGCTGCGCGACCGGCAGGTGCCCATCGTCGAGCCGCCGGGCGGCCACGCCGTCTTCCTCGACGCCCGCCGCTTCCTCGAGCACCTGCCGCAGTCACAGCTGCCCTCGCAGCGCCTGGCCGCCGAGCTGTACGTCGAGTCCGGCGTGCGCGCCATGGAGCGCGGCGTGGTCTCGGCCGGCCGCGACCGGAAGACCGGCGAGCACAAGTACCCCAAGCTCGAGCTCGTGCGCCTCACCATCCCGCGCCGCGTCTACACCTACAGCCACCTCGACATCGTCGCCGACGGCGTCGCGAACCTCTACGAGCGGCGCAAGGAGATCCGCGGCCTCGAGTTCGTCTACGAGCCCGAGCAGCTGCGCTTCTTCCAGGCGCGGTTCCGGCCGCTGTAGGGGGGCGCGGGGCGGCGGGGCGCGGCCGGCCGCCGCCGCGCACCCGCCCGCCCGCCGGCGACCCATCCGGGCCGATTCCGTCGCGGCGATGATTTTCGACCGCATGGGCACCCATCCTCGCCTAGATCGTTGCCTCGCGACGGCGCGAGCGGGGATGGGTCGAGCGCGCCCGCGTCGTTAGGCGCCCGGGGTTCGACCGCGGGGTCGGCGGCGCGATCGGCGCTCTGACGTACCAGGGGGAACCGGCAGCCGTAGCGGGCGGCGCGCGGGGTTAGTCGATCACCGCGTAGGAGCTCGCGGCGCCGCTGCTGACCTGTGAGCCGGTCCTGACGGAGACCGCGCACCTGCTCCGCCGGCTCGCGGGCGGGAGCCGCCGCTTCTTCGAGCTCCTCGCCGACGGGCTGCTGGTCGTGGACTTCGCGGTCGCGCCGGAGCACGCTGCGCTCGCGCGGCTCATGGCGAAGTACGCGGACCTGCCGATGTCGCTCGCCGACGCCTGCCTGGTGCGCATGGCCGAGCTGCATCCCGGCGCCACGATCTTCACGGTCGACGAGCACTTCCGGGTCTATCGCCAGCACGAACGCAAGCAGATTCCGACGATCCTGCCGCCGCGGTGAGGGCCCGGCGCGTCGGTGCGGACGATCATCGCGGTGCTACAGGATCGTGCAGTTGCGGAGCACGGGAGAACCTACGACCCTGCCGTCGCACTTGCAGCGGAGCTCCACCCGGTCGCCCTTCGACAATCGCCCCGTAGCCGCCTTTTCGCTGTCCGGCACGTAGGCGCTCGTGGGCATGAACTCGTTGGGGCTCCGCAGGCGCACGACGATGTTGTCGAGGAAGTCCTTGTCCACCGAGTCCACGCGGCCCGACACGATCAGATCCTTCCCCTTGTATCGCTCATCGGCCGCTACCTCATTGCGATCATACTCGCGCCAGAGTGTCGTCGCGTCGATCTCGATAGCGCCCGCACGCGCTTGGGCGGCCACGCGTCGTCGCGCCTCCTCCCCCTCGCGGCGCTGGTTCTCGGCCTCGATCTTGGCCTGCTTCTTGGCCTCCGCCTCGGCGCGCCGCTGCTTCTCCGCGTCCATGGCTCGCTCCTGCTTCGTGGCGCGCGCCTTGAGTGCCAACACCCACGGCAGTTGCCCGATCGGCGACTCCGGTACCATGACCGCCTGAAGCCGGCTCTCCAGCGCGGTCGCAACCTGGGCAGCCTCATCCCACTTCTTCCGCCGGACCAGCGCCTCGAGCGCCGACACCTCCTTCGTGACGGCGTCCTTGTCCTTGTCGAACGCGAGGGCGGCGGCCTGCGCGGCGGCGAGACGCCGGGTCTTGGCCTCAGCCTCGGCGCGCGCGCGCTCCTGAGCGGCCGCCTCGGCGCGTTCCCTCTCCCATTGAGCGCGCTTCTCGGCGGCGGCCGCCGCGGCGGCC
>DASXVK010000139.1:0-1698 GCA_036504295.1 Polyangia bacterium
TGGCGGACCCGCACCGGGTGGAGGTGGAGGAACACGTTGTTCATCACCGCGTACGCCCGGCTCCGCTCGTCGTCGGGATACGGGTTGCGGAAGATCGACCGCCACACCGGGCTCCGCCGGATGGACTGGTCGACCCGCTCGAACAGCGTCATCGCTCGGACCTCCCGATGCGCCACGGTGGCACCGGCCACCGACGGGCACCCGCGGGACCGGGGCGGGGTATACCGTCGCGCGATATAACGATCCCCGGCATGTCAAGCCCCGGCCCGCCCTGTTCGGCGGCGGCCGGGTGGCGCGCGGCGTGACAAGCCCGCGTGCGCTGTAGCCTGTCCGGAGATGACCGCGCACGACACGACGCCGCCGGTACAGAGCGCACGACCGGGAGCCATCGCCTCGATCGTGGCGCTGCCGATCGCCGTCAGGGTCGCGCTCGTGGCGGGCACGGTCATCGTGGCGACGGGCGCCGTGGCGCTCCTGGAGCACGCGGTCGGGGTGGCGGACGCGTCGCCGCTGTACCTCATCGCCGTCGTCGTCGCCGCGGCGCTCCTCGGCACGTGGGGCGCCGTCGCCACGTCCGTCGTGGCGTTCCTCGTCTACGACTTCACGTTCACGTCGCCGCGGTTCACGTTCGTGGTGGCGGATCCCGCCGAGTGGCTCAACCTGCTGCTGTTCCTGCTCGTCGCCGTCGTCCTCGGCCAGGTCACCGCGCTGCTTCGCGACCGCGCCGACGAGGCGGATCGCCGCGCCCGCGAGTCGGAGGCGCTCGTCGCGATCAGCCGCGACATCGCCCTCGCCCAGTCGTTCGAGCAGGCGGCTGTCGCCGTCGCGGCGCGCCTCCGCAGGGACGCCGAGATGGCCTCCGTCCGGGTCGTCCTCGCGGAGCAGCCGGAGGTCGCGATCGCGGCGACCGGCGCCGCGCCCCCGGACCTGGCAGACCTTCCGTGGACGCTCGTGCGGGTGACGCCGGACGGTGGCTCGGACTGGCTGCGCGATGCCGGTGCGAGGCCGCCTGGCGGGCCGCCAGGATCGGGCGAGCGCTATGCCGTCGCCATCGGACCGGGGGACCGCCCGGTCGGCTGGATCCATGCGACGCGGGTCGCCGGAGACCCGATGCCGGGTCGCGGAGCGCGTCGGCTGCTGATGCTCGCGGCCGACCAGCTGGGGATCGCCCACCGGCGCGACGAGCTGCGTGCCGAGGCCATGGCCGCCGAGGTTGCCCGGCAGAGCGATGCGCTGCGCGGCGCGATCCTCGACTCGGTCTCCCACGACCTCCGGACCCCGATCGCGAGCATTCGGGCGCTGGCCGGCGGCCTCGCCGATCCGGCCACGAACCCCGGCCTTCCGATCGTGCGCGCGACGGCCGCCGAGATCGACACCCAGGGGGCCCGGCTCGCGGGGCTCGTCAACGGCCTCCTCGACATGGGTCGCATCCAGGCCGGCGCGGTCCACGCGGAGCTCCGGCCGTATGACCTGCGGGAGCTGATCGAGACGACCCTCCGACGCAGGACCGGCGAACCGGGGTCCGCGGCACCCGTCGTGGACATCCCGGACGACCTGCCGCCCGTCCTCGCCGATGCGGTGCTGTTCGATGGCGCGTTCGGCAACGTCGTGGACAACGCCGCGGCGCACGCACCTGGGGCGGCTGCGCGCGTGACCGCTCGCGCTGTCTCCGCCGACCGCGTCACGCTGGCCGTGGAC
>DASXVK010000140.1:0-5873 GCA_036504295.1 Polyangia bacterium
TCCCAGGTACGGCGGGTTTCCGACGAAAGCGTCCATGAACGCCGCACGATTGACCTCGCCGTCATCGAGGGGATCTGGGCGTTCCGAAAAGAAGACCTCGGGAAACTCGGTCATCCAGTGAAACACCGGCAGAGTGGCTCGGATCTCCTCCTGCAGCTCGATGATTTCCCCTGGTGCCGGCCCGCCCGACTGAAGCCACGCCTCCACCAGTGCCAGCCGACGGTTGCGCTCCTTCTCGCGGTCCTTGTCCTTGGTCGCCGCGAAGAACGCCCCAACGACGAGATCGCCGATGAGGCGCACCGGCTCGAGTGCGTCCTCGGCGTCGCGCAGCAGCCGGAACTTTTCCCTGGTCGCGCTCGCGTCCGCTGATGCCGCGAGGTCGAGGATCTGCTGCCGGAGCGCGATCGCCTCGTCGAGAGCCGCCTCGAGCGCCTTGCGGCACAGTTCGAGCTGCTTCGACGGCTGCCAGTGGAAGCTCTTGATCTGCTCGAAATCGAGGCCCACGAGCGAGTCGCCGTGGCGCAGCGCGTGGTCCACGAAGGTGAAGGGCTCGTCCTTCGCCAGCGTCACGAGCCACAGCGACAGCTTCGCGAGGTTCACCGCGAAGCGGTTCTTGTCGACGCCGTAGAGGCAGCGCTGGGCGACGAGGCGGCGCGCGTGGTTCACGACGTCCTCGTGCTCGTCGGCGATCTTGTCGAGCCGGTGCTCGCGGGTCCAGGCCGCGACCACCTGGTCGGCGAGGTAACGACAGGCCTCGACGAGGAACGCGCCGCTGCCCATGGCCGGGTCGCAGATCTTGAGGTGGAGCAGCCGCTCCGACGACGGCGCGTCGCCCATGACCTTGATAAGCGGCGCGAGGGTCTTCTCGACGATGGGCGCCGAGAGCGAACGGGGAGTGTAATGGGAGCTGGTGCGCTTGCGCTCGACGCCCGGCTGGATGACGAGCGCTCCCACCTTCGCGATCTCGCTGTGTCGTACCCTGAAGCCGGCCAGGATCTCCAGCCCCTGCTCCTCCGATGCCGCGCCGTCGAGCGCCTCGGCGATGCGCTCCGCGGTGCTCTTCGAGACGCCGACGTCCTCCTTGAACCACTTGGCCCGCTGGGCCGGCTTCTGCGCCAGCGCGTCGACGGCGCTGACCCAGACGGCCTTGGCGCGGTCGGGCCGGAGGCACACCGCCGGCGCCTCTACCCGGCGGACGTGGTAGCCCATCAGGGCCTCGTAGACGCTGCCGATCTGCTCGACGTCGAGGGCGCGGTACGACAGGCGCTGGCCCTCGAGGAGGATGAGCCGCTGCAGCACCCGGAAGATGGTCTCGTCATCGACGCCGGGCACGGCGACCTGGGCGCGGTGCTCGGCGAGCGTGATCGGTGCGCTGCCGGCGGGGCCCCAGCCTTCGAGGAAGGGGTAGAGGTGCGGGTCGAAGAGCTCGCCGCGGCGCTGCGGCATGCTCAGATCGCCGTGCTCGCAGCCGAGGAAGATGGCGCGGAAGAGCGCCAGCAGCCGCGGCCACGCCCCGAAGCGGCGCGACATGGAGTCGGGGTAGGCGCCGTGGTCCTGCTGCAGCTCGTCGAAGAGGGCGAGCACGCTGAGGTTCGCGGCGTAGAGCTCCGATTCGACCGGGAGCAGGCCGCGGTCCTCGGCGTAGAGCACGAACACCAGGCGGAGCAGCACCGTCAGCAAGCCACCGTAGAGGTGGTCGTCGCCGCGCTCCAGCGCTTCACGGAGAAGGGTCGCGTAGCGCGCGTCGCGCTCGCCCGCGCCCTCGAAGCCCCGCAGGAGGAGTTGCAACGCCTCGAAGACCTGGTCGGCGAGCTGGTTGGTGACGTTGACCTGCCGCTTGCGGGACTCAGCCAGGATGGCCGGGAGCTGCCGCTCGGGGAGCGCGCCGAAGAAGCGGTGGCCCGAGAGCAGCATGACGAAGGCGTCGAGGATGGGCCGGCCGCCCACGCTCGCCATGTCGTCCACCCGGAACCGGATGACGCCCGACGATTCGCCGTGCGGCGCGTAGAACAGGCGCACCTCGCGCCGGTTGATGAGCAGACCGATCGGCACGCGGCACTGGCGCAGCAGCCGGTCGAACTTCGCCGCCGCCGGATACTCCCACGGACCCGTCTGGGTCTCCGGCTTGTCGAGGTTCAGGCCGTCGCCGACGTCCCAGATCAGCGCGACGTACGCCGCGCCGGCCTGCGCGGCGGGCGTGTCGCTGGTCGCCTCCTTGCCATCGGCGGCCGCCGACAGCTCCTGCCGCTTGAGCGCCAGCGTCGGCCGCAAGGTCTGCTTGCCCTCGGGCACGTAGAGCGAGAGGTCGTCCGGGAGCGCGGCGCCGGCGTCGTAGAGGTCGGGCGCCCATTGCAGCACGGCCTCGAGGAAGGCCGGCAAGTCCGCGATGCGGCGCGGCCCGGACGCTGCGTCCTTCGCAGGCGTCGGCCTGGGCGCGTCCACGGGCGGGCAGACCTCGAGGAAGGTCTGCTGGAAGGACGGCGGCTGCCGGTGCATGCATTGCGCCTCGACCAGGACGGGGACCGAGACCACCAGCCCCTCCACGGGCTGCACCATGCCGAGCCAGGACTCATGGAACCGCGTCTCGAGGTCGCTCATCGCCGGGCCTCCACGGACTAGCCTCGCGACTCGGGCCAGAGATAGATCAGGCCCACCGGTTCCAGCCGCTGGAGAACCACGCGATAGACGTCCTTGATCTGGGCCGGCTCGGTGTCGATCTCCTTCTCGATGGCGGTCAGGCGCTGCTCCATGTGCTTGCGATCATCCTCGAATTGACGGCGCTGGTCCTGATCGTGCTCGCCGAAATCGAAGCCGAGCTGGACTCGGCCCTGGATCACGTCGAGGATCGCGCGGCGCTGCTCCGCCAGGATGACGCGGAGTGCATCGGCCTCCACGTGGGCGCGGTCGCTCAGCCGCTGACGGGCCGCGTGCGCGCGCGCGTCGGCCTCGTCGTCGATGTGGCGCCAGAGCGCGGCGTAGTCGCTCGGGGCGCTGGCCAGGAGCCGCTGCTGGACCTTCGCGCCCACGGTCAGGTCGGGACAGTCGCGGAGCACCTCCTCGAGCGTCTCGAGCGCGCGGCGGTCGGCGTCGTCGGCGAAGGGCTTGAGGTGCTTGGCGCCGCCGCTCTCGAGCCACGGCGCCGCCACGGAGATGACCTCATCGTGCAGGCGCGTGGCCCCCGGCCCGAACAGCGACAGCCGGCCGAACGCGATCACGCGCGCGAGGGAGTCGCGCGCGGTCTTGACGACGGTCACCCGCCCCAGGTCGTGGGCGCTGTAGCCCTGCGCGCGGAACCGCGACAGCACCCGCTGCACCAGGGGATGCTGCAGATGCAGGTGCACGAGACCGCTGTTGATGCGCTCGGGCGGGAAGAACACCACCGGTTGGGGCGGTCGCTTGCGCCAGTCCCAGAATGGCTCATCGCGCCCTCGCGGCGGGCGGAGGGTGTCGAGCGTTTCGGCCCAGGAAGCGGAGAGCTCCGGCAAGAGGAACGCCTGCCGCGCCGTGCCGTCCTTGCTCTCTCGCGCTGCGGGCTGGAGGCTGCTCGCCCCCGCGAGCTCCATGCCGACGTTGATGGCGTCACGGAGGAGCTCGGGCGCGAAGTCCATCGCCTGACGCGAGCGGTTGAGGATGCGGCCGGCCTCGTCGATCTCGACCCTGAGCCCCGGCAGGTTGTCCCGCTGCGCCTCGAGCTCGCCGCGGACCACCTCGCGGCGGCCGGCGATCGCTTCGGCCTCGTCGAGGCGGAGCACCGTCTGCTCGCCGATGCCCTCTTCGAGCACGTCGGCGAAGCGATCCATGATCACGCTGCCGAGGGACCCCAGCTCGCGCTGGATCGTCTCGACCTTGCCGACCAGGGTCTGCAGCACCTGGTCTTCGACCCGCTGCGGGTAGAAGAAGTAGTGGCAGCGGACCTGGGGCGCCGGCTGCAGGGTCCGGTCGATGCGCCCGTTACGCTGCTCCATGCGGGCGGGATTCCAGGGCACGTCGTAGTGGAAGAGGTCCGCGCAATGCCCCTGCAGGTTGACGCCCTCACGGGCGGCGTCGGTCGCTATGAGAATGCGGAGCGGATGCTGGTCGGGCTCGCTGTTGAAGGCGAGCTGGACCTCCTCGCGCTGCTCGTCCGACATCCCGCCGTGGAACTGCATGATGCGGGCGTCCGCCTCGGTCGTGCCTTGCACCGCGGTGCTCAGCACCTGCCAGAGATACCGCTTCGTGTCGCCGTACTCCGTGAAGATGAGCACGCGCCGATCGGTCCACTCGGCCTTGCGGCCATCCGCTCCACCCAGCTTCACGGCGGGGCACTGGTGCTGCCGGATCCACTCGAGCAGCGCCATGGTCTTGGCGTCAGGCGCGCCCCGATACTCCTCGGCCAACCTGATCATGTCGGCGAGGAGCTGCCGGGCCCGCCCTTCGGGGCGCTGGACCTCCGCGGAGCTCGCGACCACGTCGGCGGCCGCCGCATCCTCGAGCGCTTCGTCCTCCAGGCCGTACTCGTCGCCGTCGCCGGCCTCGTCGAGCGTGAGCTGCAGGGCGGTGTGCGCCGTGCCCGCGCCGACGCTCTTCTCGTGGAGCCGCAGCGTGCGGGTGAACGCCTCGATGCTCGACAGGAGCCGCTTCTGCAGGTTGATGAAGACGAGCTGGCCGCGCCCCTTCTGCGGGCGCATCAGCCGGCTGTACTCCTGCAGCATCCGGCCCAGCTCCAGCTCGGGCGCGCGACCGTGACCGATCGCGGTGAGCGCGTCGCCGTGCAGGCGCGCGCGCCAGTCGTTCCCCTCGTGGCGCAGGTCGATCTGCACGACCTTGCGTTCGGGGAACTCGTCCACCCCCAGCTCCCGCAGATCGGTCTTCAGGCGGCGCACCATCACGGGCTCGAGCTGCCGGAGGCCTCGAACTGGCACGCCCCGGGTGAAGCGCTGCGGATCGAGGATCTCGAGGAGCGCCGAGAAGCTGTTGGAGTGCCCGTTGTGCGGGGTGGCGGAGAGGAAGAGGCGGTTCTCGAAGCGCGGCGCGACGTCGCGTACGACCCGGGTCACGCGGGAGTCGATAGCGTACTTGCTCGCCGAGGCCGGGGCGGCGGTGTGCGCCTCATCGAGGATGAGGAGGCTCTTCCGGATCCGCTCGCCGATGTGCTGCAGGAGCGGGTCGCGGTACTCAGGGCGACGCAGGGTCTGGTAGGTGATGATGAAGCGGTTGTGCGTGCTCCAGGGGTTCACCCCGAAGCCGCGCTCCTGCCGGCGGCGGCCGATGAAGACCCGGTTGTACAGCTCGAAGAGCAGGCCGAAGCGCTTCTTCATCTCGTCGCGCCACTGCAACGCGACGGACGCCGGGCAGACGATCAGCGCGAAGTCGACGCGCTGGCGCAACAGCAGCTCCTGGAGGATCAGCCCGGCCTCGATCGTCTTGCCGAGGCCCACGTCATCAGCGATGAAGAGGTTCGAGCGCGGCAGCTCGAGCGCCTTCTTGAGCGGCGTGAGCTGGTGGTTCATCAGCTTGATGCCGGCGCGAAACGGCGCCTGGAACAGCTTCGCGTCGGTCGCCGTGACGGCGTGCCACTTGAGCGCGTGCAGGTACGCGGCGAAGTGGCGCGGTGGATCGAGCTTCGTGGCGTCCCCGAGCCCGTGGGTCTCCGGGTGAAGCACCCGCGCCCCGAGCTCCACCTCCCAAAGGACGCTCAGGCGTCGCCCCTGGTTGTCGTCGTCGAGGCACACCAGATCGACGCGGGTGTGCTGCCCGGGTGCGGGCGGCGGGACCACGTCTTCCACCAGGTACTGGCGCTGGCGGACCTGCACGATGGCGCCCTGCTGAGGCGCGTAGGGATCACTCGACCGGCTGGCGCGCGACTGCGGGCTCGGCTCGTCGGCGGCGCCGTG
>DASXVK010000141.1:0-37485 GCA_036504295.1 Polyangia bacterium
GGGACAACTCTCGCAGTGCCCGACGCCCATCTACCGCAATGCGCTGGAGTACCACCGAGATCGCCCCCCAGGCCTCAGCGCGCGAAGGCGCCCGCTCGAAGCGCCACCTGGGGGGGTGACGATCTGTCGGCGCGTCCACCCGCATCCCGCCCGCCCGCGCCTTGACTTGACCCCCTCCGTTTGCTAGGTTGCGCCCCCGGTTTGAGGGCGAGGCTTCCGTGGACTTTCAACAAGTTATCTTCACGCTCGAGTCGTTCTGGGCCAAGCGCGGCTGCGTCATCCAGCAGCCCTATGACCACGAGGTCGGCGCGGGCACGTTCCACCCCGCGACCTTCCTCCGCGTGCTGGGCCCGGAGCCCTGGCGGGCCGCGTACGTGCAGCCCTCGCGGCGGCCCACGGACGGCCGCTACGGGGAGAACCCGAACCGGCTCGGCGCCTACTACCAGTTCCAGGTGGTGCTGAAGCCGAGCCCCGAGAACGTGCAGGAGCTGTACCTCGACTCGCTGCGCGAGCTCGGCATCGACCCGCTCGAGCACGACATCCGCTTCGTCGAGGACGACTGGGAGTCGCCGACGCTCGGCGCCTGGGGCCTCGGCTGGGAGGTGTGGGTGGACGGCCAGGAGTGCAGCCAGTTCACCTACTTCCAGCAGGCCGGCGGCATCGACTGCAAGCCCGTCACGGCCGAGCTGACGTACGGCCTCGAGCGGCTCACGATGTACCTGCAGAACTGTGACAACGTCTACGACCTGCGCTGGGTGGGAGACGTGAAGTACGGGCACGTGCACCACCAGTCGGAGGTCGAGTACTCGCGGTTCAACTTCGAGCACGCCGACAAGGCGCTCGGCTTCAAGCTCTTCGACCAGTACGAGGCCGAGTGCAAGCGGCTGGTGGCCGAGAAGCTGACGCTGCCCGCCTACGACTACTGCCTCAAGTGCTCCCACACGTTCAACATCCTCGACGCGCGCGGCGCGATCAGCGTCAGCGAGCGGCAGCGCTTCATCGGCCGCGTGCGCGGGCTCGCGCGCGCCTGCGCCGAGGGGTTCCTCGCGGAGCGCGAGCGGCTGGGGTTCCCGCTGCTCCAGACCGGGAAGGAGGCCGCCCGTGGCTGAGCTGCTCTTCGAGATCGGCACCGAGGAGATCCCCGCCGGCTTCCTCGCCCAGGCGCTCCACGACCTGCCGCGCCTCATGGCCGCGCGCCTCGACGGCGCCCGCCTCGCCCACGGCGCGACCCAGGCGGTCGGCACGCCGCGGCGCCTGACGGTGTTCGTCAAGGATCTGGCCGCGCGCCAGGAGGACCTCGCCGAGGACCTCACCGGCCCGCCCACGAAGGCGGCGTTCGACAAGGACGGCAAGCCGACCAAGGCGGCGGAGGCCTTCGCGAAGAAGGCGGGCGTCGAGGTCGCCGCGATCCGCCGCGTGCAGACCGACAAGGGCGAGTACTGCGCCGCCCGCCGCGAGGTGGCCGGCCGCCCGGCGCGGGAGCTGCTGCCGGAGCTCCTCGGCGCGCTCATCCGCGAGCTGCCGTTCAAGAAGTCGATGCGCTGGGCCGACCACGATGAGGCCTTCGTGCGGCCGGTGCACTGGATCATCGCGCTCCTCGACGGTGAGGTGATCCCGGTCGAGTTCGCCGGCGTGCGCTCCGGCGCCGAGACCCGGGGCCACCGCTTCCACGATCCCGCCCCGGTCGCGGTGCGCTCCATCGCCGAGTACCTCGACGCGCTCGCCGCGCACCACGTCGTCGTCGACCCCGCGGCCCGGCGCGAGATCGTCGCCCGCGAGGTCGAGCGGCTCGGCCGCGAGGCCGGCGGCACCACCGTGCCCGACCCCGGCCTGGTCGCCGAGGTCGCCAACCTCGTCGAGTGGCCCGTCGGCGTGCTCGGGTCCTTCGACCCGCGCTTCCTCGAGGTGCCGCGCGAGGTCATCGTCTCCGCCATGCGCGGCCACCAGCGCTACTTCGCCGTCGACGACGCCGCCGGGGCGCTCAAGCACGCGTTCATCACCGTCGCGGGCACGGCGCCGCGCGACCCGGCGGTCGTGCGCCGCGGCAACGAGCGCGTGCTCGCCGCCCGCCTGTCCGACGCGCGCTTCTTCTTCGCCGAGGACCAGAAGGTCACGCTCGCCGACCGCGCCGAGCGCCTGGCCGGGATCGTCTTCATCAACAAGCTGGGCACGATGGCCGAGAAGGTGGCGCGCGTGCGCGCGCTCGCGGTCGGTTTCGCCCAGGTGGTGGACGCGCCGCAGGGCCTCGTCGCCCGCGCGGCGGATCTGTGCAAGGCGGACCTCACGACCCTGATGGTCGGCGAGTTCCCGGAGCTGCAGGGCGTCATGGGCCGCGAGTACGCCCGCCGTCAGGGCGAGGCGCCCGAGGTCGCCGAGGCGATCCTCGAGCACTACCTGCCGCGCGGCGCCCAGGACCAGCTCCCGCGCGGGCTCGTCGGCGCCGTCCTCGCCGTCGCCGATCGCATGGACTCGATCGTCGGCTGCTTCGGCGTCGGGCTGCAGCCGACCGGGTCGGCCGATCCCTACGCGCTGCGGCGCGCCGCGCTCGGCGTGCTGCAGATCGTCCTCGCCCGCGGCTGGCGCGTGTCGCTCCAGGACCTGGCGCAAGGCGCGGCCCGCGGCTACGGCAAGCCGGCCTTCACCGACGCCGTGCCCGCGGTGCTCGACTTCCTGCGCGGGCGCCTGCGCGGCGTCCTCGCCGAGAACAGCCCCGCCGACGTCGTCGACGCGGTGCTGGCCGTCGGCGCCGCCGACGTGGTCGACGCCGCGGCCCGGGCGCGGGCGTTGGCGGAGCTGCGGCAGCGGGCGGACTTCGAGCCCGTCGGCGTCGCCTTCAAGCGCGTCGCGAACATCCTCAAGGGCGAGGAGGTGGCCGCGCCGGCCGCGGGCCTCACGTTGCCGGTCGCGCCGGCCGAGCAGGCCCTCGAGGACGCCTTCGCCGCCGTCGCCGGCCGCGCCGAGCAGCAGATCGCGGCCCACGAGTACGCCGCCGCGCTGCGCGACCTGAGCACGCTGCGTGCGCCCGTCGACACGTTCTTCGAGGGCGTCCTGGTCATGGATCCGGACCCGAACCTCAAGCAGCGGCGGCTCTGGCTGCTCGGGCGCATCAACCGGCTCTTCATGCGGATCGCGGACTTCCGCCAGCTCGCGGTGTGAGGACCGTCTGGTATCTCCTCGGCCTCGCCATCTGCGCGGCCGGCGTCTGGCTGCTCTACCGCGGCGCCGTGCTCACCGACGCCAACGTGGAGACCGGCACCTTCCACCTGCGCTTCTGGGAGGCCTACTTCTGGCTCAAGCAGCCGCCGCACCTCGAGCACGGGCTGGCTGACAACGGGCGCGCGTGGCTCTACCTGCTGGGCGGCGCGATCACCGGCGTGTTCGGGTGGGGGACGGTCAAGATGGCGCGGCACACGAACGGGTAGGGCGCCGTGAGCCGCCTGGCCGCCACGCTCCTGTCGCTCGCCGCGCTGGGGGCAGGCTGCTCGCCGCCGCCGCAGGTGGTCCGGCCCGAGAGCCTCCGGCCGACGGTCCCGGGCGCCACCGCGCTCGTCGTCGTCTATTCGCGCACCGGCTACACCGCCGAGGTCGCGCGCGCCTTTGCCCAGGTCCTGGGAGCGGACTTCCTGCGCCTTCAGGGGCGCGGCGACGAGGGCGGGTCGTGGTTCTCGACGCCCTCCTGGACGAGCCGCGTCCCGGTCACGCCGGCGCGGATCGACCTGCGGCCGTACCGGCTCGTGCTCATCGGCGGTCCGATCTGGTACTGGCGGCCGAACGCGCTCACGACCTCGTTCATCGACGCCGCGGATCTGCGCGGCCGCGACGTCGTGCTCTTCCACACGAACGAGGGCGGCGCGATGTCCGCCCGCACCGTGGCCGCCTGGCAGGCGATCGTGGCCGCGCGCGGCGGCCGCGTGCGCGACGTCGTCGGGATCAACCGCAAGCAGCTCCCGGCCGGGGTCAGCCTCGCCGAGGCGGCCGCGCGGCTGGCGCAGGCGCGCCGCGCCGCGTGGGAGCGGTGAGCGCGGGGGCCGCGGGCGTCTCCGGCGGCCTACGCGCCGTGCCCCTTCCACGCCTCCATCGACGTGTTGACGTGGAGCAGGCTGGAGATGGTGTCGAACACCGGGGTCGGGAGCAGGGCCTGCAGCGCCGGCGTGAGCTTGACCAGGAACGGCTCCTTGACGACGTAGACGCCGCGCCGGAACGCCGCGTACCCGCGCTGGACCGCGACCGCGGGCGTCAGCAGCGGCGTGAAGAGCGGGGCCTTGACGCCCTGGAACATGCCCGTGTCGACGTAGCTCGGGCAGAAGACGGTGAAGCCGATGCCCTTGTGCCCGAGCAGCTGCATCTCGAGGCGCAGCGAGTCGGTCAGCCCGAGCACGCCCCACTTGGCCGCGGCGTACGCCGAGAGGAAGGGGACGCCGATGAAGCCGGAGGCTGACGAGACGTTGACGACGTGGCCCTCGCCCCGCTCGATCATGCCGGGCAGGAACGCCTTGCAGGTCCACATCAGCGCCTTGAGATCGACGTCGATGGTCGCCTCGAGCCGCTCGTCCTTGGTCTCGAGGAACTTGCCGCCCGCCACGATCCCCGCGTTGTTCACCAGCACGTCGACGGGGCCGTAGTCGGCGGCGAGCTGCGTGGCGGCGGCGTACACCCGCGAGCGCCGCGACACGTCGACGTTCTGGGTGTGGACCGGCCACCCCTTGGCGCGGAACTCCGCGGCGGTCTGCGCGAGGGCCGCGTCGTCGAGGTCCCACAGCGCGACCCTCGCGCCGTCGGCGGCGAAGGCCTCGGCCCAGAGCTTCCCCATACCGCGGGCTCCGCCGGTTACGAGGCAAACCTTCCCCTTGACCGCCACCCCAGCGTGCGTGCGAAACAGCATTGGCGTCCTCCCTCCTCGGGCCTCCCCGAGAGCATGCGCCCCCCGTTCACGGCCCGATGGTACCTCGCGCGGGGGCCGCGATCCACGGGGCTGGCGCCCCGCCGCGGACCGCTCTAAAGTACCCCGCGAAACACCCCCCGCCAGGGTTGACAAGTCGCCGGTGACACGGCACTTTTCGTGCACCCTGGCGGCCCGGCCGGCGCCTATCCGGCCGGGCAGCGCAGGCTCACGGACCTCGACGAGGAGAACCTATGGCAAAGTACGTTTACTTCTTCGGTGAAGGCAAGGCCGACGGCAACGGCACGATGAAGGAGCTCCTGGGCGGCAAGGGCGCCGGGCTGGCCGAGATGACCAACCTCGGCATCCCGGTGCCGCCCGGCTTCACCTGCACGACCGAGGTCTGCACCTACTACTACGATCACGGCCAGAGCTACCCGAAGGAGCTGCAGCGCGAGGTCGAGAAGGCGGTCGCCCGGATCGAGAAGATCATGGGCCGCAAGTTCGGCGACCCCCACAAGCCGCTCCTCTTCTCGGTCCGCTCGGGCGCGCGCGCGTCCATGCCGGGCATGATGGACACCGTCCTCAACCTGGGCCTCAACGACGAGACCTGCGCGGCGCTCGCCGCCCTGAGCGGCAACGAGCGGTTCGCGTGGGACAGCTACCGCCGCTTCGTCGCGATGTACGGCGACGTCGTCCTCGGCCTCAAGCCGGTCGAGAAGAAGGAGCGCGACCCCTTCGACGTGATCCTCGAGCGGACGAAGGAGGAGCTGGGCGTCGAGTTCGACAGCGATCTCCCGGCGGACGCGCTGAAGGGGCTCGTGGCCGAGTTCAAGCGCGAGATCAAGCGCCGCAAGGGCGTCGAGTTCCCCGAGGACGCCTGGCAGCAGCTGTGGGGCGCCATCGGCGCCGTCTTCGGCAGCTGGAACAACTCCCGCGCGATCTCGTACCGCAAGATGTACGACATCCCCGACGACTGGGGCACCGCGGTCAACGTCCAGACCATGGTCTTCGGCAACCTCGGCGAGACCTCCGGCACCGGCGTCGGGTTCACGCGCAACCCGGCCACGGGCGAGGACGAGCTCTACGGCGAGTTCCTCATGAACGCGCAGGGCGAGGACGTCGTCGCCGGCATCCGCACCCCGAAGCCGATCGCCGAGCTCAAGGCGATCATGCCGAGCGCCTACACCGACCTCTCGACGATCATCAAGAAGCTCGAGAGGCACTACCGCAACATGCAGGACTTCGAGTTCACGATCGAGAACGAGAAGCTCTGGATGCTGCAGACCCGTAACGGCAAGCGCACCGGCTTCGCGGCGGTCCGCATCGCCGTCGATCTCGTCGACGAGCGCACGATCACCAAGGAAGAGGCGCTGATGCAGGTCGAGGACCCGGACGGGCTCAACCAGCTCCTCCGCCCGGTCTTCGACACGAACGCGAAGAAGCAGGCGCTCGGCGACGGCCGCGTCGTCGCCAAGGGCCTGGCCGCCGGCCCCGGCGCCGCCTCGGGCCGCGTCGTGTTCCACGCCTCGGACGCCGAGGATTGGGCCGGCACCCGCGGCGAGAAGGTGCTGCTCGTCCGCCACGAGACCAGCCCCGAGGACATCCGCGGCATGAACGCGGCCCAGGGTATCCTCACCGCCCACGGCGGCATGACCTCCCACGCGGCGCTCGTCGCGCGCCAGATGGGCAAGGTGTGCATCGTCGGCTGCGGCACGCTCGACATCGACTACCAGCGCGAGCAGATGAAGATCCGTGGCACCGACGTGGTGATCAAGGAAGGCGACTGGGTGTCGATCGACGGCACCACCGGCGAGGTCATCCTCGGCAAGATCGAGACCAAGCCGTCCGAGGTGCTCCAGGTCCTGCTCGAGAAGACCCTCGACGCCAACGACTCGCCGATCTACCAGCGGTACCAGAAGTTCATGGCGTGGTGCGACGAGGCCCGCCGCCTCAAGATCCGCACCAACGCGGACCAGCCGGATCAGGCCGCCACCGCCGTCGCCTTCGGCGCCGAGGGCATCGGTCTGTGCCGCACCGAGCACATGTTCTTCGGCGGCGAGCGCATCCTCTTCGTCCGCCAGATGATCCTCTCCAACGACGAGCTGGGGCGGCGCAAGGCGCTCGCGAAGCTCGAGGTGATGCAGAAGGACGACTTCGCCGGCATCTTCCGCGCCATGGGCGGCCGGCCGGTCACCGTGCGCCTCCTCGACCCGCCGCTGCACGAGTTCCTGCCCCACACGACCGAGGAGATCGCGGCCGTCGCCCGCGAGCTCGACGTCAGCCCCGACGTCGTCCTCGAGCGCAACAACCGCCTGCACGAGTTCAACCCGATGCTCGGCCACCGCGGCTGCCGCCTCGGCATCACCTACCCCGAGATCTACGAGATGCAGATCCGCGCCATCATCGAGGCGGCCTGCGACCTCGCGGCGAAGGGGGAGGCGGTGACGCCCGAGATCATGATCCCGATCGTGGGCATCGCGAAGGAGCTGCAGATCACCCGCGAGCAGGCCGTCGCCATCTGCGACGAGACCATCAAGCGCCGCGGCGTCAAGGTGAAGTACACCGTCGGCACGATGATCGAGCTGCCGCGCGCCTGCCTGGTCGCGGATCAGATCGCGAAGTACGCCGACTTCTTCAGCTTCGGCACCAACGACCTGACGCAGACGACCTTCGGCTTCTCGCGCGACGACGTGCGCGGGTTCCTCCCGTACTACCTCGCGCGCTCGGTGAAGGTGGGCGATCAGGACCGGCCGGACCCGGTGCTCGACTGGGATCCCTTCGTCCGCATCGACGAGGAGGGCATGGGCCAGCTCATGCGGCTCGCCGTGGACAAGGGCCGCTCGATCAAGCCGGAGCTCAAGATCGGCATCTGCGGTGAGCACGGCGGCCAGCCGCAGTCGGTGAAGTTCTGCCACCGGCTCGGCTTCAGCTACGTGAGCTGCTCGCCGTACCGGGTGCCGATCGCGCGCCTCTCGGCGGCCCAGGCCTCCATCGAGGAGAAGCGCGGCGCCAAGGCCGCGAAGCCGGCGGCCCGCGCGCCCATCACCGCGAAGCCGGGCGTCGTCAAGAAGGCGCAGCCGCGCGCGGCGGCCAAAGCCAAGGCCCCCGCGCCGAAGCCGAAGGCGCCCGCCAAGAAGGCGCCGGTCAAGAAGGCGCCGGCCAAGGCGCCCGCCAAGAAGGTCCCGGCCAAGGCGCCCGCCAAGAAGGTCCCGGCCAAAGCGCCCGCCAAGAAGGCGCCCGCGCGCAAGACCCCGAAGCGTAAGCGCTAGTCGGCCGCGACGGGCAACCCACGAGGACGATGAGGGGTCCAAGCACGATGATGCGCAGCCTCGCGACCGTGATCCTCACCGTCGCCTTCGTCGTCCCGTGGGGCGCCCTCGTCGGGTGCACCGCCAGCGAGACAGGCGTCGAGCCGCCAGGTGATCAGGTGTTCTTCCCCACGGGGCTCGCCGTCGATCCCCGTGGGGACGTCCTCTACGTCACGAACGGCAACTCCGACCTCCGCTACAACGGGGGCACGCTGCTCGCCCTCGACCTCACCAGGCTCCGCGCCGACCTCGACGCCTTCAACGCGAGCGGGACGCTGCCGGCCCCGCTCCCGGGCGCCGCGACCACGACCGACTGCCGGCGCGACGTCATGGTCCCCTACCTCCTCGAGTGCCGGACCCAGCGCTACGCGACGTGGAAGGACCAGACCATCAAGCTCGGCAACTTCGCCGGTCAGATCGCCATCGCCGGCGTCGGCACCGCCGCGGGGGCGCGCCTCTTCATCCCGATCCGCGGGGAGCCGTCGCTGACGTGGGTCGAGGCGGGTCGGCCCGGCGGCAACCTCGAGCTGAACTGCGGCAACGGCGGCCCCCTGAGCCGCTGCGGCGACGGGAACCGCATCTCGGAGCTGACCACCGTCAGCCCCGTCGAGCCCCTGCCCGGCGAGCCGTACGGCGTCTTCGCCGACGCGGCGATCGGCACCCTGTACGTGACCAGCTTCGCCGTCGGGCCGGTGTCGCTCTTCGACATCCACGAGGTCGCCGGCCTGGCGCCCCAGTACGCGGATCAGCGCGGCGGCCTCTTCACCGCCGACGCCAGCGGGCGGCAGGGGTCGGTCAGCGTGGCGCCCCGGCCGTGCCGGAGCGAGAACGGCATCGTCGTCGAGGGCCTCAAGCCCGACGGGCCGTGCGACCCCGCCGAGGTCAGCGATGGCACGTTCGTCTACGCGACCAGCCACTACTCGAACGAGATCGCGGTCCTCGCGGTCCGCGGCGCCGGGGGCCCCTGCGACCCGGGCGGCGGCGCCGATCCGTGCAACCAGAGCCGCGACCTCCGGCTCATCTCCGCCAGCCGCATCAAGCTCGACGCCGTCGATCCCGCGAACGACAACCGCGGGATGGCGTTCTCGGCCGATGGCACGCGGCTCTTCATCATCGACCGCCACCCGCCCGGTCTCCTCGCCATCGACACCTCGCTCGAGGAGGGGCTGCCGCGCAACAAGACCATCGACGTCATCGCGCTCTGCCCGGAGCCCTCGCTGCTCTACCTCGAGCAGGTCGCCGGCCACAACCGCGCGTACGTCGTGTGCTTCGCCTCCGGCGGCGCCTACGTCGTCGACCCCGACGAGATGCGCGTGGTCGACGAGATCCGCGTCGGCCAGGGCCCGAACGCCATGGCCTTCTCGCTGCAGGACCCGGCGCGGCCGCTCGGCTTCGTCGCGAACTACGTGGAGAACGACATCGCAGTGCTCGACCTCAAACCAGGCAGCCCGACCGAGAACCAGGTGATCGCGCGCATCGGCTTCCCCGCGCCGGCGGCGGTGCACTGATGCGCCGCTTCAGCCCCGCGATCCTGCTCTGCGCCTGCGTCGCCTGCTCCCAGTCGCAGGTGCAGACGCCGGCCCGCAACCTCGACCGGCCCACCGATCTCGCGCTGGTCTGCATGGCCGTGGACGACGGCGGCGTGACGCCGGTGCCGGTCGCCCCGGCGCGCTGCTCGCACGAGCCCGACGGCGGCTTCCCCAACGCGACGCTGTACGGCTTCATCGCGAACACGGCGCGCGGCGAGCTGGCGCTCATCCACATCAACCCCGACGGCACCTACGGCCTCATCGACCTCGACAAGACGCACCCGGCCTACGGCTTCGTCCCGCTCGGCAAGCTGCCGGGCCGCCTCTCCGGGACGAGCGACGGCTGCCGCGTGGCGTCCGCGAACGCGGGCACCTGCGACCTGTCGCTGGTCGCGACCGCGCTCGCCGTCAGCCCGGCGGCCGCGACCGCCTACGTCAACGACGCCGGGCTCAGCGTGCCGGTCTCCCTCGTCACCACCGTCGTGCCGCGCACGGCCGTCGGCCCGCTCGGCGCGCGGCCGCGCGAGATCGCGTTCGTGCCGGGCGCCGCGCCCCACGGCGCCTGCGACCCGGGCCAGCTGGACCGCGCCGTCGTGACCTTCCCGGACTGCGGCCTCGTCGCGCTCGTCGAGTTGCCGGGCGGCCGCATCCTGGACTCGCTCAAGCTCACGAGCGCCGGCCTGGTGCCCGCCGGCGCATCGCCCGCCTGCGCGGTGCAGTGCGCGGGCGGCGTCCCCAGCGACGCCGGCGTCGTGCCGCCCGACGACGCGGGCGCGCCCGTCGACGACGGCGGTGTCGGCGACGGCGGCGCCCCCGCCGGCGACGGCGGCAGCCCCGCCCCCGGGGGCGACGGCGGTCTGCCGACGGGCCCCGTGCACGTCGGCGGCCTCGCCGTGAGCCCCGACGGCACGCGCCTCTACGTCGGTGCGGCGGACGTGCCGGTCGTCGCCGCCGCCGCGGTCACGGGCGACACGCTCGCGCCGCTGGCGGGCGCCGTCACGCTCGACGCGGCCAAGGCCGGGATCAAGCGGCTGCGGCTCTCGCCCGAGTTCCCGCTCGAGAGCGAGACCATCGTCGGCGACGGGGGGGCCACCCGCTACGATCTGGGAGACACGTTCCTCTACGCCTTCGTCGGCGACCTGAGCGTCCACGTCGTGCTGGCGAAGCAGGCCCGCAGCGACGGCCTTACGCGGGAGCCGCTGGTCGAGTGCGAGACCAACCCCGACCCGCGCATGTGGGTGAGCCCGCAGGGGCAGGGCAGCGACATCAGCCTCGCCGAGCGCGCCTGCGTCCGCCTCGATGCGACCCCCCGCCCGCGCCGCGCCCCGCTCATCGACACGCCCGGCATCGTGCCCTCGAGCGGCGTGCCCAAGGACGTCGCGTTCTGGACGGTGCAGCAGTACCAGATCGCGCAGCGCACGACCACCACGGCGAGCCCCGCGAACACCGTCGGCACCTTCGGCTTCCTCGCGATCTCGCGCGGCGTCACGGACATCCTGAACATCCAGCCGGACCGCGCGTCCGGCGAGGCCGGCGCCATCAACCCGGGCAACCCGTACGTGCTGCGCCCGGACCCGTCGCTCGTGCTGTCGCACCAGCTCCGCAACGGCAACGACATCACCACGGCCGTGACCGCCTCGAACAGTGCGGGCGTCGCGGCCGGGCCGCCGCGCGTGACGGCCGTGACCCGCCTGGCCGACGGTGTCGCCTACACGCGGCGGGACGTCTTCCGTCTCGACGACGCGCACCTCGCCAGCGGGGATCTGGCCCAGACCCTGGACCAGGTCTCGAGCACCAGCAAGTCGCTCTGGTCGGTGTACTTCCCCGACACCCGCGAGGTCCGAGCGGAGAGCTGGAACTTCACGCTCGACGGCGCGCTGCCGGGCTCGGTGCGCGCGACCGGGAACATCGATCCCGTCGGCTTCGCCGTCGAGGATCGGGCCCTGGTGTTCTGCGAGCTGGGCGCCGAGCCCGGCGACCTCGTGAACCTCGGCGGCTGCGTCCTCGACAGCCAGTGCGGCACCGGCGAGGTGTGCGTGACGGATCCCACCGCCGCGCCCGTGGTCACGGGCCTCTGCTTCGCCTCGGCCGAGGCCGAGGCGAAGCGCGCGAGCTGCAGCTCGTTCCTGCGCACCCTGCGCCAGTACCGCGTGCTCAGGTCCTTCAGCGAGCGGCTCGAGCTGACGACCGCGCTCGAGATCCGCCACGTGCCCGGCGGCTGCGACCCGGCCCTCGGCGCCGCCGAGACCGAGCGCTGCAACGCCCCGAGCCCGACCGATCTGCCGGGGCCCGACGCGTCCGTGCAGCACTACCTGTGCGAGGCGGTGGCCTGGCGCGCGGGCGGCGGCGAGTGCGTGCGCGAGTGCGGCGCCGGCCGCCTCTGCGGCGACGGCTACGAGTGCGGCGGGGCCACCGGCCGCTGCATCGCCGGCCGGACGCTCGACGACGCGGCCAAGAGCAGCTGCTTCGCCGAGCTGACGCCCTACAGCATCCAGGCCGGCGACGCGTTCCTCGCCTTCGGCAACAACGCCGGCACCTCGGTCACCGGCTACCTGCACCGGCTGGCGCCCAGCCCGACGCCGGACGCGAACGGCCGCTTCGCGTGCGTCGACCGGACGACCTTGACCACCGATCCCGTCGAGCTCGCGCGGCTGCCTCTGCTCCAGGGCCGGCTGCCGCTGCTGCCGCCCGTGTGCACGAACGTGCCGCCCCACGACTGGCCGCCGTCGCCGAACCCGTGCCGCGTCGACGGCGTCGCCGAGCAGTACTTCTTCGACGAAGGCGGCGGCACCCCCATCTCCGACGGGCGCGCGGTGAAGGCCTACTTCGCCAACCCGGTCATCAACGTCGAGTTCCTCATCGGGCGCCTCGACGACGCCGGCGGCCTCGTCGTGAACCCTCCGCCGTCGCTGAACTACTCCATCCAGGCCGACGTGGGCGGCTGGTTCCAGCCGCTCGTGACGAGCCTCATCTCGTTCCTCCCCGAGACGCTGGTCGTCGGCCCGGACGGCTACATCTACGTCGTCGACTCGGGCCTCGACGTCTCGACGAGCGGCCTGCGCGGCCAGCTCCTGCGCATCGACCCCGTCAACTCCTCGATCGACGCGACCTTCACGATCCGCTGATCTCCCGGTCCGCCGCTAGACCCAATGCGGTTCGGATCGGAAGGAACTGAACCGCCAAGACGCCAAGGCACCGGTGGAGCCGAGCAGGCACGCCCGGAGTCGGGGAGAGTGGGAGTAGGATTGGGGTAGGTTGGGGTAACGCGCGGCACCGTGCTCGGGCGCCGTACTCACGTGCTCACGCAACCCAACCCAGATCCGTATCCCCCTCTGCCCCTCTTGGCGTTTCCGGTCCGACCTTGACCGCCGGTGTCTTGGCGTCTTGGCGGTTCAAGTTCCGAGTCCTATCGGAACGGCATCGCCGCTAGTCCTCGGCGTCGTCGAGCGGCGCGCGGCGCACGACCGCGGCGTCGCCGCCGGCCGCGGCCCTGGTGCAGGCCGGGCAGGGGATGACGACGCAGTCGCGGCACGGGATGCGGCGCAGGTGGCTCAGCCGCGCGGCCGCGTGCGCGAGCGCCGCCTGGGCCCGCGCGCCCGCCTCTTGCGCCGCCTCCGCCTCGAGCAGGATCCCGGCGACACCGTCCTCGGGGTGCGCGTCCTCGAAGCCCCAGGTCGAGACGCGCCGCCACACCTCGTGGAGCGCCGACGCGTCCGGCGCGTTCGAGAGCTCCGCGTTCGCGGCCTCGAACCCGGCGATCCGGCGCTGCAGGCGCCGGAGGACGGCCCTGAGGCCGGCGACCTCCAGGGCCGGGGTCGGCTCGAGGTCGACGTCGACCTCGATGTTGAAATCGTCGGTGGAGAGGGAGGGCGGCAGCGTGGTCATCGTGGCGAGCGACAGTGTACTGCCCGCGGCGGGCGCGCGGCGAGCCAAAAACTTGCGTCCCGCTCCGACGGGGGATAGTGCTTGGGTACCATGGGCGACGGCCAGGTGCTCGGGTCTGGCGGGCAGGTTGCGCGGGGGAGGATCCTTGTTTACCGGTAGCACATCGACCTACACGCGGAGCAGTACCTGAGATGGCCTCCGTCCAACAGTCACTGGAGCAGGTGCTTCGGGCCACGCTCGAGGAGTGCCGCGACGCCGGCCTCTTCCGGAGCGAGGTGCCCGAGATCGTCCTCAGCCGGCCGAAGCGGCCCGAGCACGGGGACTTCAGCACGAACGTCGCGCTGGTGCTGGCGCAGAAGGGGGGAATGCCGCCGCGGCGGCTCGCCGAGGCGATCCGCGATCACCTCGTCGATCCGGAGCAGATGATCGGCCAGGTCGACGTCGCCGGCCCCGGCTTCCTGAACTTCAAGATCGCCGACGCCTTCTGGCGCCGCATCGTGGGCGAGGTGCTCGGGCACGGCGACGACTATGGCCGGTCGCCGCCCCGCGCCGCTGCGCCGCGGGTCAACGTCGAGTTCGTGAGCGCGAACCCGACCGGGCCGATGCACGTCGGCCACGGCCGCGGCGCCGCGGTCGGCGACGCGCTGTGCCGGCTGCTGCGCTTCGCCGGCTGGGACGTCACGGCGGAGTACTACGTCAACGACGCGGGCAAGCAGGTCGAGATGCTCGCGCGCTCGACGTGGACGCGGTACATGGAGCTCCTCTGCGCGCGGGAGCCGGCGCGCGGCCCGGCGCCACCGCTGCCGGAGAACGGCTACCACGGCGAGTACGTCCGGGACATCGCGCGGCAGCTCCTCGAGCGCGACGGCGACCGGTGGGCCGGCAGCGAGGCCCCCGCGGACCTCGGCCCGCTGAAGGCGTTCGCCATCGAGGTCACGCTCGCGTGGATCCGCGAGACGCTCGTGCGCTTTCGGGTGAGCTTCGACGTCTGGTTCAGCGAGAAGTCGCTGCACGACAGCGGCGCGCTCGCCGCGGCCATCGACGAGCTGAAGGCGCGCGGTCTGGTCAAGGAGGAAGAGGGCGCGCTCTGGTTCAAGACCACCGAGCTCGAGACCGGCGACGACAAGGACCGCGTGCTGCGCAAGAGCGACGGCGAGTGGACCTACATGGCCGCCGATCTCGCGTACCACGCGAACAAGCTCGGGCGCGGCTTCGGCCACCTCGTCGACATCTGGGGCGCCGACCACCACGGCTACGTCCCGCGCATGAAGGCGGCGATCAAGGCCGTCGGCGGGCGGCCGGAGCAGCTCGAGGTCCTGCTGGTCCAGTTCGTGACGCTCCTCGAGAACGGCGCGAAGGTCTCGATGGGCAAGCGCTCCGGCAAGTTCGAGACCCTCGACGACGTCATCGCCGAGGTGGGCGTGGACGCGGCGCGGTTCTTCTTCCTCACGCGCCGCCACGACAGCCACATCGACTTCGACCTCGAGCTGGCGAAGAAGCAGTCGCTCGACAACCCCGTCTTCTACGTGCAGTACGGCTACGCGCGCGCGTGTGCGATCCTGCGGCGCGCGACGGAGCTGGGGGTCACCGAGGCGGAGTACTCGCCGGAGCTCCTCGAGCGGCTCGCGCTGCCCGAGGAGCTCGCCATGCTCCGCCAGCTCGCGGACTTCCCCACGCTCACGCGGGAGGCGGCCGAGGCGCGGGAGCCGCACCGGCTGGTCTTCTTCCTCTCCGAGCTGGCCCAGCAGTTCCAGAGCTACTACACGCGGCTGCAGAAGGTCCACGGCGACACCATCCTGCCGCAGGCGCGCCACCGGGTGGGTGACTGGCAGGCGGGGTGGGACTTCGAGAAGACCCGGGCCCGGCTGCTGTGGGTGCGGGCCATCCGGCAGGTCATGAAGAACGCGCTCGCGATCCTCGGGCTCGAGGCGCCGGAGCGCATGGAGCGCCTCGAGCGGCCCGAGGCCGAGCTCGAGGGCGAGGCCCCGGCGGGCGACGGCGGCGCGGCCCCGGCGCCGGGCGGAGGATGAACGTCCATGCGTGAGGTCGGACGCTGGCAGGACAAGGTCGAGCTCAGCCTCGACAACCGGCAGATCTACTTCCTCTTCTTCGGCACCGCGGTGGCGGCCTGCCTCGTGTTCACCGTCGGGGTCCTGGTGGGCAAGCGCCTCGAGTCCGGGACGCGGCCGGCGGCGGCCGCCAGCGACCCGCTCGCCGCCCTCGACCGGCTGGGCGGCGCGGGCCCCGAGGACGGGCTCACGTTCCACAAGCAGCTCGCGGATGGGCGCGGCGGCAGCGCGCCCGACCCGCTCGCCGAGCGGCCCCGGCCCGACCGGCGCAGCCGGGACGCGGCCCGCGCCCCGCAGCCCGCGCCCCGCGCCGTCGAGGCCGCGCCGGCCGTGCAGGGCCGGGCGGCGCCGGGCCCCGCGGCGCCCGGGCGCGACCGCCGCCAGCCGGCCCGCGCCGCCGCCGATGAGGGCGACGCGGCCGAGCCGCCGGCGCGCCCCGAGCGCTACGTCGTGCAGCTCGCGCCGGTCCAGGCGCAGGGCGACGCCGAGGCCCTGGTCCGCAAGCTCACGGCCTCCGGCTACCGGCCCTACCTCATCTCCAGCAACTCGGCCAAGGGCGTGACCTACCGTGTCCGCCTCGGCGAGTTCCAGTCGAAGCGCGCCGCCGAGACCGCGAAGGCCGACTTCGAGCAGCGTCAGCGCGCCGTCGCGTTCGTCAGCAAGGTCAAGTAGGCGGTCTCTGTTCAGGGGGGCTCTGCTCGCCCCCCCCTCGACGGGACCACAGAAACCCGCTCGCAGGCGAGCGGGTGGCCGTCGAGCCTCCGCCTCCCCGCACCGCGCGCTCCCCGCGCGAGAGCAGCCGGTCACGCCTCGCTGAGCCCCAGTCGCTGCCGCAGCAGGAAGTGCTCGTCGCTGACGGCGAAGCCGAGCACGTCCTCGAGCACGCCGGGCTCGCCGCCCAGGCCCAGGAGGTGCGTGTGGTCGAGCGGCTCCTCGAGGGGCACCGGGGTGCCGCGCAGTCGCAGCATCGCGCGGAACGCGGCTCCGAGATCGCCGGCGCACAGGATGCCGGCGCGATCATCGCTCGCGCGCAGCGCCCGCTCGCAGGCGCCCGGGTCGAGGTTGCGGCCCGCCACCTCGAGCGCGTAGAGCCCGACGTCGCGCAGGCCCGCGCGGCCCAGGCCCTTGCGCACGCGCTTCGCGAGGTCGCCTGAGGCATCGCCCGGGAACGCGGTGGGCGGCGCGCCGGGCGGCAGCGTCAGCGCCAGGACGGCCCCGATCACCTGGCCGAGCCGCTCGGCGCCCGTCTCGGCGGCGGCGGCGTGGCCGAGCCGCGCCCGGCCGACGAGCCGGCCGAGGGCGGAGCGCTGCTCGGCCGGGAGCACGCCCGCCACCCACCCGGCGCCCATCACGAGCTGCGGCGGGCTGCCGGGGACCACCGCCAGCACCTCGGGGCGCGCCTCGGTCACGTAGAGCTCGAAGCCGGGGAGGCCGAAGGCGGACGCGACCTCGGCGCAGCGGTCGTGCAGCCACCGGCTGCTGCGGGCCGTGATCCGGCCCGCGGGCGACGCGCCGAAGGTGGCGAGCTCGAGCGGCCACAGCGCGAGGATGGCGGGCTCGATACGGGCGAGCAGCACGCCGAGAGCGCCGCGCTCGCCGGGGTGCAGCAGGTGACGCGCGAGGTCCTCGTCGGCGAGCCCACCCGCGAGTGGGGGCGGGGTGGCGGGCTCCGCGGCGGGCGCCGCGGCGCCGAGGATGCCGAGCAGGCTCGCGGTCGTGCGGGCGCGGTCGGCCTCGCCCTGCAGGGTGAAGAGGCGGCAGAGGGCCTCGTACGGCGCGGCGCGCAGCGGGCTCTCGGGCACGCGCGCCCGGTGCAGCGCGACGGCGGAGTCGAGGAGCGCGCCGGCGGCGCCGAGGTCCCCGGCGCGGCGGAGCAGCTCGACGAGGCGCTCGGTGACCGTCGCCTGGCTCGGGTCGAGGGCGCGGGCGGCCTCCGCCGCGGCGATGGCGCCGCGCACGTCGCCGAAGCCGCGCTCGCGGAGGTCCGACAGGCGGAGCTGCAGCCCGAGCTTGCGCTCGCGGTCGTCCTCGGTGCGGCACAGCGACTCGGTCAGGGCGGCCGCCTCGGGGAAGTGGCCCGCGCGGGTGAGGATGAGGGCCAGGCGGTCGGCGGCGCGCCGGTCCTGCGGGTCGAGCTCGAGCGCGCGGCGCAGGTGCCGGGCGGCCGGCTCCGGGCGCGCGAGCTGCTCGTCGTAGAGGAGGCCGAGCTCGAGGTGCAGGGTGCGCCGGTGCTCGACCCCGTCGGGCCCCGCGCGGCCGGCCGGGAGCTCGCCGGTCACGGCGACGAGCTGCTCGAGGGCGTCGGCGAGGTCGGCGGCGTCGCCGCACTCGCGGGCGAGGCGGGCGCGGGTCTCGAGCACCGCGCGGTTGTGCGGATCGAGGGCGGCCGCCTCGCGCAGCGCCTCGCGCGCCTTCGCCGGCCGAGCCAGCCGCTCCTCGGCGACGTGGGCGACGCGCAGCCAGAGATCGCGCTTGAGCGCGGGGCCGTCGAGGTGGCGCGCGGCGTGCTCGAGCAGAACCACCAGGTCCTCGAAGGCCTCGCGCGCGACGAAGATCTCCTCGAGGGTGCGCAGCGCCACCGGGTGCTGCGGGGCGGCGTGCAGCACCTCCCGCAGCAGGCGGACGGCGGCGGCCTCGTCGCGCTCGTCCCGCAGGACGCGCGCGGCGGCGCACAGGAGGCGGGCGCGCTCGAGCGGATCATGGCACGCGCGGGCGTGGCGCTCGAGGGTGTCGGCGAGGGCGGCGGGCTCACGGCGGGCGGCGTGCAGGCGGGCCGCCCCGAAGAGCGCCGGCAGGCAGCCGGGGTCCTGCGCGAGCGCCGCCGCGTAGGCCTCGAGCGCGACCACCGGCTGGCCCAGACCGTCGGCGAGCTGCCCGGACTCGGCGAGGTAGGCCGCCGCCTCCTCGCCGCCGACGACGCGGCCGGCGTGCGGCGGCCCGGCGGCGCTCGTGCTGGCCAGCTCGCGCAGGACGCGCGCGCGGGCGAGGGCGTTCCCGCCGTGGGCGTGCAGCCGCTCGAGCGCGGCGAGGGCGACCGGGTGGCGCGGGCTGAGCGCCAGCGCCTGCTCGTAGCCGTCGGTCGCCTCGCGCGGCCGGTTCAGCCGCTCCTCGAGGGCGGCCCGCTCGAGGAGGAGGGCGGCGGCGAGGCCGGGGTCGGTCGTCACGAGGCGCGCGCGGTCGAGGACGGCGGCGCGCGCCGGATCGCGGGCGAGGCTCGCGAAGAGGTGGTCCAGCTCGTGCAGCGCGAGGCGGCACTCCGGCGCGCGCCGCAAGAGCCGCTCCCAGCACCCCACGGCCTCGTCGAGGACGTCAGGGGTGGGCCGAGCGTCGCGGCCGAGGGCGCGGCCGAGCCGCACGAGCGCGCCCAGGGCGGCCCGGGCCACGGGATCGCTCGCGGGCGCCGTCCGGTGCTCACTGGCGCTGGCGGCGGTGCGCAGGAACCGCAGCAGCGCCGCCGGCTCACCGCGCCGCTCCAGCAGGTCGGCGAGCGCGAGCACGGCCGTCGCGTCGTCGGGGGCGGCGGCGAGGGCGCGCTGGTAGTGCTCCGCGGCCGCCGCTCCGGCGTCGAGGCGGTCGGCGAGCAGCCGCGCCAGGCGGTGGTGGTGTGCGGCGCGGAGCGCCGGCGCGGTGGGCTCCGGCAGGCCCTCCTCGAGGTCGACGAGGTTGGCCCAGGCCCCGCGCGTCTCGAGGAGGCGGCCGAGCGCCTCCCGCGCGAGCTGATGGTGCGGCGCCAGGCGCAGCGTCACGGCGTACGCGGCGGCCGCGTCGTCGGGGCGCGCGAGGTGCAGCTCGCAGAGCTCGCCGATGGCGTAGTGGAGCGCCGCCTGGCGCTCCGGGTCGGCGGTCGCGCGCAGCTCGACCCGGTGGATCTCGACGAGGTCCGCGTGCCGGCCCAGCCGCTGACAGAGCCGCCCGGCGCCGAGGAGGGCCGGCAGGTACACCGCGTCCTGCGCGAGCGCGAACCGATAGCGCTCGAGGGCCTCCTCGGGCCGCCCCAGGTGCTGCTCGAGGACCCGGCCGGACTCGCACAGCGCCGCGGCCGCGCGGTCCGGCCCCGGCGCGAGCGCCGCGAGCCCGTCGAGCACGGGCACGAGCTCCTGATACCGCGCGGCGCGCCGGTAGAGGCGGTCGAGGGTACGCAGGGGCTCCACGCTGTGGGGGGTCAGCGCGCGGAGTTGCTCGCAGGCGGCCGCGGCCCCGGCCTCGTCGCCGAGCCGCTCCTCGCGCAGGGCGGCGATGTGCCGCAGCAGGTGCGCCCGGTCGTCGGTGTCCAGCACCGCGTCCAGCTCCTGCTCGTAGATCCGCACCAGCTCGGCGAAGCGGCCGGTCGCGCTGCACAGCCGCGCGAGCGCGCGCAGGGCGGGGCGGAACGCCGGCAGCGCCGTCAGGGCGTGGCGGTAGTGCGCGATGGCCTGCTCGGGGTTGCCGAGCGGCCCCTCGTAGAGCTCGGCGATGCGCAGGTGCGCGGCGGCCTGGCTGTCGGGGTCAGCGTTCTGCGCCTCGGCGACGAGCAGGGCACAGAGGTCGCGGTGCCGGCCGGCACGCTGGTAGAGGGCGCCGAGGCGGCGCCGGGCCGGGCGGTGGTCGGGCGCCTCCGCGAGCGCCCGCTCGAGCGCCTCGATGGCGCGCGGCTGATCCCCGAGCTCGTCGGCCGCGACCTCGCCCAGGCGGGCCCAGAGCGCGGCGCGGTGGCCGCGGTCGACGACGGCGCCGGCGAGCTGCTCGAGCGCGCGGGCGAAGAGGTCGAAGCGCCCCGCCTCCTCGTAGAGATCGCACAGCTCGACGAGCGCGAGGCGGTCGTGCGCATCGATCTCGACCGCCCGCTCGAGGCAGGCGACGGCGCGGTCGCGGGCCTGCAGCCGGCCGCGGTGCAGGCGCGCCGCGCGCCGCAGGGCGGCGGTGCGCTCGAGCGGGTCGCCGGCGCTCCCGGCGCGCTGCTCGTACAGCGCGGCGAGCTCGGCGAAGCGGCCGCGGCCCCGCAGCACGCCGGTGAGCGCGGCCGCGGCCTCGCCGTTGCCGGGGTCGAGCGCGCTCGCGCTCGCGAGGAGCGCGGCCGGCTCGTCACCGGCCGGGTCCTCGGCGAGGCGCGCGGCCGCGACCAGCAGCGCGGCCCGCAGGCGGTCGTCCCGGCACAGCTCCGCCCGCTGCCGCACCGCGGCGCGCTGCGCCCCCCGGTCGCCGCGCGTGCGCTGGAGCGCCGCGAGCGCCGCGAGGGCGAGGGGGCACCCGGGGTCCTGGACCAGGGCCTCGCGCAGATCCTCCTCGGCGGCGCCGAGATCGCCGTCGCCGTGCGCCCGGCGGGCGCTCTCCAGGAGCAGCGCGAGGCGTGCCGCGGCGTCGGGGCACGTCGCGAGCTCGCCGGGGAGCGCGCGGCGCGCGGTCCCGGGATCGCCGGCGCGCGCGCGGTGGAGCGCGCGCAGGGCCGGGCCGAAGCCGGGCGACAGCCGCAGCGCCTCCTCCCAGGCTTCGAGCGCCTCGTCGCGGCGCTCGAGGCGCTCGAAGAGGAGGCGGCCGAGCTCGAAGGCGTGGGCGGCCGCCTGGCGCGGCGTGGCCGCCGCGGCGAGCTCGTCCCGCAGCTCGGCGACCAGCGTGTCGGCGAGGCCGGCCGGCCAGGCGCCGGGCGCGATGGCGCGGTCGGGCGCCGGCGCGACGAGGATGGCGCCGCTGGTGCGGTCGACGCCGTCCGCGGGCTCGATGCCGAGGGCGTCATCGGCGAGGCCGGCCCGGCTCCGCGCGGTGGGCGGCACCGCGCGGGCGCTCGTGGTCGAGACGCCGACGGCGAACGGCTCGACCTCCACGCCGCGCAGGATCTCGGCCAGGTCGGCCGAGCCGGGCTCGCCACCCTCATCCAGGTCGGCCACGGTGATCGCGAACCCGCTCGCGCCGCTCTCGGCGGCGCCCCGGGGCTCGACGACGGGGGTCAGCGGCAGGGCCGGGTCGGTCGGCGCCAGGGCCAGCACGGAGGCCGAGTGCCGGGCGCGCGGTGGGTCGGTCGGGTGCGGCGCCGTGGGGATCTCCGCGGGCGGCGGCGCGGCGACCGGCGCGGGCGCGGTGGGTCGGTCGGGCCCCGGCGCCGCGGCGGCGGGCGCCGGGGTGGGCGCGGTCGCCTCCGCCGGCGCGGGGGCGGCCGCCGGGTCGGGCGCGGGCGCGGCGGGCGGGGGCGGCGCGGGCTCCGCCGGCCGCGCGGCGCCGCCGACCAGCGCCGAGAGGAGATCGTCGTGCAGGCCGCGGCCCGCGCCACCGCCGGGTCGCCGGCTCATGTCGCCCACCCCAGCTCGCGCCGGAGGCTGCCGTGGCCCTCCGACACGATGAACCGGGCCAGCGCGAGCGCCTGGCGCGGCAGCCCGGCCTGGCCGGCCACGGCGTCCTCGAGCGCGAGCCGCACGTCGCCGCAGGCGAGCACGCCGGCGCGGCGGCCCAGGTCCGCGAGCAGCTCGAGCAGCCCGGTGAGGTCCGCCCAGCGCGACGGGATCCAGCCCTCGGCGGCCTTCTTGAGATCGCGGCGCAGCGCGCGCGGCGTCACCTCGGCGATCCGCGCCGCCTCGCGCTGGACGGCGTCGGCGAGCTCCAGCGGCACCGCCGCGAGCGCCCCCGGGCGCGCGTGCTCGACGGCGGCCGCGAGCGCCAGCGCGACCCGCTCCGGCGCCGCCTCGAGGAGCATCGCGCCGCCGGCCGCGGTGAGACACAGGGCGCGGCCGATGGCGAGCGCGTCGGCGGCGCGGAGCGCGACGCTCTCGAACGCCGTGCCCAGGATCAGCGCCGGCCGATCGAGGTGCGCCGTGTGGATGCCCTTCGGCTCGAGGTCGGTCAGGTAGAGGTCGTAGTCGGGCGCGCCGAAGCACGCGGCGAGCGCGTCGCACGCGCGGCGCAACGCGTGCCGGCGCGGCAGCGGCTCGCCCAGCGCGGCCGCGAGGCGGGTCGTGCGCGTCTCGACGACGCCGGCGAGGACCGGCGCGGCGGCGCGGCACAGCGCGCGCACCGCGGCCGTCAGCTCCGGCGGGATGACCAGCGCCTCGTAGCGCGGCGTCGCGAGCGCGAGGCGCGGCGGGGCGCGGCGGCCGGTCACGGCGCGGGCGGCGGCCCGGCCCTCGCGCTCGGCGACGAACGCGCCCAGCGTCCCGACGCAGCCGGCGCCGTCGCGGTCGCCCGTCCACTCGAGCACGCGCTCCAGCGCCTGCAGCCACTCGGCCGCGACGGGGTTCGCGTCGAGCGCGCGGCGCAGCAGCCGCGCCGACGCGCGCAGGTGCCGGTCGAGCGCGGTGCGGTCGCCCATGCGCGTGTAGACGCCGGTGAGCGCCTCGATGGTGGCGAGGTCGAGCGGGCGCAGCGCGAGCGCGTCCTCGAGCGCGCGGGCCGCGCGCGGCATCTCGTCGAGCCGCTCCTCGCACACGCGCGCGAGCTGCCGCAGCAGCGGGATCTTCTCGTCGGGATCGAGCGAGTGGGCCGCTCGGCCGCCGAGCGCGAGCGCGGCCGTGCGGTGCTCGCCGAGCTCGGTCGCCAGCTCGGCGCACAGCTCCATCGCGGCGATGAGATCCGGGGCATGCCCGAGCGCGCGCGTGCAGGCGCTGAGCGCGGCCCCGGCCTCACCGCGGCGGCGCAGGCACACGGCGCAGCGCAGCTCGAGCCGCCCGCGCTCGGGGAGGTCCTCGCACGGGGGCAGGGCGCGCCGGTACAGCGCCAGCGCCTCGTCGAAACGCCCCTCGTCGAACCAGAGGTCCGCCAGGTCGGTGAGCGCGCGGCGGTCGTGGCCGTCGAGCTCGAGCAGGCGCCCGAGCAGCCGCGCCGCCGCCCGGCGGTCCTCCAGACGGTGGAGCGTCACCGCCACGGCGCGCCGGAGGAGGGGCAGGCGCTCGGCGTCGTCGCGGGCGTGCGGCAGCCGCGCCTCGAGGAGCTGAGCCAGCGACCGCTCGTCCTGCTGCACCCCGTAGTACTCGGTCAGGAAGGAGAACGCCCAGGGGTCCGCCGGCTCGAGGGCGAGGGCGGTGCGGCACAGGGCCGCGGCCCGCGGCGCGTCGCGCAGCGGCCCCGCGTGGAGCGCCGCGGCAGCGCGCAGCGCGCGGACCTGCGCGAGCGAGGTGGCGACCACGCGCGCGCGCTCCTCGCACAGCGCCGCGCCCTCGGCGAAGCGGCCGGTGCCCGTCAGGCGCCGCAGCAGGCCGGCGTGGGCCAGCGCGCTGCTCGGCGCCGCGGCGAGCGCCGCCCGGTACGCCGCCTCGGCGGCGGCCGGATCGCCCGCGCGCTCCCAGGCGTCGGCCGCCTCCGCGAGGAGGCAGGCGCGTTCGTGCTCCGCGGCTCCGCTCGAATCGGCCCGGGCCGTCAGGGCCTGGGCGAGGAGGCGCGGGTCGCTCGCGCGGCGCGCGGCGCGCTCCTCGAGGAGCATGGCGTAGGGGCGCAGGCGGGCGAAGCCGCGGGCCGTGGTGGCCGCCGCGACCGCCTCGGCCGCGGCGCCGTGGCCCTCGAGCGCCTCGGCGGCCCGCAGCGCGTAGCTCGCGGCCTCGGCGGCGTCGGCCGTGGCGGCGGCGAGGCGCTCGCAGGTGCGGGCGTACTCGATGGGTCGGTCGAGGTCGCGGGAGACCGCGGCGAGGGCCTCGAGCACGTGCGGCGGCGCGCCGGGGCCGGCCGCGGCGAGGTCGTACGCGGCCGCGGCGTCGCGGGGGTTGCCCCCGGTCCGGATGGTGAGCCGGCCGACCTTCTCGCCCAGCAGCCGCTGCCGGGGGCCCTCGGCCTCACCGACGAGCGCGGCGCGGCACCGCTCGAGCAGGCGCGCCGGATCCGCCAGGCCGTCACTCTCGTCGAGGTCGTCGAGGCAGGGGTCGACGGCGAGGGCGCGGCCCCGCAGCGCCGCGGCCCGGACGTGATCCCCGAGCTTCTCCTCGCGCTCCGCGGCCGCCCGCCACAGGTGCAGCGCCCGCGTGCTCGGCTCGGCGGCGGCCTCGGCGCTGTCCTCGAGGGCGGCGCACAGGTCGACCGCGGCGCCGCCCCGGCGCAGCAGGCCGCACAGCGCGGCGAGGGCCGCGCCCGAACCCGGCCGGCGCTGCACCACGTCCCGCAGGGTCGCGGCGGCGCCGGCGGCGTCGCCCAGGTGGCGGGCCTGGATCTCGGCGAGCTCGTGGAGCAGCCGCTCGGCGCGCTCGGGGCTGCGCAGGACGGCCAGCTCCGCGCGGTGCATGGCCGCGAGGTCCTCGTACCGGCCGAGGCCGCGGTAGAGCCGCCCGAGCGCTCGCAGGGAGGGCAGTGAGCCGGGCGCGATGGCGAGGGCGCGGCGGTAGAACTCGACCGCGCTCGCGTCGTCGCCCAGGCGCTGCTCGGCGATCTCGCCGCAGCGCTCGAGGATCTGGACCTTGCGGCGCGGGTCGGCGATGAGCTCCAGCTCCCGCTGGGACAGCTCGCACAGCTCGCCGTAGCGCTGCGTCTGGGCGTAGAGGCGGGCGAGGGCGCGGATCGCGGCGAGCGAGTCCGGCGCCATCGCCACCACGCGCCGCCACGCGTCCACCGCCCGCGGCGCGTCCTTGAGGAGGGCGCCGTACACCGCGGCCGCCGACTCCCACAGGAGCCGCCGGCGCGGCGGATCGCTCGCCCGGCTCGCCTCGCCCTCGAGCACCACCGCGAGGTCGCGCCAGCGGCCGGCCTCGCCGTAGAGCCGCTCGAGCGCGGCGACGGCCGGCGCGGCGCCGGGCGCGAGGTGCAGCGCGCGCAGGTGCAGCGCGATCGCCGTCTCGGGGTCGCCGAGGCGGTCGGCGTGGATCTCGGCGGCGCGGTAGAGCAGGGCGACGCGCCGGGCCGGCTCGGCCACCCGGTCTGCCTCGTCGAGGTGCATGCGGGCGAGCCGCGCGAAGTCGCCGCGGCGCGTGAGCAGGCGGCCGAGCGCGGCCAGGGTGGGGCCGTGGGTCGGCTGGGCGGCGAGGGCGCGCTCGAGCGCGGCGAGCGCGCCGGCCTCGTCGCCCAGGCGCACCTCGCGCACGACGCCGAGCTGGCACCAGAGCACGGCGAGGGCGGGGCGGTCCTGGATGGTCGCGGTCAACGCCTCGAGCGCGAGCGCGTGCTCGGCGTGCTGCTCGTGCGTCGCCGCGAGCCGCATCAGCTCGAGCGCGGCGACGGCGTCATCGGGCACGTGGCCGAGCGCGCGCGCGAAGGCCGCGACGGCGTCCCGGGGCCGATCGAGGCGGTCGCGCCACAGGCGCCCGAGGCGCAGCTCCAGGCCGCCCGCGACCGCGGGTCCGAGGCCGCCGCCGCGCAGCTCCGCCTCGAGCACCGTCGCGAGGTCGCCCCAGGCCCCGCGCGCGGCCGCCTGGTGCTCGAGGTCGAGCAGGATCGCGGGATCGCTCGCGCTGCGCAGCGACTGCGCCGCCGCGTCGGCCGCGGCCGGCTCGTCCTCGACGTCGATGCCGGCCCGGGCCGCCTGGCCCCAGAGCACCGCGGCCATCGCCGGGTCGGTCGTCACCTCGGCCTGCCCGCGCAGGCCGCGCAGCACCAGGTCCGGCCGGCCGCCGCGCCGGCCGTACTGCTCCAGCGCCCGCAGCGACGCGAGGTCGCGCTCCCCCTGGCGCAGCGCCGCGGCGAGCGCCGCGTCGGCGTTGACGAGATCCCCCGACTCGAGCAGGCGCAGGCCCTGCAGCCGCAGCAGCGCCGCCTTCTCGGGCCCCGGCGGGGCGGCGTCGATCTCGAGCCCGAGGAGCCCGTCGGCGCGGCTCGCGTCGCCGCGGGCCTCGGCCAGCGCGCGCGCCGCCCGCAGCGCCGGCCGGAACGACGCCGTCAGGTCGGCGGCGCGGCCCAGCTCCCGCTCGGCGGGGCCGTCGAGCCCGCGGCCGGCGAGGTAGCGGGCGAGGAAGTAGCGCAGCCGCGCGGCGCGCTCGGGATCGTCCCAGGCGGCCGCCAGCTCGCGGCCGTAGCACTCGAGCACGCGCTGGTGCTCGCGCTCGGTCTCGCCGCTAGCCTCCGGCCGCTGGGCATCCCCCGTCACGTGATCCCCGGACGACGATGCTATCGGCCCCCGCCGGGGGAGTCAATCGATGTGGTGGCCTCACGCCGGGACAGGAAGAAGCCGGGCAGGGGCACGGGCAGGGGCACGGCCACGAGCGCTTCGCCCGACAAGTCGCCCCGGCAACGAGTGAGCACCCTCGTGCCCGTGCCCGTGCCCGTGCCCGGTCGTTTCTTCCGATCGCCCGCATCCCTCTTCTCCGTTCCCCCCGAATCTGGTACTTCCGTCTCGTGCGCCGCGCGCCGACGGAAACGCCGCTCATGCGGCAGTACCTCGAGGTGAAGGAGCGCTACCCCGAGGCGATGGTCTTCTTCCGCCTCGGCGACTTCTACGAGATGTTCTTCGAGGACGCGGTCGACGGCGCGCGGCTGCTCGATCTGACCCTCACCACCCGCGACAAGGGCCGCGACGACGCCATCCCGATGTGCGGCGTGCCGCACCACGCCGCGCAGGGCTACGTCAGCCGCCTCATCGAGCTCGGCCGCAAGGTGGTCATCTGCGAGCAGGTCGAGGACCCGCGGCAGGCCAAGGGGATCGTGCGCCGCGAGGTGACGCGCGTCATCACCCCCGGCGTCGTCCTGGACGAGGATCAGCTCGAGGCCAAGGCGCCGAGCTACCTCGCCGCCGTCGTGCCCAGCGCCGGGGCGGCCGCCGGGATGCACTGCGGCCTCGCCTTCCTCGACGTGACCACCGGCGACTTTCGCGCGACGGAGCTCGCCGGCTCCGGCGCGCTCGTCGACGAGGTCGCGCGCGTCGAGCCGCGGGAGCTGCTGCAGCCGCCGGGCGAGCCCGCCGCGCAGACGCTCGCGCCGCTCCGGCACGCGTTCCCGCGGCTCTGCGTCACGCTCCTCGCCGATCCGCCCGTCGCGGCGGCCGACGACGCGCTCCTCCTCGAGACGCTCGGCGCGCGCGCCGCCGAGCTCGGCCTCGGCCCCCTGGCGGCGGCGGCCGCCGCCGCGGTGGTGCGCTACGCCCGCGGGACGCAGCCCACGGGCCGCCTCCCGCTCGGCCGCATCGTGCCCTACGAGCCCGCCGACTACCTCGTCGTCGACGAGAGCTCCAAGGCCAACCTCGAGCTCACGCGCACGCTGATGAGCCGCGAGAAGCGCGGCTCGCTCCTCGGCATCCTCGACGAGACCCTCACCGCGATGGGCGGCCGGGCGCTGCGCCACTGGCTGGCCTTCCCGCTCCTCGACGTGGTCGGGATCCGCCGGCGCCAGGACGCGGTCGAGCTCCTGGTCGAGCGGGCCGGCTTGCGGACGAAGCTGCGCGCCATCCTTCGCGAGGTCGCCGACCTCGAGCGCCTCGCGGGCCGCGCGCGCCTCGGCGTCGCCACCCCGCGCGACCTCGCGTGCCTGCGCCGCTCCCTCGAGCGCCTGCCGCTGGTCGCCGCGGCCCTGCGCGCCGAGCTGCACGACGTCCTGGACCCGCCGGCGCTCCTCGACCCGGGCGACGACGATCTCGCCGACCTGGCCCGCCTCGTCGCCCACACCCTCGTCGAGGATCCCCCCCTCGCGCTCAAGGACGGCGGGGTCATCCGACGCGGCTTCAACGCCGATCTCGACGAGCTCGTCGACATCCGCGAGGGCGGCAAGGGGCAGATCCTCGCGATCGAGGCGCGCGAGCGCGAGCGCACCGGCATCGGCTCGCTCAAGGTCCGCTACAACCGCGTCTTCGGCTACTACATCGAGGTCACGCGGTCGAACCTCAAGGCCGTCCCCGGGGAGTACACCCGCAAGCAGACGCTCGCCGGCGCCGAGCGCTTCGTCACTCCCGAGTTGGCCGAGTACGAGGCCAAGGTCCTCGGCGCCGAGGAGCGCCAGGTGGAGCTCGAGACCCGGCTCTTCGACGCCCTGCGTCGCGAGGTCGCCGCGGCCGCGCCGCGTGTCGCCGCCGCCGGTGCGCGCCTCGCCGCGCTGGACGCGCTCGCCGCGCTCGCGGAGGTGGCCCACACGAGCGGCTACGTCCGCCCGGTGGTCGACGAGAGCGATGTCGTCGACCTCGAGGACAGCCGCCACCCCGTGGTCGAGCGCCTCGCGGCCCCGGGCGGCTTCGTCCCGAACGACGTGCGCCTCGATCCCCGCGAGGAGCAGATCCTCGTCATCACGGGCCCGAACATGTCCGGCAAGTCGACGGTGCTGCGCCAGGCCGCGCTCATCGCGCTCATGGCGCAGATGGGCGGGTTCGTCCCGGCCCGTCGCGCCCGCCTCGGCGTCGTCGACCGCATCTTCACGCGGGTCGGCGCCTCCGACAACCTCGCCCGCGGCGAGAGCACGTTCATGGTCGAGATGCGCGAGACCGCGGCCATCCTGCGCTACGCGACCCGCCGCTCGCTCATCGTCCTCGACGAGATCGGCCGCGGCACCTCGACCTACGACGGCGTCAGCATCGCCTGGGCGGTGGCCGAGTACCTCCACGACGTCGTGGGCGCCAAGACGCTCTTCGCCACCCACTACCACGAGCTGTGCGCCCTCGAGCGCGTGCGGTCGCGGGTGCGCAACTACAACATCGCGGTCCGCGAGTGGAAGGAGGAGATCGTCTTCCTCCGCCGCCTCGTGCCGGGCGGCACGAACCGCTCCTACGGCATCCAGGTCGGTCGCCTCGCCGGTCTGCCCCGAGCGGTCATCAGCCGCGCCCGCGAGATCCTCACCGGCCTCGAGGAGGGGCGCGGCGAGATGGCGATGGGCAAGGCGCAGCTCAGCCTCTTTGCGCCGCCGAGCGCGAGCGGCGCGCCCCCCGCGGTCGGCCCGACCCCGGTCGAGCAGCAGCTCCTGGACGTCGATCCCAACACCGTGACGCCGCTCGAGGCGCTCACGCTCCTGAGCGATCTGCGCGCCCGCCTGCGGCAGGGAAATTGACTTTCGCCGTGCCGGCGTACGAAGCTGGGCCGATGCGCGCCCGGTGCCTCCGCCTGTTGCTCGCGCTCGCCGTGGTCGTGCCCGCCGCCGCCGCCGAGGCCCAGGGTGGCCGCAAGGCGGCGCGGGTCCGCAAGGCCCCGGCGGGGAAGAAAGCGCCCCGCTTCGCGCCGGTGACGCTCTTCCACGTGAACCACCGCGAGAGCATGGTCTACCGCCCCTACGACCCGAAGGGCCGGCTGCGGCAGCCGGAGCTCAAGCGCTTCAACCGCTTCATGCGCGACGGCAAGGGCCGGGTCGGCCGCATGCACCCGCGCCTCGCCACGCTCTTCTACCGCGTGGCCCAGCACTACGCCGGCAAGCGCGTCGAGGTCATCTCGGGCTACCGCCCCGACGCCCGCAACCCCCGCAGCCCGCACCGCAAGGGGCTGGCGGTGGACTTCCGCGTGCAGGGCGTGCGCAACGCCGACCTGCGCGACTACCTGCGCCGCGGCTTCGACAAGGTGGGCGTCGGCTACTACCCGAACTCGGTCTTCGTCCACTTCGACGTGCGGCAGCGCAGCGCCTTCTGGATCGACTACTCGGGCCCGGGCGAGGAGGCGGTCTACTCGGACAACCCCGACGGCGACCTGCGCTCCGGCCGCGCCGACACGTGGAAGCCGCCGAAGCAGCCGCCGGCGAGCGCGCCCGACGGCGACAGCACCGCCGGCGACGACGGGCCGCCCCCGGGCCAGGAGGCGGCCGAGCCGCCGCGCCGCGCCGAGCCCGCGCCGGCCGACGACGAGACCGCGGCGGTCGCGCCGTCCAAGGACGCCGCGGCGCGCGGCGTCAAACCCGGTGATGCCGCGAAGAAGCCGGCGCCCGCGCCCGGCGCCAAGGACGCCGCGCCGAAGCCCGCGCCGCCCGCGGCGGCCCCGGCCGCCTTGCCCGGCAAGGCCCCTGCGAGCCGTCCGGCGGCCCCCGGCGGCGCGGCCCGCGCCGCCGCCGCCGCCCCGGCGCGCTGAGCCGCCGCGGCGCCGGCCGCGGACCGGCTTGTGCCCGCAAATGCCCGCTGATATGCTGCCTTCGCGCGGCCGCGCGCCCCTCGCGTGGCCGGCAGGAGTCGAGCCATGACGCGCCTGATGGGCTTCCTCTGCGTTCTCGCCCTCGTCGCCTCGCCCGTCCAGAGCGAGGCCAAGCCGAAGAAGGCCAAGGCGGCCGCCACCAAGGCCAAGAAGGCGCCGCCGCCGCCCAAGGTCTCGGAGCAGACCACGCGCGCGATCGGCGAGCTGGCCGGCAAGTACAAGTGGGGCATGACCTCCCAGCAGGTCATCGACGTGATCACGAAGGACATCACGGCCAGCTACGCCGACAAGATGAAGAAGGCGAGCAGCAACCCGCTCGAGCAGGACCGGCTGCGCGACGACATGAACGCGGAGATCAACAAGGTCCGCGAGTCCCTCATCAAGTTCACCGGCCAGAAGACGAGCTGGGACATCTCCATCGTCGATCAGGAGTACGCGCACAAGAACAACGAGTCGATGCTCATCTACTGGGAGGCGAACCAGCGGCGCTTCTTCTTCTTCGAGAACGACAAGCTGTGGAAGCAGCTCATCGCCCTCAACGCCGAGCTCTTCGAGGGCAAGAGCTTCGACGAGTTCGCCGCGATGATCGCGCAGCGCTACGGCGAGCCGCAGCGGATCATGGCCACCGACTCGAAGGGCAAGGAGACGCTCGACCACCTCGAGTGGCCCGCCTCCGGCGACCATTTCCTCAAGGCCATCGACCAGGTGAGCATGTACGGCAGCTACTGCCTGGTCCTCGCGCAGAAGTCCGTGCTCGACGGCATCGAGGCGCGCCGCAAGGAGAACAACCCGAGGCACAAGAAGGGCAGCGGCGCCGATCAGATCTTCAAGGGCAAGGTCGATCCCGACAAGGGCGACGGCAACTCCGACGTCGTCGACCAGATCACCGGCCGCCAGAAGGCGAAGCCCGAGGTCAAGGTGGACGACGACACGGCGATCGTGAAGCCGGCCGGGACCGTGGTGTCGGACTCGGCCGGCGACGAACCGAAGAAGAAGCCGGCGAAGAAGAAGGCGGCGAAGAAGAAGAAGTAGCCCGGTCAGACCGGGACTGCCACCACGCGGCGGACCTCGGGCACCGACTCCTTCAGGGTGCTCTCGATCCCCATCTGCAGCGTCATCTGGGACATCGGACACCCGGCGCAGGCGCCGACGAGCTTCACGGTCACGGTGCCATCGTCGGCCACGTCGACGAGCTCGACGTCGCCGCCGTCCATCTGGAGGCCCGGGCGAATCTGGTTGAGGACCGCTTCGACTTTCTCACGCATGCCGTTCTCCTGGTCACGCCGCTGTCCCCCGGGAACGGCGCTCGAACCGTAGCTTTAGCCGCGGTCGCGGTCCGGGTCAAACTGAATCTCGGGCCCGAGCGCAGGGCGCCGTCGCTGACCGCGAGGACCCTATCTTGACAGCCACCGGGGAACGGTGTCGAATGCTCGTGTGTTCGCGCTCGTGAAGTGGCGGGGCCTTGCCCTCGCGGTGGCGCTCCTCTTCGTGGTCGAGGGGGTCCAGGCGGCGCCGCCCGCCGCCGGGCCACGCGTCGGGCTGGTCGCCCACGCCTACGGCGACGGCGGCGCCGCCGCCTCGGCGCGCGCGGTGCTCCGGGGGCTCAACACCGCCGTCGGCAAGGACGCCCGCCTGGCGCCGTCCAGCCTCGAGGCGCACTTCAACGACCCGGCCGCCGATGACAAGACGCTCGGCGAGGCGGACGGCAAGGTCCGCGAGGCCCGGCAGAAGCTCGACGAGCTGGACCTCGCCGAGGCCACGAAGCTGCTCAAGGTCGCCCTCGGCCTGTACGAGAAGGTCATGCACCGCCTGGCGGGCCGGCCCAAACCGATGGAGCCCGTCATCGGCGCGCTCAAGCTGCTCGCCGCGGCCCGCTTCATCGACGGCGACGCCGAGGGCGCGCGCGAGGCCCTGCGCCGCGCGCGCAGCCTCGACCCGGAGCTCGCCTACGACGCCAAGCTCTACCCGCCGAAGATGCGGCGCATCTTCACCGAGGTGAAGCTGCTCCTGGACGAGCTGGGCAAGGGCTCGCTCTCCGTGCAGAGCGACCCGCCCGGGGCCGAGGTCTTCCTGAACGGCGTGCCCTCGGGCGTCGCGCCGGTGCGCATCCAGAGCTGCGGCGCCGGCGCCAACTTCCTCACGTTCGTGGCCACCGGGTTCGTGCCGACGACGGTGACGGTCGAGGTCACGGGCGGCGAGGAGAAGAAGGTCGAGCAGACCCTCGGCCGGTACGATGACGACCCGGTGCCGCTCCTCGAGCGCACGCGCGCCTCCATGGGCGAGCTCACCGCCGCGACCGCCGCGCGCGAGCTCGGCCGGCGCGTCCACGCCGACCTGTTGCTCCTGGCGTTCGTGGCGGAGCAGGGCGACAGCGCGCACTTCTCGGTCTACCTCTACGACCTCCGCTCGGGCAAGCTCGCGAAGCAGGTGAAGCGCGCGGCGCCCATCGGCGAGCTCGAGAGCGCCGCGGCCGCCGCGGTCGCCGAGATCGACCCCGGCAAGGTGGCGGTCGCGCCCGACGCGGACGACGCCGCCCGGGCGGGGCAGCCCAACGTCATCGTCCGCACCGCCAAGAAGTGGCGGAGCTGGAAGTACTTCTGGCACTCGGTGGCCGTCATCGGCGGGGTGGTCCTCATCAGCACCATCGCCGGGGTCGCGGCTGCGCAGTCGAACAACGGCATCGACCCGCGCTACGGCGTCATCTTGACCCACCGGGGTCTCGGATTCTCGTTCTAGGTCTCTCACGGAGGAGAATATGCGAACGACGGCAGTGAAGGCGGCGTGCTTCGCCTGGCTCGTGGGCGGCCTCGTGGCCTGTGGCAGCGACCAGCAGCCGCTCGAGGTCAAGGCCTCGAAGGCCGAGGGTTCGGTCGGTGGCGTGGTCCTGAACGCCGCGACGCGCGAGCCGCTGGCCGGGGCCAAGATCGCCCTCGTCGCGGGCGGCATCGCCGCCACGCCCGTCACCACGGGCGCCGACGGCTCGTTCACGTTCACCAAGGTCTCGGCCGGCGACGTGGTCGTGATGATCGACATCGAGGGCTACCTCTCGGCCACGCTCCACGGCACGCTCCCCGGCGCGGCGCAGTACCCGGTCGACAACACGGTCCTCACCTTCGGCCCCATCGCGCTCGTGCCCGCGACCGGGACGTTCCAGGCCATCCTCCAGTTCGAGGACGGCTCCCCGGCGGGCGGGCTGACGCTGACGGCGCGGACGAACCTGCGCTTCTACGACTACGCCGAGAGCGGCGCGGGCGTCGGCTACGGCCAGTCCCAGGTCTCGCTCGCCAGCGGCACCACCGACGCCGCCGGCCTCGTCATGTTCACCGGCCTCCCGGACTTCTTCGCCATCGGCGAGGCCGCCCTGGACCTCGTGACGGTGATCGTGCCCCCCATCGCCGGCCAGACCGGCGACCCCGCGCTCTACAAGTACCCGGGCGGCAGCTTCGCGTACCACATGCTCGCCGTCGGCGCCGCCACCCCGGTCATCTTCCTCCGGCAGCCGACGCCCGTGGGCCTCGCGGTCGTGGCGTCGAGCATCCCGGCGCTCGAGGGCGCGCCGGCGAGCGCCGTGCCCGCCATCGTCCCGCGCAGCGGCCCCATCTGGATCACCTTCAACCAGCCGCTCGACGCCACGAACACGAAGGTCACCGTGCTCGACGAGCTGGGCCTGGCCCTCAACTCGCAGCCGACGGTCACCTTCGCCTACGACACCATGCAGATCGCCTTCACCCCGGCGCTCCCGGAGGAGCCCGGCGAGTACAACCTCATCGTCCACGCCGTGGCCGCCGTCGGCGACCACCTGATGCGCACCGACCTCTGGGCGCCCTTCTTCACGCCGATCCCGGCGGCCATGCTGAAGCCGACCCTCGTGCGCGAGACCGTGGGCACGGAGGACTGGATCCACCTGACCTTCCACGAGCCGATCGGCGGCATCCCCGGCTCCATGCTCAGCGGCGCCAACTGCGTGATCTTCACCAACATCAACCTCGGGGCCACCAGCACGACGATCGGTGACGAACCGGGCGAGACCGGCAACGCGAGCTGCATCGGGACCCAGGTGTTCTACAGCGAGGAGCAGGACCCCGCGGGCTTCGTCTCGGCCTCCGGGTACAACCGCAAGTGGAAGTTTGCGCTGCCGCTCATGGGCCCGGCCCCCGGCACGCAGATCCCCGCGGGCACCCCGTTCCAGCTCGTCTTCGGCCACGTGGCCGACCCCACCTACACCATGAAGCGCGTCAACGGCCAGGCCGTCCCGGACTTCGTCGGCACGACGCTCGGCCTGCTGCTGCCGTAGCGGCCTCCATCGTCTCGCCCTCGCATCCTCCGTCGACCGCTCGTCCGGCAGCGCCCCACGGGCAGGCTCAGGCTCCAGGGCCGTTGGCGCGAGCGCCGACGGTCGCGCTCGGCAGGCCGTGAAGTGCCTGGAGTCCGGAGCCTGGAGCCTTGCTGGGGGTGACGCGGACCTGAGCGGGGGCGGTGGCGCAGCGGAGGCCGCGAACGCGGCGAGGCGAGGAGCGGGGAGCTACAGCGCGAAGAGCCGCGACTTGCCGGCCTGGTCCTCGAGCTCCTTGAGCAGGTCCTTGCGGGCCGGCTTGAGCTTCTCGATCAGGTCCTTGATCTCCTTGAGCCGGCGGCCGTACGCCTCGGCGGCGAGCGCCTCGGGCGAGCCCACGATGACCTTCTGGAAGAGCGCCGTCTTGTCGATGGGGATGACGCGCTCGTTCTCCTTCTCCTTGGGCGTATTCAGCATCCGCTTCACCGCCGTGGCGGTGTTGTCGGACTTGACCCAGAAGCCGTCCCACTGGTTGGGCTTCTGGCAGCCGTCCTTGAACTCCTTCTTGCAGATGACCTCGCCCACCATGACCAGCTTGCCTACGGGGATCGGGCCCGACGGGTCGATGGTGATGCCGAAGGTCTGCTCGGCGGTCTCCTTGTTCGCGGCCGCCTGCTTCGCGTAGCGCTCGAGGAGATCCTTGTCCGCCTCGGAGCGGCGGGCGTGGATGTTGGCGCGCTCGTAGAGCTGGATCGTGGCGTAGTAGTAGTTGAAGAGACGCTCGATGGCGAGGTCCTTCATGTGGTAGTAGTTCGAGCGGAAGATCGTGTCCGTGCCGGGCGCCGTCAGGTTGAGCGCCTTGATCTCGTCGACGAACGCCATGTCGGGCAGGGCCGCCTTCGGCTGGGCCGCGCGCGCCATGCTCGCGTCGAAGGCCGCCTCGACCTTCTGGTTGACCGCCGCGATCCCGTCGACCTCTTTCTTGATCTTCTTCGCGTGCTCGATCGTCTGGTTCACGTCGGCGCGGCCGCCGTTGATCCGGCCGCAGGCGTAGCCGACGATGAGCGGCACGAGGGCAATGGCGACGTAGATGAGGATCGGGGTGATCGAGCTCTTTTCCTTGGCGCCCGGGCCGGCCTCGTTGGTCCACTCCTTGGGGATCTCGAAGTCGACCTTGGGCTGCACGACCGGGGCCGCGACCTGCACCGCGAACGGGTCGCGGGTGAGGTCGGGCGGCGCGGGCTGCGCCGGGCCGAAGCCGGGCGGCGGGCCGAAGCCGGGCGGCGCCGGCACGGGCGCGGGCATCCCGCCGTGCTGCGAGCCAGGCGCCTGGGCCGCGGGTGCGGCGGCTGGCTTCAGGCCCAGCCGCGCCTTGAGATCCTTGATGTCACGGGGACCTGTGGTCCGGTTGTCTGACACGGCCTCCTCCGGGGTGACGAGACGCGGGGCTTGTCGACGGACGCCTCGCGAGAATGCGATGACTCTACTTGAGCGAGCCAAAACCTGTCAAGGATCACTAATCTCCTTCGTGGCTTGCGTGTGATGGCGCCCTCCGGCTAGACTCTGCGACGCGTGTGGTCGAGCGGCTCATTCCGGGTGCCGGCGCTGTGCGGCCTGGCGCTCATGTTGGCCGTCGCGGGGTGCGAGGAGCGGCGTTTCACGGCGGCCCTCGGCCGGGACAGCGCGGACGCGTACCATGGCTTCCTGGCCCGCTACCCCGCGGGCCCGCGCGCGCGCGAGGTCCGCGCCCGGCTCGAGGCGCTGCAGTGGCGCGAGGCGCGCGCGATCGACTCGGTGTACGGGTACCGCCGCTACCTCGCCGACCATCCCGACGGGCGCTTCACCCGCGAGGCCCGGCGCCGCCTCGGCGAGCAGCGCCTCGCGCGGGCGCGGGCGGCCGGGGACGCCGCGGCGGTGCGTCGCCTCATCGACACGCTGGGCGATCCGGCGCTCGTCGCCCAGGCGCGGGCGCTGCTGGTCAAGGCGGAGCTGAGGGCGGCGCTCGCGCGCGGCGACGCGGCCGCGCTCGGCGCGTTCCTCGACGAGTTCCCCGACGGCGAGGGCGCCGCCGAGGCGCAGGCCCGCCTGCGCTCCGTCGACCTGCGCGACGCCGGCGACGACCTGGGCGCGCTCGAGCGCATCCTCGCGCGCTACCCCGGGACGGTGGAGGCGGCGGCGGCGGCGACGCGCATCGAGCAGCTCGAGGCGGAGCGGGTGCGCGCCGCCGGCGACGACGCGGCCGCGGCCCTCGCGCGCTTCCGCGCCCGCTTCCCGCAGAGCGCCCGTGGCGCCGCGCTCGAGGACGAGGTCGCGCGCGCTCAGCTCGCCTGCATCGACGCCCACCTCGACGGCGCGGCGCTCGCCGCGTGGGTGGCGCAGCACGAGGCGCATCCCGCGGCCGGCCCGGCGCGGGCGCGCGCGACGTCGCTGCGCGCCCGGACGGCCCTCGCGGCCCGGGTGCGGCCGCTGCTCGCCGCGGCGCTGCCGTACCGCCCCACCGCGACCCTCGACGAGCTGCGCGCGCGCGCCCTCGGGGCCGAGCTGGAGACGGCGCGCGTCGCCGTGGCCGAGATCGCGACCGTCGCGAGCCCGGAGGCCGCGGCGCTGCTCGTCGACCTCGCCACCGGGCCCCAGCTCATCAT
>DASXVK010000142.1:0-3444 GCA_036504295.1 Polyangia bacterium
GGGACAACTCTCGCAGTGCCCGACGCCCATCTACCGCAATGCGCTGGAGTACCACCGAGATCGCCCCCCAGGCCTCAGCGCGCGAAGGCGCCCGCTCGAAGCGCCACCTGGGGGGGTGACGATCTGTCGGCGCGTCCACCCCGCCCCCATCCAGAGACGCTTGACCCCGTGCCGCGGGGCCGGTATACGTGCCCCGTGAGCCACCTCGCACGCCGAAGCTCCCGCGGGGCCAGCGCCCGGTCCTCGCGCACCGCCCGTGCGCGCCGCCGTGCGCGCCGCCTGCGCCTCACGCGCGGAGGCAGCGATGGCCCGCTTCGGCCTGTGGACCCGGCTCGCGCTGCCCGAGGGTAGCCGCCTCAAGCGGATCGGCCGCAACGTCGCCCTCTTCCTGTCGGTCCTCGGCCCGGGGCTCATCACGGCCACGGCCGACAACGACTCGGGCGGCATCGCCACCTACTCGCTCGCCGGCGCCCAGTACGGCTACGCGCTGCTCTGGACGCTCATCCCCATCACCATCCTGCTGATGCTCACCCTCGAGATGACGGCGCGCATCGGGGTGGCCACGCAGAAGGGGCTCGCCGACCTCGTCCGTGAGGAGTTCGGCGTCAAGCCCACGGCCTGGCTGCTGCTCCTCGTGCTCCTCGCGAACATCGGCACTGCCGCGTCGGAGTTCGCCGGGCTCGCCTCGTCGGTGAACATGGTCGCCGCCGCGACCCACCTGCACGCGCCGTGGCTCGGCAAGGCGCTCATTCCCTTCTTCGTGCTGCTCATCTGGGTGGCCGTGCTCAAGGCCGACTACAAGCGGCTCGAGAAGGTCTTCCTCCTCCTCGTGCTCTTCTACGTCAGCTACATCTTCGCCGCGTTCTACGCCAAGCCCGACTGGGGCCACGCGCTCAAGAGCCTGGTCGTCCCGACCTTCATCAACGAGCCGAACTACATCTTCTCGATGGTGGGGGTCATCGGTACGACCATCACCCCGTGGATGTACTTCTACCTGCAGGGCACGATCGTCGAGAAGGGCATCACCGAGGAGGACTACCGCTTCGCCCGCTGGGACGTCCTCATCAGCTCGATCAGCACCGACGTCGTGAGCTTCTTCATCATCGTCGCCTGCGCCGCGACGCTGTACGCCCACGGCATCAAGGTGACCACGATCGACGACGTCGGCCTCGCGCTCGTGCCGTTCGCCAAGGGCTACGCGACGACGCTCTTCGCCACCGGCCTCTTCGGCGCCTCGCTCTTCGGCGCGGTCATCCTGCCCATCTCGACGTCGTTCGCCATCTGCGAGGCCATGGGCTGGGAGCACGGGCTCAACAAGCGCTACTCCGAGGCGCCCGCGTTCTACGGCATCTTCACCGCCATCCTCGTCGTCGGCGCGGTCATCGTGCTCGTCCCCGGGGCGCCGCTGCTCTTCATCATGCGGCTGTCCCAGGTGGCGCAGGGACTCGTGCTGCCGATCTTCCTCTTCTTCCTCATCCGGCTCGGGAGCAACGAGCGGCTGATGGGGCACCACGCCAACCCGCGCTGGCTCAACGTCGTGTCGTGGGGCTCGGCGGTGGTGCTGACGGGCCTCTCGGCCTACCTGCTGGTCTCGCCGCTCCTCCGCCTCGTCGGCAAGCGGTGACCATGCGCCGCCGCGCTGCTCCTCGCGTGATCGCGCTCGCGGTGGCCGCGCTGCTCGGGGCGGCGCGGCCGGCCGTGGCCGCGCCCGCCTCCCAGCCGGCGACCGCACCCGCGCTGCCGCCCCCGCCGCCCGTCACGGTCGCGCCGGCGCCGCGGCTCGCGGTCCCGCGCCTCACCGTCGACTGGCGCATCGACGGCCCGGTGACCGGCGTCCTCGCCGTCACGCTCGTCGCGACGGAGTACCGCATCGCCTCCCTCGCGCCGGCGGCGTGCCACTGGTGCCAGAGCAACGCCTTCGACCGCGCGGGCCGGGACCTGCGCTGGGGCGCGATCGGCACGGCGGACGCGCTCAGCTACGTGACCCTGTTCCTCACGCCCGCCGTGACCGTCGCGCTGCTCGGGCTGGACGCCTATCCGGCCGGCGGCCTGCGCCGCTGGGCCGACGACACGCTCATCGCCGCCGAGGCCACGGCCCTCGCCGGCGTGCTGACCCAGGCGGTGAAGCTCGCGGCCGGGCGGCAGCGGCCGTTCGTGCGCGCGCTCCCGCCCGCCGACCGCGCGCACACCAGCGACCCCGCCGACAACAACCTGTCGTTCTTCTCCGGCCACGCGAGCCTCGCCTTCGCCGCGGCCACCTCGGTGGGCACGGTCGCGACGCTCCGCCGCTACCGCCTCGCGCCCTACGTGTGGGCCGCCGGGCTGACGCTCGCCGCGCTCACCGCCTACCTGCGCGTCGCCGCCGACAAGCACTACGCGACCGACGTCCTCACCGGCGCCGCGGTGGGCGCGGCGGTCGGCTGGGCGGTGCCGTACCTGCACTACAGGCTGAAGTGGTGAGCCGGGGCGGGGGTCAGAACTGGCCCCAGAGGTGCTGGTTCGTCACCTCGTGGTGGAAGCGGATCTCGCCGGTCTTGACGCGGGTGCCGAGCTCCTTCGGGCAGCGGTCGGCGGCCTGGCGCTTCACCTCCGCGTACTTGCGGTGGTTGTCGACGCCGAGGAGCTGCGCGACCCAGGGGCTGGCCTCGTAGCGCGCGAGCGCCTCCTGGATGTTGCCCGGCAGCACGCGGTCGCGCGCGTCGCGCCGGCCGGCCGCCGACGGGCCGTCGTGCGGCCCCTCGAGCCCGGTGCGCACGAGCGCGTAGGTCGCGAGGTAGGGGTTCACGTCGGGCGCGACCGAGCGCACCTCGACGCGCGCCGAGCGGTGGTTGCCGATCGGGATGCGCACCATCGCGGCGCGGTCGACGGCCGAGGCGCGGATCTGGTTCGGCGCCTCGTAGTGCGGGTCGAGCCGGCGGTACGAGTTCACCGACGAGTTCAGCACCAGGCACAGGTCCTCGCCGCTGTGCAGGATGCGGTCGACGAACTCCCAGCCGAAGGTGGAGATGCCGTCCTGCCCGCGGGCGTCGTGGAACAGGTTCTTGCCGCCCTGCGAGAGCGACAGGTTCATGTGCATGCCGCTGCCGTTGATGTTGGTGCGCGGCTTCGGCAGGAAGCTCGCGGTGTGGCCCATGGCGGCGGCGATCTGGCGCGCGAGCAGCTTGTAGAGCTGGATCTGATCGGCGGCGAGGAGGGCGTCGGTGTGCGCGTAGTTCAGCTCGAACTGCGACGGCGCGACCTCGGGGTGGTCCTTCTCGTTCTCGAAGCCGAGCGCGCGCTGCGCCTCGGCGAAGTGGTCGATGAAGACCTTGAGCGGCGCGGTCGGCAGCGAGTGGAAGTAGCCGCCCTCGGAGACGAAGCGGAACCCGGTGGCCGAGTCGAACGCCTGCTCCGCGTTCTGGCCGTCGAAGAGGAAGCCCTCGATCTCGGGCGCCATGTGGGTCG
>DASXVK010000143.1:0-2199 GCA_036504295.1 Polyangia bacterium
CGTCGAGCGCGGCGAGCGCGCCGTCGACCGCGAGCGTGGCGACGAGCGTGCCGAGCGCGGCCAGCAGCCCGGCCTTCAACGCGCGCGCCCGGCGCGGCGCGTCGGCGGTGATCGCCGGCGCCTCGTCCTCGGCGCGGATGAGCACCGCCTCGACCAGGGTGTCGCACAGGCGCAGGCGGTGGCGGTTGACGGCCGCGAAGACCGGGCCGCCGACCGCCACGCTGAGGGCGCGCCGGCGGTCGTCGATGGTCGCGAGCTGCGCCGGCGTGAGGTGCGCCGCCGTCCACGGCGCGAGGCTCTCGTCGCCGCACAGGAGCATGATCGCGAGGCCGCGGCGCGCGAGCGGCGCCTCGGGCAGCTCGGCGGCGACGGCGTCGATGGCGGCCTCGATCGCGGGCGGGTACGTGGGGGCGAACGGCGCGGCCCCGCCCGCGGGCGCGTGCGTGCGCCGGAGCGCCAGGTCGGCGAGGCCCTTGAGGCCGCGCTTCTCCGTCGCGACGGTCGCGTTGACCTCGACGCCGAGCCGCTCGGCGAGCGTGCGCCAGCGGAAGTTGAGGCCGCGGCTGCGCGCCTCGTCGACCATGTTGAGGTTGAGCGCGAACGGCACGCCGAGCTCGGCGAGCTGCAGGCTGATGAGCAGCCCGCGCCGCAGGTTCTTCGCGTCGGCCACCTGGATGACGGCGTCGGCGCGCTCGGCGAGCAGGATGTCGCGGGTGACCACCTCGTCCTCGCTCATGGGGACGAGGTTGTTCACGCCGGGCGTGTCGATGATCTCCCACCGCTCGCCGCCGAGCTCGGCGCTGCCCCGGGTGATCTCGACGGTCGTACCGGGGTAGTTCGAGACGGTGACGTAGGTGCCGGTCAGGGCGCCGAAGATGACGCTCTTGCCCACGTTGGGGTTGCCGACGAGCACCAGCCGCCGCCGGGCGGCCGCGGCGCGCGGCGCCTGGACGGGCATCTCGGCGGTGGTCGAGCGGGCGATCTCGCGTGGATCCATGAAGTTCCGGACCCTTGGCGCGGGTTCGGCTCCGAGCAATTGAAAACCGCTTTCGTTGTAGCCGGAGCGCGCGGGGGTGTCAAGAAGGCGGGAGCAGGCGGCGGGAGCCCGGCGACCGGCGCTCGGGGTGACCGGAGGCCGGCCTCAGCGCCCCTGCGACGCCTCGGCCGGCTCGCCCGCGGCGTCCTGCGCCGCCGCGGCGCCGGCGGCCATCAGCGTCGTCAGGAGCGCGACGGCGCTCGCGGCGGCCACGGCCGCGAGCAGCGGCAGCGGGCCCGGCGGCACGGCCCCGAGGCAGCCGGCGATGGGGCGGCCGAGCGGGGCCCAGAGGCCGAAGTCGGTCACGATCCCGAGCACGAGCCCGCCCGGGATCGTGGCGAAGACGAGGCGCGCGAGGAGCGTCCCGCGCGGCGTCGGCCGCAGCCACAGGAGCGCGGCGGCGAGCGCGGCGATGGCCGCCCAGGCCCAGGCCCCGCCCTGGTGGGTGCCGAGCGCCACCATGGGCCCGCGCACGACGATGAGGGCGAGCGCGGCGGTCACTGCGAGACGCCCGCCGGGGCCGCGCGCGAGGGCGGCGCCGAGCCGCGCCAGGCCCGGCGCCGGGGGCGCGAGCGACGGGGCGGCGACGGTGTCCGACATCGCGAGCGCGGTCTGCAGGAAGACGAGCAGCCCGGCGAGGAGGGTGCCGGCGTAGCCGTCGCCGCCCGCGAGCGCGCGGCCGGCGGCGACGAGGGCGAACGCGAGCGCCGTGAGCGGTGCGGTGAGGCTGCTCTCGGGCAGGCCGCGGCGCCGGGCCCAGAGGCCCGCGCCCAGGACGAGGGCGGCGAGGGCGGCGAGGGCGACGAGCTGCGGCGCGGGGCGCGCCGCGAGCAGCGCGAACGGCGCCGCCGCGACGAAGCCGATGAGGTTCGCGCGGCGAAACCGCGGCGCCAGGGTGCGCCACGCCGAGGCCGTCGGGGCCGGGGTCGCCGCCGCCGCTCGGCGGCTCTGTCCGCGCTTGCCCACCGGCCCGAAGTCTTCACGCGCGCGGCCCCGAAGTCAACCCGGTTGGGCCTGAGCCTGGGTGGACGCGCCGACAGATCGTCACCCCCCCAGGTGGCGCTTCGAGCGGGCGCCTTCGCGCGCTGAGGCCTGGGGGGCGATCTCGGTGGTACTCCAGCGCATTGCGGTAGATGGGCGTCGGGCACTGCGAGAGTTGTCCC
>DASXVK010000144.1:0-3445 GCA_036504295.1 Polyangia bacterium
CCGGCTCGTGGAGCCGGTAGGCGTTCATGTCCCATGGGATGCGCGTGAACCAGTGATGGTAGAAGATCGACGAGGTGGTCACGTTGCCGCGGCCGAACTCGGGGGCCGGGTGCAGGCACCAGCGGCCGTACCCGTCCTCCCACTCGAACGGGTGCCACACGAGGTCCGCCCGCTCCTGCTGCGCGAACTTCACCAGCGTGCTGACGCGGTCGGGCGGGCACTCGTCGTCGTCGTCGAGGTGGGTGATGAAGTGGCCGCGCGCGAGCCCGAGCGCGTGGTTGAACGGCACGGTGCCGGCCACCATCCAGCGCAGGCGGGGCAGCTCGGGGTAGGCGCCGCGAGCCGGCAGGTTCACGAACCGGACGCGCGGGTCCGCGAGCGCCGTGACGCGGGCCTCGGTGTCATCGGTGCAGCCGTCGCCGACGACGAGGATCTCGAGGTTCGTGTAGTCCTGCGCCCGGAGCGCCCGCAGGGAGCGCGTCATGAGCAGCTCGGCGCGGTTGTACGTGCCCACGCACGCGGTCACGAGCGGCGTGCGCTCCTCGAAGACCCGCTGATAGTCGCCGCCGCTGCGCGCCTGCTGGTACTCCTCGATCGCGCGCTCATCCAGCTCGAGCTTGGACCGGAGCGCATCGAGCTCGTCCCGCAGCAGATCGACGTCGGCGCGCAGGTACAGGATGCGGTTCAGCTCGTAGACGCGACGCCGCAGCGCGACCGCTCTGGGCACCACGTGACTGTTGAACCAGCTCGTCATCTCGCTCGCCGACGCGAGCGAAACTAGCACACGCGGCCCCGCCGCGGAAGTCGTGGCGCGCCTGGATATGGTCGCAGCTGGAGCTGAATTGACAGCCCCGTCACCGACGCTATAGTCGGGGCTCCACCGTCTGGCTCCACCGCGACCAATGGCAGACCTCGAGCGGCAACGACCCCAGGGCGCAGGGCTGATCGAGCTGGCCTGGTTGTTGGCCCGGCAGCTCGGGGTCATCGTCGCGATCACCGTGCCCTTCGCGGTCGTGGCGGTGGTGATCTCGCTCCTCTTGCCGCTCCAGTACACCGCCTCCGTCCAGATGCTGCCGTCCCGCCCCAACAGCGCCGGCAAGGCCTCGGCGCTGCTCGGATCGGTCGGCCAGGGCCTGCCGCTGGACCTCCTCGGCATGGGCGGCGGCGGCGACGCCGGCCTGCTCGTCGGCCTGCTCCAGAGCCGCACCGTCGCCGACGAGACCATCGCGAAGTTCGACCTCGGGCGCGTCTACCAGGCGCGCACGCCCGACGAGGCGCGCCTCGCGTTCGCGGCGCACGTCAAGGTCGGGACCGATCGGAAGACCGGCATCGTGACCCTCGCGGTCGAGGACCGGGTGCCGGCGCGGGCCCGCGACGTCGCGAACGCGATGGCGGAGGCCGTCAATCGACTGAACAACCAGCTCGAGATGGGCCGCGCGGGTCAGGAGCGGCGCTTCCTCGAGAAGCGGCTCGAGGAGGTGAAGCGGGACCTCGCCGCGGCCGAGATCGGGTTTCGCGACTACAAGGCGCGGCACGGCGTGGTCGAGATCACCGAGCAGACCAAGGCGACGGTGCGGGCCGTCGCGTCGCTGCGCGGCGAGATCATGAGCCGTGAGGTGTCGCTCGGCTACCTGCAGAGCTTCGGCGGCGCCGATGAGCAGAACACCGCTCGCGTGCGGCGCGAGGTCGCGGCGCTGCGGCGCCAGGTGAGCGAGCTGGAGCAGCCGACCTCCTCCCCGGCCGGCGGGGTGCAGCACGTGCTCAAGCCGGTGGGGGACCTCCCCCAGCTCGGCCTCGACTACCTGCGCCTGTACCGGGACCTCAAGATCCAGGAGACCCTGTACGAGCTGCTGATGAAGCAGCACGAGATGGCGAAGATCAACGAGGTCCGGGACACCGCGAACGCGCAGGTCATCGACTCGGCCGTCCTCCCCACCAAGAAGTCGGGGCCGAAGCGCGGCCAGCTCACGATGGCCGGGATGCTGCTCGGACTGATGGTGGCGCTCGTCGTGGCGTGGATACGAGACAACGTTCAGCAGGATCCGACCCAGCGGGCGCGCTGGGAGGAGCTGTGGCGCCGGCGGCGCAAGCGCACCGAGCATCCCCCGGAACCGCGCTCCGGCAGCGACGCCGCCTAGAGCTCGCCTGGAACCTCGTCACGCGCCCAGCCTCGCGCGGCCACCGCGAGCGCGACGGCGCGGCGACATCCGCGCTCAACGCCAGAGCGTGATCTGTCGCAGGAGCTCGAGGCTCGACCGCCGCCGGAGGGCCTGCACGGAGACGCGGCGCGCCCGCAGCGATGCCAGCCCGCGCGCCACGTCCCGCTTCGCCTGCCACACCGCGTCCGCCTCCCCCGCCCGCGCCGCGCGCCCGAGCCAGAGGGCGGCGTGGGCGAGGTGCAGCGGCAACAGCGCCAGCAGCATCCCCGGGGGCGCATCCTTGAGGAACGCCCACGTGAGGTTGCGCTGGATGCGGTACAGCACGTCGCGTCGCACGCGGCGGCTCGACGCGCCACCCAGGTGATAGACGACCGCCTCGGGCACGTACCGGCAGCGGTAGCCGGCGAGCTGCGCCCGGAAGGACAGGTCGGTGTCCTCGACGTGGCTGAAGAACTCCTCGTCGAGCCCGCCGATGTGCTCGAGCATGGCGCGCCGGTACAGCGCCGCGCCCGCGCACGCGCCGAAGACCCACCCGGGTCGCCGGAATGCCGGCCCGTCCAATCGCCCGGCCCCGATGGGGTACCCCGTCCCGGCCAGCGTCAGGCCGAGCCCGGCGCTGTCGATGCGCGCGCGGTCGTCGAGCCGCAGCATCCGGCTCGCGCACAGCCCCGCCTCCGGGTGCGCCTCCGCGGCCGCGACCAGCGCGCCCACGAAGTCCGGGTCCGCCTCGGTGTCGTTGTTGAGCAGGATCACGAACCGCCCGGTGCTCGCCTCGATGCCGCGGTTGTTTCCGGCCGCGAAGCCGACGTTCTCGCCGAGCGCGAGGACGCGGATCGCGGGACACGACGCGAGCAGCTCGAGCGAGCCGTCGGTCGAGCCATTGTCCACGACCAGCGTCTCGAAGTCGCGGTACCGTTGCGCGGCGAGCGCGTCCAGGCACGCCGGCAAGAGCGCGCGGCCGTTCCAGTTGAGGACGATGACGCTCGCGGCCGGCTCGGTCATGGGCAGGAGCGCCTCCGGGCGGCCAGCATGAGCAGGTCGCCGGCGCCGGTGAGCGCGAGCGCGGTGTCGACGGCGCGGTGGGCGGCCCGCACCGGCGCGAACAGGGGGCTCTGCTTCACCGTGAGCGTGCTGGCCCCATCGGCGATCTGCTGGGCCTGCGTGGCGTTCGCCGTGGCGGAGCGAAGGTCCGCCAGTATGACGATGGGGTTGATGCCGCGGGTCTCGACGCACGTGACCTCGAACCCGGCGCGCTCGACCAGCCGCCCCAGGGTCCCGCGGTCGAA
>DASXVK010000145.1:0-4911 GCA_036504295.1 Polyangia bacterium
GATTCCTCCTCGCGGCGGCCGCCGCCCTCGGCTGCGGCGGCCTGGCCGCGCTCTACGCCTGCGGCAGCGGCCCCACCCGCGGCGCCGGGCCGAGCATCGTCACGGACCCACCCGCCGAGGTGGTCTTCGCCGGCGTCGTCAGCGGCGACACCGCCACGCGGCCCGTCACGGTGCGCAACCTCGGCTCGAGCGACCTGCTCATCAGCGGCATCAGCCTCAACGGCACCGACGGCGGCTTCGCCCTGGGCGACGACGTCGACGCCGTCAAGGGCGTCAGCATCGCGCCCGGCGACGAGCGCAAGTTCACCGTCGCCTACACGCCGCGCACGACCGGCGACCACAGCGGCGCGCTCGAGATCGCGTCGAACGACTTCGTGACGCCGCGGCTGGCGCTCAACCTGCGGTCGAGCCAGAAGGGGCCGCGCATCGCCTGCACGCCGGCCTTCGTCGACTTCGCGCTGGTCGAGAACCGCAGCGGCCCGGTCACCGCCACCTGCCGCAACGACGGCACCGACCCGTTCCCGGTCGAGTCCTTCTTCCTCGACGGCAGCGCCGAGTTCGGCGCGCCGGTGGTGACCGGCCTGAGCCCGGGCGACACGCTCGGCGTCGGCCAGAGCTTCACCGTGCAGGTGAGCTACACCATGAGCCTCGCCGGCAACGGGCGCGGCTTCTTCGTCGTGAAGCCGCCGACCGCCGCCGGCGTCAGCCGCGGCCAGCTCCCGCTCTTCGGCCCGCCCGTGGCCGCCGCCGGCGCCGACATCACGGTCGCGCCGCTCACCCTCGTCAACCTCGACGGCTCGCGCAGCCGCGCGCCGGGCAACACCGCCGGCGTCTCGGTCTACACGTGGGCGCTCACGCGCGCGCCGACCGGCAGCAAGACCGCCGACCAGTTCACGAACGGCGAGGAGCAGTGGGTGAAGGAGATCTCCGCCGGCGTGCACGAGGTGAAGTGCACGGCCGGCCAGAACAAGGTCATGGCGCCCTGCTTCTTCCCCGACGTGCCCGGCGTCTACACGTTCGCGCTCAAGATCCGCGACCACCGCGCGGACTGCCCGCTCGGCCGCGGCGGGTGCCAGGACCCGGCGCAGTGCTGCTCCTTCGCGTGCGCCGCGGGCACGTGCGCCCAGACCGGCGGCGTGTGCAGCGCGGCCGGCAGCGGCTGCGACATCGACAGCGCGAACGGGGTCGACGCCGCCCAGCCCGACCTCGACCACGAGATCGGGGTCCACGCCATCCCGGCAGCCGGCATCTACGTGCAGCTCAAGTGGGACAACAACGGCGACTTCGACCTGCACCTGGCGCGCGAGAGCGCGGATCCGGCCAGCGGCCGCAAGTGGAACGATCGCTCCGGCGGGAGCTGCACGTCGGACAGCCAGTGCTCGTCCGGCAAGTGCAACATCGCGACGAGCAGCTGCGCCGGGACCGGCAACGACTGCTACTACAACAACCCGAACCCCGACTGGGGCGTGCTCGACCCGACGAACAACCAGTCCTGCCTCATCTCGGCCGACTGCACCCACCTGCCCTTCTCGACCTGCCGCGGCGCGGGCGGCAACAACAAGTGCATCGACGCGTCGGACGACCCGCGCCTGCTCATCGACATGACCACCGCCGGCGGCCCCGAGGCGATCGAGATGAAGCTGCCGCCCATCGACGCCTACCACATCGGCGTCGACCACTTCCCGAACCAGAGCGACGCCACGAAGGGCAACGCGACCATCCGGGTGTTCGTCGGCGGCGTCGAGATCTACGCCGACGGCGTGGCCGGGCCGGTGACGCAGGGCCTGGGCGTGAGCGACTTCTGGTACGCCGGCTACCTCGTGGTGCCCGCCATCCTGTCCGACGCGCACTTCGTGGCCGCGAACGTGCAGACCGGCGCGGTGCAGCCCTGCTCGAGCGGCGCGAACCCCTGCCACCGCACGAGCGCCGCCGACTACCCGGTCATCCCGCCGCTGCCGTAGACGAGTTCGTGGGAACGGATGAACAGGGAGACGAGGAGACGGGGAGTCTCAGATTGTTGGCTGCGCCGCCGCGCGCGTGGGCGGCTGATGCGCGCGCGGGCGCGACGAAACCCAAGCAGTTCTCCCTGACTCCCCGCCTCCCTGTTGCTTCTTCCTACTTCGGGAAGACCGCGTTCCGCTCCGACACCAGCCGCAGGCAGTCCCACGTCGCGTCGATCCGCTTCGCGATGAAGGTCGACGGGTAGCGGGGGTCCTGCTCGATCGTCGGGTTGATCCGCTGGATCACGCTCGCGGCCTCGGCGGAGCAGGGGCCCGACAGCCGGTGGCAGTCGAGGATGCCGTGCTCGAGCGAGTCGGTGGCCGCGCCCGCCAGGAGATCGGAGCCGTGGACGCGGCCGGAGAGCGTGAGGAAGAGGCGCTGGGTCACGTAGATCTTGTCGAGGTCCGGCAGGACCGGCGCGTCGATGACGTCGAGGGTGGCGCCGGGTTGGCCGTCGTTCTCGTAGTCGCAGATGCAGCCGAGCTCCTCGGTGGCGTCGCACGGCGTGAGCGGGTCGCCGTCGCAGCCCTGGGTCTGCGGGTCGACGGGGAGCGGATCGTGGAGCCGGTCCTTGAGGCGCGTGCCCAGGACGACCGTGAGCGGCGCGTCGGTGCTGAAGGTGGAGCAGGTGGTCGTGCCCGACAGGGTCGTCGCCACGCGCTCCCACGGCTCCGCCGCCTTGAGCTCCGGCGGCGCCACGAACTGCAGCGGCTTCGGCTGCCCCTTGAGCTGCACCGGCGGGATCGTGATGTCGCAGACGCGGACGTTCGCGTCGACCGTGGTGCCGTCGACGACGAGGTCCATCATCAGGAAGACCTCGGCCTGCGGGTTGGGATCCTCGAGCTCGAGGCCGAGCACGGAGATCTCCTCGTTCAGCGTCGCGATGAGCGCGAACCGGCCGTTGAGGTCGAACGCGCCGCCCGGCTCGCAGGGGAGCTGGTCGTCCGGATCGGGCCGGTGCTGGGCCGAGCCGCCACCGCAGGCGGCGCACGCGACGACGCCGGCGAGGGCGAGCGGCATGGCCCCGAGCTCGACGATCACTCCGTGGCGCACGCCCCGATCCTAGCGGGCGCGCCAGGGCGCGGCAACGCCGCCGCGACGGGAGCCCGGCGACCTAGCGCGGGAACAGGTTCTGGCGCTCGGCGGCCACGCGGAGGCAGTCCCAGGAGGGGTCGATGCGCTTCGAGATGAACGGCGAGGTGTAGCTCGGGTCCTGCGTGATGCTCGGGTTGATGTTCTTGATCGCGGCGGCCGCGCCGGGGTCGCAGTCGCCGGTCGCCCGGTGGCAGCCGAGGATCGTCAGCTCGAGCGAGGTGTCGACGGTGCCATGCATCAGGTCCGAGCTGAAGATGACGCCGCGCATGGAGATGGTCAGCCGCTCGGTGACGTAGACCTGGTTGAGGTCGGGGAGCACGGGCGCGTTCTCGATGCCGAGCGTGGCGCCGGGCTTGCCGTCGCCCTCCTGATCGCAGACGCAGCCGACGCCGGCGCCGCCGATGCACGGCGCGAGGGGATCGCCGCCGCAGCCCTGGGTCGCGGCGTTGGTCGGCAGGAAGTCGGTGGCCGGCTGCGCGAGCCGCGCGCCCAGGATCACGTTGATCGAGCCCTGCGTCTCGTAGGTGGCGCAGGTGGTCTGGCCCGAGACCGTCGCGCCGACGGTGACCGCGGGCTCCGACGCGAGGAGCTCGGCGGGGGCGATGAAGCGCAGCGGCTTCTGCAGCCCCTGGAGCTGGACGTCCGGGAGCTTGAGGGCGCAGACGACCGAGCTGATGTCGACCATGCCGTCGTGCGGCACGAGGTCGGTGCGCATGAGCACCTCGGCCTGGGGGTTCGGGTCCTCCAGCGTGAGGCCGAGCACCTCGACGTGCTCGTTGAGCGTCGCGAGCACGGCGAACGAGCCGCCGATGTCGAACGGCTGCCCGGGCACGCACGTCACCTGGTCGTCGCCGCCATCCCGCCGGGGGGTCGTGCCACCGCCCGAGCCGCAGCCCACGAGCACGGCCAGCAGGACGGCCGCCACCGCCTGGGAGGTCACGAGCACCCCTCCATTGTAGTGACCCACCCGCGGCCGGACAAGCGAACCGCCGGGCAGGGTCACGCCGGGCAGGGCTTGAACCGCGGCGACCGGAGTCGCTATCATTACGCCTCTTCATCACATGAGCCGCGCTGCCCAGGTATTGGCGCTCTTCGTCGTGCTCGCGGCGGGGGAGGCGTACGGTTCGCCGGCGGACGTGTTCGGGCTCGGCCCGCGCGCCAGCGCGCAGGCTGGCGCGGTCACCGCGAGCGCCTCCGACTTCTCGGCGGTCTACTACAACCCGGCGGGGCTCGCCTTCAGCGGCGCCACCGAGGTCGGCGCCGGCGTCCTCGGGTTCGGCTCGGGCCTCAGCGTGCGCGGCCAGCCCGCGGGCATCGCGGATCCGGCCGCGCTCATGGTGGGCGGACGCCTGGTCGTGCCGCTCGGGGGCCCCCTCGAGCGCCGGCTCTTCGTCGGCATCGCCCTGACCGTCCCGCCGACCTCGATCCTGCGCATCATCTCGCGCTACCCCCAGGAGCCGTTCTTTCCGCTGTACGACAACCGCACCCAGCGGCTGATGGTGGTGCCCGCCCTCGCCGTGCGCCTGACCGACCGGCTCGCCCTCGGGGTGGGCGTCAACTACCTCGCCGGCCTCAACGGCGCCGTGCAGGGCGCGACCGGCACCTCGCGCTCGGTCGAGCCGCGCGTCGACGAGGCGGTGCCGGCGGCGGCCGCGCTCCACGCCGGCGTGCGCTGGGAGCCGCGGCCGTGGCTCGCGCTGGGCCTCGCGTACCGCCAGAGCTTCAGCGTGCCGTTCACCGACGTCTCGGACGTGAGCGTCGCCGGGCAGCCGCTGTCGCTCACCGTCAAGTCGGAGGGCCTCTTCACCCCCGACG
>DASXVK010000146.1:0-9795 GCA_036504295.1 Polyangia bacterium
TGTCGTCCTCGCCCTGTTCGCGCTCGCTGCGCCCGCCGCCGCTCGGCCGGACGCGCCGGCGGGCCGCTGGGCCGAGGTGCGGGTGCCGGTGCCCGCCGCGTTCGCCGGCGGCAAGGCCGCGCGCGGCCGCATGCTCGTCTACGTGCCCCGCTCGCGCGGCGCCGCGCCCGCGCCGCTCGTCATCGCGCTGCACGGCTGGAACGGCCGCGCCGAGGACTGGCAGCGCGGCCCGGAGCTCGCCGCCCTCGCCGAGCGGCACGGGGTCGTCGTCGCATGCCCGGACACCGGGAAGAGCGTGTTCGAGTCGCGCTTCTACCCCGAGAGCCGCGGCCGCTGGAGCCGGGTGCCGGGCGCCGTCTTCGTCGGCGCCGTCGTGCTGCCGTACCTGCGCGCGCACTACCCGGTGCGCCAGGACCGCGCGGGCAGCGCGATCATCGGCTACTCCACCGGCGGGCGCGGCGCGCTCGTCGTGGCCCGGCGCTACCCCGACTTCGGCTTCGCCGCCAGCCTCTCGGGCACCTACGAGCTCGGCCTGCTGCGGCCGTCCGAGGGCGAGTACAAGATCCACGCCGTCGTCTTCGGGCCGCGCGACCGCTGGCCGGAGCGCTGGCGCGACGAGGACGTCGTCGCCGCCGGGCGGCTGGAGCCGCTGCGCAGGATGGGCCTCTACCTCGCCCACGGCGGCGGCGACAAGGTCGTCGGCGTGAGCCAGCTCCGGGCCATGGAGCGCTACCTCGTCGCCCACCAGGTGCCCGCCCAGATCATCGTCGCCCCCGCGGCCGGCCATGAGTGGCGCTTCTGGGCCAGCCAGCTCGAGGCGGTCTTCGCGGCGTTCCGCGCCGCCCCCGGCGGCTGACCGCGCGCTTGGACTCCGCGACATCCTGGGGTACCCTTCGCCGCACACCCCGGAGGATGCATGCGTCGCTGGCTGCCCCTGATGCTCGCGCTGAGCTGCGTGGCCCTGACCGGCTGCAAGGAGAAGACCGAGCTGCGCGCCCTGTGCGCCGCGCCGAAGGTGGGCGAGGCGAGCTTCGAGACCCCGGCCATCGCGGCGGGCGCCGAGCGGCTCAAGCGCGCCGAGGAGTCCGAGGAGCTGGCCGTCGATCTCGGCAAGCGCCGGGACGCGGCGCAGCAGAAGCGCGACAGCATGGACGCCGACCTCAAGAAGCAGCGCGCCGAGGCCGAGGCCATGTCGCTCGACGACAAGGACGCGCGTCGCAAGGCCATCCTCGAGGTGACCGCGCTCGAGATGGAGGCGCAGAAGATCACCGAGGAGCTGAGTCGCTACCACCGCGACGTCGAGCGGAACCAGGAGACAGCCAGGGGCCACCGCAACGCCGCGCGCGCCGCGCTCGCGCCGCTGCTGCAGAGCCACGGCCTCATCGGCGCCTGCCCCGTCCTCGACGGCCCCAAGGCGGCCAAGCCATGACCGACATCGAGATCCAGCGTCACCTCGCCCCCAACGGCCAGGGCTGGCTGCTCGGCCTCAAGCAGACCGTCGCCCCGGGCCGCCTCGACCCCACGCGCCGCCCGCTCGCCATCGTGCCCGGGTTCGGCATGAACGCGTTCATCTTCGGCTACCACCCCCGGGGCCGCTCGATGGAGGCGTACCTGGCGGACGCCGGCTTCGAGGTCTGGTCCGTCGACATGCGCAACCAGGGCCAGTCGGTGTGCGACGGCGGCACGCGGCGCTACGGCCTGAAGGAGCTCGGGCTGCTCGACCTCGGCGTGGCCGTCGACCACATCCTGGCGCACACGCGGACGACCGCGACCGCCGTGGACCTGGTCGGCTGCAGCCTCGGCGCCACGCTATGCTTCATCCAGGCGGCCCTGGCGCGCCGGCCGCGCGTCGGCGCCCTCGTGTGCATGGGCGGCCCGCTGCACCTCGGCACGATGCACCCGCTCATCCGCGCCGCGCTCGTCTCGCCGCGGCTCATCGGGCTGCTGCCGTTCCGCGGCACCCGGCGGCTGGCCGAGGTGGCGCTGCCGCTGCTCACGCACGTGCCGTGGCTCCTGAACGTCTACCTGCACCCCCACATCGTGGACCTCTCCAAGGCCGCCGAGCTGGCGAAGACCGTCGAGGACCCGAACCGGTTCCTCAACCGCGAGCTCGCCGAGTGGGTCGGCACGAAGGACCTCTTCATCGACGGCCGCAACCTGACCGAGGAGTTCGAGCGCCGCGTGACGGGGCCGCTCCTGTCCGTCGTCGCGAACGGCGACGGCATCGTGCCGCGCGACGCCGCGCTGTCGGCGTACGAGCACGGCCGCATGGCCGTCAACGAGCTGCTCGCGGTCGGCACCGACGCGGTCCCCATCGCCCACGCGGACCTCTTCATCAGCGACTACGCCGAGGAGTGGCTGTTCAAGCCGATGAGCGAGTGGCTGCGCACGCAGAACGCGGCGCGCGCGACGGCGTCGACGGGATAGGGCCGGGGCCGCACTACTCCTGCAGGAACCCGTGGTACAGGCCGAAGTAGTACGCCAGCAGCCAGTGCGACGGCGTCACCTCGACCTGCGAGTTGCCGCCTTGGACGACGCAGTACGGGTTGGAGTTGAAGATCGCCACGCCCTTCTCGTCGTACGGCGGCGTCTCGGTGAACTGCTTGTCGTCGAAGCGGTCGAGGTCGCCGTGGACCGTGAAGTCCATGCGGCCGGTGTTGTCGACGAGGTGCTGGCGCAGGTCGAGGGGGAACTCGCGCAGCGTGCGCGCGGCGTCGGCGAGCGCGGTCTCGACGCCGCTGCCGGCGCCGAGCGCGTAGGCGTAGATGAAGGCCCACAGCGGGTTGCGGTCGCCGCGCAGGCCCCAGCGGTCGCTGTCGTAGCTGAGCGCGGCCGCCTCGGCCCAGATGGCGCGCCGCGCCGGGTCGGGCTCGTAGCGCAGCAGCGGGTAGTAGGCCAGGTTCAGCAGCTCGTCATCGGAGTGGTTGATCGAGACCTTCTTCATGTAGTCGTGCGCGAGGCGGACGTTCTCGGCGTAGCCGTGGACCTCGATGAGGTACTCGTAGGCCTGCTGGTAGCGCGCGTCGCCGGTGACGTGGTAGGCGACGCGCAGGTGCGAGAGGATCTGCGCCGCGTTGAGGCCGCGCGCGCCGAACTGCGCCAGCATGTCCTCGTTGACGTACGTGGGCCCCCACTTGCCCCAGCTCGTGGGCTCGCCATCCTCGTCGAGGAGGTAGAAGCAGCTCGCGACGATGTAGTCGGCGAGGCGGGCGACGTGGCTGCGGATCTCGGCGCGCTCGGCCTCGTCCTTGGCGCAGAGGTCGTAGTAGATGCCGTAGCCGAAGAAGTGGCCGTCGATCTCGTCGGAGGAGGTGTCGTTCTTCCACAGGTACTGGCGCCCCTGGTAGGTGACGGGGCCCTTCCAGCGGGAGCTCTCGTTCGCGACCTTCTGGGCCCACAGGTCGGGCTCGTCGTCGCGGATGAGCGAGCGCGCGACGAAGCCGTCGATGGCCGGGTTGCCCGCCGCGGGCACGTCCATCTCGAGGAACATGTTGGTGAGCGAGCGGCGGGCGTGCTGGTAGAGCGCCTCGTCGCCGGTCGCGGCGTAGCCGAAGCACTCGGCGGCGATGTGCATCTGGGTCCACAGACCATCGTTGTCCTCGTCGCCGCGCGGCAGGACGCCCGCCGCCGGGTCGTTCGCGTCGACGAGCACCGAGTCGGTGGTGACGAAGCCGTCCATGCGCAGGTGGCGCGACTCGGCGACGGTCTCGTAGCCGGCGGCCTTGGCCGCGAGGGTCATGGGGATCCGGCGGATCTCGGCGAGGCCCTCGTCGGTGGCGAAGTAGCGGCGCTGGCGAGTGGTCGCGACGGCGTTGACGTGGTCGGTGGGCAGCCAGCGGGGGCCGAGGTAGAGGTGCCACGGGAGGGCGCCCGACTCCCAGGGCGCGCCGGCGGCGCCGCGGGCGAAGCCGATCACCTGGTCGTCCGGGACGTCGAGCGCGGTCACGTCCTCGAAGGGCAGGGCGCCGGGGCCGCCGCGGACGGTGCCGGTGACCGCGCCGCCCGCGATGGTCGCGAGGCCGGCGGCGGTGCCGGCGAGGACCGTGGCACCGTCGCGCGCGAGGGCGCGGACATCGTCGGACGGCAGGCCCGTGACCGGAGCGAAGGCGCCGTGGTGGCCGCGCAGCAGCCCGGTCGCGGTCGCGACGAGCACGGTGCCCGCGCCCTCGACGAGCACGGCGCGGACCGGGGTCGTGATGGTGGTCTCGAGGCCGGCGACGCCGCCCTGGATCACCCACAGGCCGGAGGCGCTGCCGACGTACGTGGTGGTGTCGTCGAGCGCGACGGCGGTGACATCGCCGCTCGTGATCGCGACGACGTCCTCGAGCACGCCGGAGTGCAGGTGCCCCACGCCGTCGGCGAACCCGACGAGCAGGTCGTGCCCCGTCGCGTCCTCCGGATCGGGGGCGAGCGCCGTCACCGGCCGCGTGCCCGCCTCGCCGGCGGCTGCGGCGAACGTCGGCGCGTCGGCGGTCGGATCGATCGACGCGAGGCCGCCCATCGTGCCCGCCCACAGCAGCGGCTCGGACGTGGCGACCAGCGCCCGCACGCCCTTCGACGGCAACCCGTCGGCCGCGCCGTAGAAGCGTCGCACCTCCTGCTGATACGCCGGCGACGTGACGCTCGCCTTCTGCGCGGGATCGGCGATGACCGTGTGATCCGGCAGCGCCACGCAGGCGGCCTGCGGCCCCTCGGTGCCGTTGCACATGGCCGCGGCGTCGGCGCCGTAGCAGCCGCCGTCGCCGCGGGCGGTAGCGCCGTCGCTGCCGCAGCCGGCGAGCGCGAGGGCCAGGGTGAGCACCAGAGAGTGCAGGACGAGCGAGCACAGGCGCATGACCCGCATCCTACGGACCCCGCGGCGGTCGAGTCAAATGGGTCACCAGATGCAGCGCAGGCCGGGGCGGTCGTGGAGGCGAGCGTCCTTGCTGACGAGCGCGGCCCGATGGTGCAAGGCGCTGGCCGCGATCATGCGATCCGCGGGGTCGCCCGGGAACGAGGCATCGAGCTGCGCGGCGGCGACGGCGATGGCGGGCTCCAGGGGGATCAGCGCGGCGCGCGGCAGCGCGAGCGCCTGCTCGACCCACGCGAGCGGGTCGCGGTCGAGCACGAGCCGGCCGCGCGCAACCAGCATGGCGACCTCCCAGCAGCTCACGGCGCAGACGCCCACCTGCGTCGCCCCGTCGATGGCGCCCCGCGCCCGCTTGGAGAGGCGGGCGGGCTCCGCGGCCCACCAGATCCAGGCGTGCGTGTCGAGGATGATCACGTGGTGGCGTCCCAGTCGGCCTCGACCGGCGACACCAGGTCGGTCTCGTGGAGCACGCTGCCGCGCAGCGACGCCGGCTCGTGCTCCTCGAGCGGGACGACGCGGGCCACCGGCCGGCCGCGCTTCGTGACTCGCACTGCCCGGCCCGTGCGGGCGACCTCATCGAGCAACGCGAGGCAGCGCGCCTTGAACTCGCCCGCGGGGATGGTCCGATCCTTGGTGGCCATGGTCAATAATCTATGGTCACGAAGGCGCTCCCGCAAGTCACTCGTACACCTTCTCGTCCTCGCCGTCGACCGCGTCCTGCTCGACGTCGCGGACCTTGGGCGCGCGCTCGAGCAGCTCGCGGTAGTACTCGTGCTGAACGAGGAGGTTCATGATCTCGTTCGAGCCGGTCCAGATCGTCATGAGCCGCGCGTCGCGCAGGAGGCGCTCGACGGGGTAGACGCTGGTGTAGCCGATGCCGCCGAGGACCTGCATGGCGTGGTTCGTGACCGCCACGGCGTTCTCGGTGGCGGTCTTCTTCGCCTCGGAGACGATGCGGCGCGCGTCGAGGCCGGCGTCGATGTGCCGGGCGGCGACGTAGGCGAGGGCGCGGGCCGCGTCGAGGAGCGCGACGGCGTCGGCGATCTTGAACGAGACCGCCTCGAACTCGCGGATGAGCTTGCCGAAGGCCTTGCGCCGGTTCGAGTAGCGCGCCGCCACCTCGAGCGCCGCGCGGGCGGTGCCGAGGGCGCCGCCGGCCGAGGTCATGCGCTCGGGGATCATCATGCGGTTGAAGATCTCGCCGCCGGCGTTGAGCGGGCCGACGAGGTTCGCGGCGGGTACGCGGACGTCGCGGAAGATGATGCGGCCGGTGCCGCCGCCGCGCGTGCCCATCAGGCCGTAGACGTGCTGCACCTCGACGCCAAAGGCGCGCTCGACGAGGAAGACCGACAGCGACTGGTGCGGCTTCGCGGCGGGGTCGGTCTTCGCGTAGACGAGGAAGACGTCCGCGCCCTCGGCCCCGACGATGAAGCGCTTGGCGCCGTTGAGGACGAAGCCGTCGCCGTCGCGGACCGCGGTGGTCGTGGCGCCGAAGAAGTCGGAGCCGCCGCGGGGCTCCGTCAGCGCCTCGGCCGAGACCATCTGCCCGGCGAGGATCGGCTTGAGGTAGCGCTCCCGCTGGGCGTCGGTGCCGTAGAGCGTGAGCGCCTCGCCGACGATGCTCGGCATGGCGAAGGCGCAGCCGAGGGCCGAGCCGAGCACCCCGACCTCCTCGAGCGCGGCCATCTCGGCCACCCAGCCGAGGCCGCGGCCGCCGACCGCCCCGGGGAAGCGCAGGCCCAGCAGGTTCTCGGCGCCGAGCATCTCGACGAACTCGCGCGGGTAGCGGACGCGATCGGCGTCCATGTCCTTCAGGAGCTGCGGCGGCACGCGGTCGCGGACGAAGGCGCGGACCTCGTCGCGCACGCGGCGCTCCTCGGCGGAGAGCAGGACGTCGAACATGCGGGCCTCCCGGTGGTGCGAGAGGCTACTCTCCCAGGGTCAGGCGGGCGGCGTCAAGCGGCGCGGGCGCGCGCGTCAGAACTCGTAGAACGCGGCGAGGTTGACGTGGGTCGCCGGGACCGTGAACTCGGCCGCGTCGGTGCCGATGTAGCGCGTCCACATGCGGTCGACCTCGAGGGCGAAGCGCAGCCGCGGGAGCGGGCTGTAGATCGCGGCGGCGTAGAAGGCGCTGTTGGCCGCGATCGCGGGGGTGCTGCCGCTGAGCGGCTGCACGTCCGCGGCCTTCGGCTGGTCCAAGCCGAGGCCGAGGTGCACGCCCAGGGGGGCCACGGGGTAGAGCGAGAGCTGACCCCAGCCGCCCGTGGACCGGACCCGCGTGACGTCGGTGAGGCGCTTCTTGTCGGGGTCGGCCGGGTCCACCTGCTTGCGCACGCCCTGCAGCGCGCCGCCCCAGAAGATGTCGATGTCCGAGCCGGTGAAGAGCTCGCCCGAGAGCGCCGCCCACTGCCCGATCGGGAGCATGAGGTCCGCCGCGACCGCCCAGCAGGTGATGTCGCGCCGCTCGATGACGTCGCTGGAGCCGGCGGCCGAGAGGTCGTACCGCTCGCGGCTGTAGTGGGCCGAGACGCCGAGCGTGGCGCGCTTCTTGAGGAAGGTGGCGTAGCCGGCGACGCGGCCCTGCACCATGGGCGTCTTGCTGCGCTCGCCCGGGCCCGGCGTGTTCGCCGTCTGGAACTGCTTCGAGGCCGGGTCGGTCGGCTCCTGGTCGTAGGGCGCGAGCACGCCCGCCGCCCACTCGAAGCCGAAGCGTTTGCCGACCTGGCCCTGGAGCCGGAGCTGGGGCAGGCGGAACCAGAGGTTGCCGGCGCCGGCGAAGCCGACGACGGACACGTGGGCGATGGTGATCGGGTTGAGCGGGGCGAGGATGATCCAGTCCTGCCCGGCCACGAGCTGCACCGGGCCCCAGTCGAGCGTCATGTAGGCGAGGCGCAGGCGGGCGAGGCCGAAGGCGTCGCCGTAGCCCGCGTTCGGCATGCCGCCGAAGAAGTCGGCCTCGACCTTGCCGCTGAGCTTGGCGCCGCCGAGGAGCCGGATGCCCTCGCTCGGATAGCGCAGGTTGAGCCCGAGGCGGGTCTGCCGCGCCGTGGCCGTGAGGCTGCCCTGCTTCGCCGTCGTGGTCACGATGTAGGGCACGTCGATGTTGTTGACGGCGTGCGAGTTGTAGGCGCCGTTGAGCAGGACGAAGCCGTACGGCTCGACGGCGTCCCGCAGCGTGGTGGCGGGCTGGCCGAAGGCGGCCGGCGCGGCGAGCGTGAACGCAAGGGCGACGAGCAGCGGCGTGGCGCTGCTCCGGTGCTGCGGGCGCATGGGTACCCTCCTGAGACGCATGACGCCGCCAAACCATCACGACCGGTGGCCGCTGTCAACCGTCAGGCGGTCAGGTGTTGGTGCCGCCCGTCAGCCTGCGCCGAGCGACGCCTTGAGCACGTGCTTCTGCACCTTGCCCAGGGCGTTGCGCGGGAGCGCGTCGACGAAGTGGACGGCGCGCGGCTTCTTGAAGGCGGCGAGCCGGACCCGGCAGTGCTCGACGAGCTCCGCCGCGGTCAGCGCCGGGTCGCGGCGGACGACCACGGCGGTGACGGCCTCGCCCAGGTCCGCGTCGGGCAGGCCGACCACGGCCGCCTCGGCGACCTGCGGGTGCGCGGCGAGCACGTCCTCGACCTCGCGCGGGTAGACGTTGAAGCCGCCGCTGATGATGAGCTCGCGGGCGCGGCCGCTCAGCGTCAGGCACCCGCCCTCGTCGAGGTGGCCGAGGTCGCCGGTCCTGAACCAGCCGTCGGGGCTGAAGGCGGCGCGGCTGGCGGCCTCGTCCTGCCAGTAGCCGCGGCACACGTTCAGGCCCAGCACCTCGACCTCGCCGGTCTCGCCGGCGGGGAGCGCGGCGCGCGTCCGCGGGTCGACGACGCGCACGGCCACGCCGGCGAACGGCCAGCCGACGGCGCCCGGGCGGCGCTCCCCGGCCAGGCGGTTGCCGGCGATCATGACCGTCTCGGTCATGCCGTAGCGCTCGAGGATGACGTGGCCGAAGGTGCGGCTGAAACCGGTGAAGAGGTCCTGCGCGAGGGGCGCCGAGCCGCTCACGAAGAGGCGCATCCCCGGCGCGCGCGGGGGCTCGGGCGCCGCCGCGGCCGCGGCGAGGAGGCGGCCGTACATCGTCGGCACGCCGAAGAACATGCTCACGTCGCCGACCGCCAGCGCGGTGAGCACGGCGGCGGCGTCGAAGCGGCGCCACAGGTCGATGGCCGCGCCCGCGACGAGGGTGCCGTGCAGCCCCACGCCGAGCCCGTGCATGTGGAAGAGGGGCAGCGTGAGCAGCAGCCGGTCGGTCGCGGTCCAGCCCCACTCCGCCGTGAGCGCGGCCGCGTTGCTCATGAAGTTGCCGTGGCTGAGCATGGCGCCCTTGGCGCGGCCGGTGGTCCCGGAGGTGTAGCCGATGATGGCGAGGTCGTCCGGGCCGAGGTTCGGCGGCGCGAGCGGGGGCGCGTCCTGGGCGAGGAGGTCGCCCGGCGCGACCACGGGCAGCCCCGGGAGCGTGCCCGCGTGGACGAGGTCGCCCACGAGCGCCGCGCGCGCCGCGTCGGCCACGCAGAGCCGCGCCCCGGCGTGGCCGAGGATGTGCGACAGCTCGACCGCCCGGTAGGCGGTGTTCACCGGCACGACCACGGCGCCGGCGAAGAAGGCGCCGAGGTAGCTGACGACGAACCCGGGCGAGTTCTCGAGGAAGAGCGCGACCCGGTCGCCCGCGGCGACGCCGCGCGCGGCGAGCGCCGCGCCCACGCGCGCCGCGGCGTCGGCGACGAGGCCGTAGCCGTGGGTGGCCCCCTCGAAGCGGAGCAGCGCCCGGTCCGGGCCGCGGTCGCTGGCCGCGAGGAGCGCCGCGAGGATCGAGGCGGGTTGGTGGGCGTTCACGGGGTGGACGAGTGATCTCACAGGCTTGAGCACCAGCTCGCGTGGGAAGCGCGCGGTGAGGGGGAGGCTCGACG
>DASXVK010000147.1:0-20103 GCA_036504295.1 Polyangia bacterium
GGCCGTGACCGGCCTCGGCCGCCGCGGCCAGATCGCGCTCGCCGACTTCGGCACCTACGGCGCGAGCGCGGCCGGCGACGACCGCCTGACCAAGGACGGCATCCCCGAGATCGTCGTCGTCGCGAACGCGAACGCCACCCCCGACAGCCCCCAGACGGCGCTCGGCGAGCTCCGCATCATGACGCTGTCGGGCCGCGTCATCTTCGGCCCGCTGCCGCTCGCCGGCGCCGGGCTCGGCGGCCCGCCCACGATCGGCGACTTCGACGGCGACGGCCTGCCCGAGGTGGCGGTGGCCGGGTGGCACGAGTTCACGGTCTACGATCCGGACTGCACCGGCGCGGCGCCCGACGCGAGCCGCTGCCCGTCAGGGAGCACGACCGGGGTGCTCTGGTCGCAGGCGTCGCAGGACCAGACCTCCAGCTCGACCGGCTCGTCCATCTTCGACTTCGACGGCGACGGCCAGGCCGAGGTCATCTACGCCGACGAGTGCTTCGCCCGCGTGTACGACGGCCGCACCGGCGACGTGCTGTACTCGCAGTTCCACAACAGCGCGACCTGGTACGAGAACCCGATCGTCGCGGACGTCGACGGCGACGGCAAGGCCGAGCTGGTCATCCCCTCGAACACGAACGGCACGGTCGAGCTGTCGTGCCCCGCGGTGGATCCCATCTTCGCGGGCCTGCGCTGCAAGGAGCCGCAGGACTGCCCCGGCCTCCTGCCCTGCGTCAAGGCCGAGCCCCAGGACGATTTCGGCCTGTGCCGCTGCCAGGACACCGCGTCGTGCCAGGGGCCCTTCGTGTGCCGCGACCCGGTCACCCACCCCGAGCAGGGCCAGGTGTGCCGCGCCGCGCACCCGGGCTCGCAGGTGCAGGGCGTGCGCGTCATCGCCGACCGGCTCGACCGCTGGGTCGCCGCGCGGCCGGTGTGGAACCAGCACGCCTACTCGATCACGAACGTCGGCGACGCCGGCGAGATCCCGCGGACCTCGGCGTGGCTGCCGAACTGGCAGGCGCCGGGCTACAACAACTTCCGGCAGAACGTGCCCGGCACCGCCCCCGGCGACACCCACCTGCCGGATCTCACGGTGCGTCAGGCCCGCGGCGAGTGCCACGACACGGGCGGCGCCACGCTGACCGCCGAGGTGTGCAACCGCGGCACGATCGCCGCCTCGCCCGTCTACCTCAGCTTCGCCGAGACCGCGCCGGACCTCGCGGTGCTGTGCACGGTGCAGGCCCAGGGGCCCCTCGCGCCGGCGGCGTGCGTCACGCTGGCCTGCGACTGGGCGCAGCCCCCGGAGAACGTCGCCATCGACATCACCGCGCGCGCCGACGACCAGGGCGACGGCCAGGGCGTGCTGGTCGAGTGCATCGAGGGCAACAACCTCGACTTCATCGCGGCGATGATGTGCGGCCACCTCCTGTAGGAGCCGGGCGGGTGGCGGCAAAAGTTGACGGAACGTCCAGCATGAGGCAGACACTTCGGATAATGGCCCGCCTCGGGAGCCCCATCCGCCTCGCCCTGGCCCTCATCCTCGGCGCGTCGTGCGCGTGCAACCAGACGCCGGCCACCCGCGCGCGCCGCGAGATCGGCGCCGCCTCCCAGCCGTCGCCGTCGCTGATCTCGGTCGCGGCGGCGGCCCCGGCGCCGGTCGCGCCGGCCTCGCAGCCGCTGTACCCGCCCGAGATCCGATCGCTGAAGCTGAAGAAGAGCGCCGTCGCCTACGTCGAGCCCGACGACAAGTCGCGCGTGCGCGGCACCATCGCCGCGGACACGCGGGTCGCCTGGCGCGGCGCCCAGGCCGGCCGCGGCTGCACCGGCAAGAACCGCTGGGTCGAGGTGATCGCGGGCGGCTGGGTGTGCGACAAGTGGCTCGAGCCGTCGAAGAAGGAGCCCGGCGGCGTCGAGCTGCCGAAGATCCCGCCGGGCAAGCTCATCCCCGGCGACTTCGCCACCATCGACGTGCCCAAGGGCGCCGAGGGCCAGCCGGTCGGCTACGCCAGCGTCAAGGACATCGAGGCCGAGAACGGGCGGCCCACGGGCGGCGCCTGGAAGTGCATGCTGCAGAAGCCGGGCCTGTCGGTGAAGGGCAAGAGCTACCTGCGCACCGACTGCGGGCTCATCTTCGAGCAGCGCTTCATCCGCAAGCTCTCCCCCTCGGACCACGCGGGGGTCAAGCTCGAGGAGGCCAAGGTCGCGCTGCCGCTCGTCTTCGTCGCGATGCACAAGGCGGACACGACCGCCCTGCCCACCGGCGGCAAGAAGGTGAAGACCTACAAGGGCCGCACGGCCCTGCCGGTGCTCGAGATCAAGGTCCTGGCCGAGCGCGGCGCCGGCCGCCCGCCGCGCCGCGCGTACCGCGTCGGCGAGCACGAGTGGCTCTCGTCGACCATGGGCAACCTCGCGGCCGTCTCGCCGCCGCCCGCCGGCGTCGGGCCGACCGAGCGCTGGGTCGACATCAACACCGACGAGCAGGTGCTCATCGGCTACGAGGGCGCGAAGCCGGTCTTCGCCACCGTCATCTCCTCGGGCAAGGAGGTCGCCAAGAAGGGCAAGGAGCCGACGCCCACCAAGCCCGGCGTCTACCGCATCTACCACAAGTTCGCCGAGACCAAGATGAGCGGGCTCAGCGGCACCGACGAGTCCTACATGGTCTCGAAGGTGCCGTGGACGCAGTACTTCTCCGGCGACCTCGCGCTGCACGGCGCCTACTGGCACAACGGCTTCGGCAAGTTCGCGAGCCACGGCTGCGTGAACCTCGCGCCGAAGGACGCGCGCTTCCTCTACTTCTGGACCGACCCGCAGCTCCCGCCCGGCTGGTCGATGATGGGCGGCTCGAGCTCGTACCCGGGCAGCGTCGTGCGCGTGCGCAACACCAAGGCGCCGGACCCGCCGGTGTCAGGCTACGCGAAGAAGGTGTTGGAGATGCGTCAGGGGAAGGCGACCGCCGCGGCCGCGCCGGGCGCCGAGCCTAGTGAAGCTCCAGCCATGCCCGCCGAGCCTGGTGAATCTGCGCGTGGTACTCCGTAGGGAAGCAGGTCAGCACGAAGTTGAAGGCCTGCTCGACCATCTGGTGATCGAGCTCCGGCGGCAGGGACATGATCCCGTCGTCCTTGGGGCGGATCTGCAGCCGGACGATCTCGGTCAAGCGCAGCAGGTGCAGCCGGTTCATGAAGACCGCGCGCGCCATACCCAGGACCACCTGCTCGTCGTGTGCCATACCTTCTCTCCTTGAGGCGGGATTCTCCATCGACCCGCGGCCAGATGCAAGCCTGAACGGGCGCGCGACTGACCCCGCCGCCTTGACCGCGGCCCGCCGCTGCGACATGCTGCGGCGCGTTCTGGCACCGGAGGTAGCGATGAAGACCGTGCTCGTGCTTGCCCTGGCGCTCGCCTGCGCCGCGCCGGGCCTCGCGCTCGCCCAGGGGCGTAAACCGGCAAAGGCGGTGACGCCGCCGATGACCATCACCCGGCTCCCGACCGGGCTCACGGTCGTGACCGTGCCCGCGCCCGCGCCGGGGATCGTCGCGTACTACACGCTCATGCGCGTCGGCTCGCGCAACGAGGTCGAGCCCGGCCACTCGGGCTTCGCCCACCTCTTCGAGCACATGATGTTCTTCGGCACGCCCACGTGGCCGCGCGTCAAGTGGGAGGCGGCGCTCAAGGAGCGCGGCCTCGACTCGTCGGGCTTCACCTCCTCCGACATGACCGTCTTCCACCTGACCGGGCCCACCGCCGCCCTGCCCTTCGTCATCGAGACCGAGGCCGACCGCTTCCAGAACCTCACCTACGACGAGGCGGGGTTCAAGACCGAGACCAAGGCCGTCCTCGGCGAGTACAACAAGAACTTCGCGAACCCGGTGCGCAAGCTGGCCGAGGTGCTCTACGACAAGGCCTTCGACGTGCACACCTACAAGCATACGACCATGGGCTTCGTCGCCGACATCCAGGCGATGCCCGGCTACTACGCGTACAGCAAGGACTTCTTCCAGCGCTTCTACCGGCCCGACAACGCCGTCATCTTCGTCGTCGGCGACTTCGACCCGAAGGCGACCCTCGCCCTGGTCAAGAGGCACTACGGCGCGTGGAAGGGCAAAGGCGCCGGCACCAAGGTGCCGGTCGAGCCGCCGCAGACCGCGCCGCGCACCGCGCACATCGACTGGGCGACCCCGACCATGCCGCGCCTCTACGCCGGCTACCACACGCCGGCGGCGACGCTCAAGACCAAGGACGCGGCGATCCAGAACGTGCTCGGGCCGCTGCTCTTCGGGCCGCAGAGCCCGCTCTACCGCGACCTCGTCCTCACGCGGCAGCTCTGCTACGACGTCAGCGCCGACTACGACGACCACCGCGACGCGCACCTCTTCGGCTATCTCGCGACGTGCAAGGACCCGAAGGACCTGCCCGAGGTGCAGCGCACCGTCGACGCCGCGCTGGCCGAGCTCGCGGCGGGCACGCTCGACCCGAAGCGCCTCGCCGACGTGCAGTCGAACCTGCGCTACTCGCTCATGATGCAGCTCGAGACGCCGGGGGCCATCGCCCTGATGCTCGCCGTGAACACCGCGCCCACCGGCGACCCCAAGGCGCTCGACCGGCTGCTCGCGCAGATCGGGACGGTGACGGTCAAGGACGTCGCCGCGTTCGCCAGGAAGTACCTCGTCGCGCAGAACCGCACGGTCGTGACGCTCACCGGCGTCGCGGCCAAGGCCGCTCGGCCCGTCGCCGGAGGTGCCAAGTGAGCGCCCGCATCGTGTGTACGTCGATCCTCGCCCTCGTGCTGGGCGCCGGCGCGCCGGCGCGCGCGCAGGAGGAGCCCACGGTGACGAACGTCAAGCTGCTGCCCGTGCCGGGCCACGACGTCGTCACGTTCCGGCTCATGTTCCTCGCCGGCTCGATCCACGACCCCAAGGGCCAGGAGGGCCTGACCGCCCTCACCGCGCGCCTGATGGTCCGGGGCGGCACCCAGGCGCTCACCGCCGCCGAGCTCAACCAGGCGCTCTTCCCGATGGCCGCCGAGCTCGACGTGCAGGTCGACAAGGAGCTCACGGTCATCGTCGCCCGCGTCCACCGCGATCACCTGGCGCCCTTCATGCGCCTGCTCGCCGACGTCGTCACGCGGCCGCGCCTGGACCCGGCCGAGCTCGAGCGGCTGCGCCGCGAGGCCCTCGCCGAGATCGAGCAGCGGCTGCGCTCGAGCGACGACGAGGGGCTGGGCAAGGCGGCGCTCGAGGCGCTGCTCTACGAGGGCCACCCCTACGGCCACCCCGTCGTCGGCACCGTCGCCGGCCTCAAGCGCATCACGCTCGCCGACGTCAAGGCCCACGCGGCGCGCGTCTTCACCCAGGACCACCTCATCGTCGGGCTCGCCGGCAAGGTCGACCTGCCGCTCGCGCGCCTCGTCAAGATCAAGCTGAACGGCCTGCCCAAGGAGGGCACCAAGCCGCTCGACGTGCCGCCGCCCAAGCCCTCGCGGGTGAAGGTGCTCATCGTCGAGAAGCCGGCCGAGGCGACCGCCATCTCGCTCGGCTACCCCTACGAGCTGCGGCGCGGGCACCGCGACTTCTACCCGATGATGCTCGGGGTCTCGGCCTTCGGCGAGCACCGGCAGATGGGCGGCCGCCTGTTCGAGGAGCTGCGGGCCAAGCGCGGCCTCAACTACGGCGACTACGCCTACGCCGAGGCGTTCACGCAGGAGGGCGGGAGCACCTACGGGCTCACGAACGTGCCGCGCCGCCTGCAGCAGCTCTCGATCTGGATCCGCCCCGTCGAGCACAAGAACGGCCTCTTCGCCCTGCGCGCCGCGCTCTACGAGACGGCGAAGCTGCAGAAGAGCGGCCTCACCGCCGCCGAGATCGACAAGCAGAAGGGCTTCCTCGAGGGCTACACCCGCCTGTGGGAGCTGACCGACTCGCGCCGCCTCGGCTACGCGCTCGACGAGATCTTCTACGGGCCGCGCAACCACCTGGGCGCGTTCCGCGCGGCGATGGCGCGCATGACCCCGGCCGAGGTGAACGCGGTGCTCAGGAAGTACGTGCGCCCCGAGCAGCTCAAGATCGCCATCGTCACCAGCAACGGCCAGGCGCTGCGCCAGGCGCTGCTCGCGGGCGCCCCGTCGCCCGCCCACTACGCCTCGCCCAAGCCCGCCGACGTCCTCGCCGAGGACAAGCAGATCGCCGCCTTCCCGCTCGGCCTCAAGCCCGACGAGATCAAGGTCGTCAAGGCGAGCGAGCTCTTCGCGAAGTAGCGGGGACACGCAGCCCCCAGTCAAGCCAGCGACATAGCAAGACTTTTAGGCAACAGCGCGCACTTCGTGCTGACGCGTTGCGTCGTAACAGAATGCGCGGTGTGGTCAAAAACACGCGTAGTTTCGTCTGGTTAGCTGGGGGCTGCGTGTCCCCTAGACCTGCAGGGGGACGTACCAGACGAACTGGCCGCGCTGGATGGCGAGGACGACGTCGCCGCCGGGCTTGAGGGCGGCGAGGGCGGCCTGGTAGTCGCCGGGGGAGCGGATGGGCTGCTGGTTGACCGCGCGGACCATGTCGCCCGGGCGGATGCCGGCGGTCGCGGCCAGGCTGCGCGGCGTGACCCGGACGACGCGGACGCCGTCGAGCGGCGGCCCGTTCTTCGTGCCCTTCGCCGGCAGGGCGGTCGCGAGCTCGAGGCCGAGGCGGCGCGCGGCGCGCCGGCCCGCGAGCGCCGGGTCGAGCCACACCGCCTTGAGCCGCACGACCCCGCGCGCGAGGCGCAGCGCCACCTCCTCCTCGGCCAGGAACTGGCCCGAGCGGTCGGTGTAGTCCTGCGCCCGCACCATCGGCAGCTCGCCGACGCCGAGGATGACGTCGCCGGCCTTGACGCCCGCGCGCGCGGCCGGGCTCTGCGGCTCGACCTCGCTCACGGCCACCCCCTCCTCGATGATGTCGCGCGGATAGATGCCGATCCAGCCGTAGCGCACGCGCCCGAAGCGGATCAGGTCGCTCACGATGGTCTGCGCCCGGTCGACGGGGATGGCGAAGCCGATGTTGTTCGCGTTCTGGCGGATGGCGGCGTTGATGCCGATGAGCTCGCCGTCGATGTTGAGGAGCGCGCCGCCGGAGTTGCCGGGGTTGATGGCGGCGTCGATCTGGATGCAGTCCTCGCAGGTCCGGCCGTTCGCGACCGGCACGACGCGGTGCAGCGCGGAGACGACCCCGGTCGACACCGTGTGGGTGAGACCGAAGGGGTTGCCGATGGCGATGACGGTCTCGCCGGGCATGAGGTCCCGGGCCGTGCCGACGCGGACCGCCGGCAGGGGGACCTTCGCGTCGATCTTGAGCACCGCGAGGTCGAAGCGGGCATCGGCGCCCACCACCCGGGCCGTGAACTCGCGCCGGTCGCTGAGCTGGATCTTCACCTGGTTGGCACCGCTGATGACGTGCTCGTTCGTGACCACGTAGCCACGGGAGTCGAAGAGCACGCCCGAGCCGATGGATACGCCCGAGCCGGCGTCGTTCTCGCCGCTGAGGTCATCGTGCGCGCCGCGCCGCGGCGAAGCCTGCGGCGGCACGGTGGCCGCGATGCTGACCACGGCCGGCGCCGCGCGCTGCACCGCCTCGACGATCGGGGTCCGGCGCGCGGGGGTCGCGCCTGCTGTGCCGACCCCTGCCCCCGCTGCCACGACGACCGCCATCCACGCCCAACGCCGCGCCTGCATGGTTCTGAACCTCACCTAGAGGTTAGTTGGCGAAACGCCCGCTCCCGGTGCGACTTCTGGCGCGGAACGTGCTAATACCCGACGCGCGCCGCGAACTTCAACAAACACGGCGGCTTGACACCCTCCTTCCTCAGGCTTAGCTTGTTGCAGCCCCGGGTAGGAGACTGCGAAAGACACAATGGGCGAGCCGAAACGCGACTACTACGAGGTGCTCGGGGTCCCGCGCACTGCCACTGATCCCGAGATCAAGAAGGCCTACCGGCAGAAGGCGTGGGAGTTCCACCCCGACCGCAACCCGGGTGATCACCAGGCGGAGGAGAACTTCAAGGTCGCCTCGGAGGCCTTCGAGGTGCTCTCGGACGGGGAGAAGCGCCGGCTCTACGACCAGTTCGGCCACGAGGGCCCGCGCGGCGCCGGCTTCCAGGGCTTCAGTGGCGTCGAGGACATCTTCTCGCACTTCGGCGACATCTTCGGCGACCTCTTCGGCATGGGCGGGGTGGGCGGCATGGGCGGCTCCCCGTTCCGCACCGCGCGCGGCAACGACCTGCGGGTCGGGGTCGAGCTGACCTTCGCCGAGGCCGTGGCCGGCACGACCAAGGACGTGCGCGTCCGCCGGCGGGTCCGCTGCGAGACCTGCAGCGGCAGCGGCGCCAAGCCCGGCACCTCCGAGGAGGTGTGCGGCACCTGCGGTGGCCGCGGCCAGGTCGTGCACGCCCAGGGCTTCTTCATGATCGGCACCACCTGCCCCGCCTGCCGCGGGCGCGGTCGCGTGGTGAAGCAGAAGTGCCCCGACTGCCGCGGCGAGGGCATCATCGGCCGCGAGGAGCACCTCGCGGTCAACATCCCGGCCGGCGTCGACGACGGCCAGACGCTGCGCCTGACCGGCAAGGGCGAGCTGGGCCAGCGCGGCAGCGCGCCCGGCAACCTCTACGTCGAGCTCACGGTCCAGCCCGACCCGCGCTTCAAGCGCGACGGCGCGGACCTGCTCACCGAGGTCGAGATCAGCTACCCGCAGGCCGCCCTCGGCACCGTCGTGAGCGTCCCGACCACCGACGGCGAGACCGACGTCGAGGTCGAGGCCGGCACGCAGCCGGGCGCGGTGGTCGTGCTGCGCGGCAAGGGCGTGCCGCGCGTCGGCCGCCACGGCCGCGGCGACCTGCTCGTGCGCTTCAACGTGGGCGTGCCGAAGCAGCTCAACGAGAAGCAGCGGGAGCTCCTGCGCGCGCTCGCCGAGGAGATGGGCGAGGCCGCGCCGGCGGCGACCGAGGAGCGCGGGTTCTTCGGCCGGCGGAAGCGGAAGAGCTAGCGCGCGGTCGCCCCGGCGCTCAGCGCAGCGGCACGTCCGGCACCTTCGCCCCGTCGAGCCAGGCGTAGGTGAAGTACGACGCCATCACGCGCTTCGTGTAGTTGCGCGTCTCGTCGTACGGGATGGCCTCGATGAACTCGTCGATGGACCAGCCGCCGCGCTCCTTCATCCAGCGGCCGACCGCGGCCTCCCCGGCGTTGTAGCTGGCGATGACGAGCCCCGGGTTCTGCGCCCAGAGCCGCCACAGGAAGCCGAGGAACTGGGCGCCGATCTGCGCGTTGAGCGCCGGATCGTGCAGCCGCTCGCGCGTGACCTTGAGCCCCGGCGGCGCGAAGCGCTGGGCGGTCTTGACGAGGAGCTGCGTGAGCCCGACCGCGTGCGCGTGCGACTCGATGGTCGGGTTGAAGGCGCTCTCCTCGCGGGCGATGGCCCACAGCAGCGCGCTCGGGATGCCGCCGGCGCTCGCGCTCGGCGGCATGATCGCCGGGTAGGCCTTCGGGTAGGCGATCTCCCAGCGCAGCCGGGCCGGCCCGCGCGGGTACTCGAGCTTGAAGTGCGCCAGGTGATGGCGCGCGACCGAGTGCGACAGCGCCCACTGGCCGCTGCGGTCGAGCAGCAGGGCGGAGACCCACGCCAGCTCCTCCGCCTCCTTGCTCGCGGGCGGCGCGGCGCCCTTGCGCGTGGGCGCCTTCACGCCCAGGTGGGCGAGCTCGCGCTGCCCTTCGGTGCCGAGGCGCAGCCGCATGAGCTCGACGGCCCGCAGGAAGGCGGGGTCGCGGTAGAGCGGCCGCGGCGTGAAGCTCCAGGACGCGGGCACCGACGCGGCCGGCAGGCCGCCGGCGGGCGCGGCCGCGGCCGTGAGCTCGCGCTGCAGCTGCGCGGCGCGCGGCGGCGCGAGCTTCTGCAGCCGCTGGAAGGAGAGGAGCGCGTAGTACGAGAGCGGGTACTGCCGGATCGCCTGCTCGTAGCCGCTCTGGGCGCCGGCCGCGTCGCCCTGCCGCTCGCGCGCGCGGCCGTTCCAGTAGAGGGCGCGGCCCTCGGCGTACCAGACGTCCTCGTGCTTGAGGCGCTTGAGGTTCTCGTCGGTCCAGCGCAGCACCCCGGCGACGTCCTTCGCCTTCCACGCGCGCCACGCGAGCCGCCACAGGGCCTCGCCGACCATGTCGCCGCGCGGATAGGTGTCGGGCAGCGTCTGCAGCAGCTTCGCGGCCTCGGCGTCCTGGCCGTTGTCGGCGAGGACCTCGGCGCGGCGCAGCCGCGCGTCGTCGGCGTAGGCGTGGCCGGGGTGGCGCTGCTCGAGCGCGGCGAAGAGCGCGAGGCCCTTCTTCCAGTCGCCGGCCGAGACGTGGGCGCGCCCGCCCTGGTAGAGCGCCTTGGCGTGGCGGTCGAGGTCCTTCGCCCGCTCGCACGGCGCGAGCGCGGCGTCGAAGAGCGGGGCCGAGCGGCCGCGCGGCTTCTGCTTGAAGGCCGCCTGGGCGCGGCCGAAGCGGGCCTCGCACTCGAGCGCCGCGCCGACGCCGCGCGCCTTGAGCGCGGCCTCGAAGGCCTTCTCGGCCTCCTGGTTGCGGTTGCGGTCGGCGAGGCGCGTGCCCCGCTTGACGAGATCCTCGGCGCTGGCGGAGAGCAGCGCGCGCTTCGCCGCCGGCAGCGCCTTCACGAGCGCGGCGAGGCGCGCCGCGGCGTCCTCGGCCATCGGGTCGGTGACCGCCTCGGCCCACACGCGGCGGTAGAGCGGCGCGATCTCGGCCGCGGGCCGGCCGAGCCGCTCGAGCAGCAGCGCCAGCCGGTAGCGCGCCGCGTGCGCGCGCACCCCGCCGGGGAACTGCTTGAGGTAGCTCTCGTAGATGTGGCTCGCCGGGGCCACGCGCCCGAGCGCGACGAGGGCGTCGGCGCGCACCATGAGCGCCTCGCCCTCGAGGACGTTGCCGGCCGGGACGCGGGAGATGTCGATGAGCGCGAGGTCCGGGTGCTTGGCGCCGAGCGCGCAGCGCGCGGCGTAGATCGCGTGGTACGGCGCGAGCAGCGGGTAGCTCGTGTCGAGCGCGCGGAAGAGCGCCGCCGCCCGCTCCCACTGCTCGAGCCGCATGAGCGCGACGGCCTGGAGGAACTGGGCCTGCGGCCGGTCGGCCGCCTGGGGATGCGCCTCGGCGTACGCGCCGAAGAGCGCGGCGGCGGCCTGGTGGTCGCCGGCGACGAAGCGGGCCATGGCGGCCTGGGCCGGGCCGCGCTCGAAGTACGGCGTCAGCGTGGCCGGGTCGAACGCCGCGGGCCCCGGCTCTCCGCGCGCGGCGGGGCCGGCGAGGAGCACGGCGACGAGGCCGATCGGCGCGGCGAGGGCGGGCAGGCGGTTCCGCATCGGGGCTCCATTCTGGCAGCGGCAGCGGCAGGCAGCAAATCTGGGGCTTCGATGCCGCGGGCCGGGGTGGGATCAGGATCACAGGGAGGCGGGGAGACGGGGAGGAAGGCTTGGGTTCGGAGTTGCCGCGCGCGCTGGACCTCAGCCCCGTCGCAATCCCGCGACCCAACCCTGATCTTGCTCCCCGCCTCCCCGACTCCCTGTTGCCTTCCCCGAGTTGCCGGTCCCCGGAGCGCGGCCTTATACTCCTCCCGCAGATGCCCGATCGCATCAACCGCTACGAGATCGGCGGCCGGCTCGCGAGCGGCGGCATGGCCGAGATCTTCGCCGCCCGCGCGGTGGCCGAGCCGGGCATCGCGAAGCGCGTCGCGCTCAAGAAGATCCTCGCCGGCTTCTGCGCCGATCCGGCCTTCGTCGCCCGCTTCCTCGACGAGGCGCGCCTCGCGATGCGGCTGTCGCACGCGAACATCGTGCAGGTCTTCGACTTCGGCAAGACCGACCAGGACCAGTACTTCCTCGCCATGGAGTTCGTCGAGGGCGTCGACCTCAAGCGCCTGCTGCTCGCGCGGCCGGGCGCGCCGCTGCCGCTCGGCGAGGCGCTGCACGTCGCCGCCCAGACGCTGCGCGGCCTCGACTACGCCCACCGCCAGAGCGACGACCACGGCCAGCCGCTCGGCGTCGTGCACCGCGACGTCAAGCCCGCGAACGTCCTCGTCTCGCTCGAGGGCGAGGTGAAGCTCACCGACTTCGGCATCGCCCGCTCGCGCTCGGGCTCGCAGATGTCGGCGGCGGGCGACATCTGCGGCACCATCCCGTTCATGTCGCCGGAGCAGGCCCGCGGCCTGCGCGTCGACTGCCGCTCGGACGTCTTCTCCGTCGGCACGATGCTCTACACGATGGCGACCGGCCTGCACCCGTTCGAGGCCGAGAGCGACTTCGCCACGCTCGACAAGGTGCGCGCCGCGGCCCTGGAGCCGCCGTCGCGGCACGGCCTGCCGGAGAGCTTCGACGAGCTGCTCCTGCGGGCGCTCGCGCAGGACCCCGCGGCGCGCTTCGCCACGGCGAGCGCGTTCGCCGAGGCCATCGAGGAGTACGCCTACGCGAACGGCCTGCGCGGCGGGGCCGCGACCCTCGCGCGCCACCTGGGGGAGGTCTTCCCGGGCGAGCGCGAGCGCCTCGCCGGCCTCTTCGCCGCCGGGGCGCGCAGCGAGCAGCTCGCGGTCGCGCGCCCGGGCTCGACGGGCGGCTACACCCAGCTCTCGCACATCGCCGCCGCGGCGCCGTCGCACCGCACGGTCGCGGTGACGGTGGCCCCGCGCTCGCGCCGGACCGTCGCCGCGCTGGGCATCGGGGCGGCGCTCTTCCTCGCCGCCGGCGCGGCCATCGCGCTCCTGTGGCCGCGGCCGCCCGCGCTGCCGCCGCCGCAGCGCGGCCTCATGGCGGAGCTCGGCAAGGGCATCGTGGGCGGCGAGCTGCCGGGCGCGCGCGCCGCCCGTGCCGCCGCGCGCGCCGCCACCCAGCCCGCCACCGGGCCGGCGACCACGCCCGCCTCCGCCCCGCTCGCGGCCAAGGCGCCGCCCCGGCGGCCGGCCGTCGCCGGCGAGGGCCACCTCACCGTGAACGCGCAGCCCTGGGGCGCCGTCTTCCTCAACGGCCGCAAGGTCAAGGAGTCGACGCCGCTCGTCGAGCACAAGGTGCGCGCGGGCTGGCTCACGGTCACGGTCGAGAACCCGAAGCTCGGCCGCCGCGAGCGGCGGGTGCAGGTGAAGCCGGGCGAGAAGCAGCTCGTCACCTTCGACCTCCGCGGCCCGATCAAGTAGACTCGGGCCCATGGGTGCCCTCGACTCCCCCACGGTCGTGGTGAGCAGCGCCCCCAAGGCGCTCACCGTCCCCCGCGTCAAGCTCAAGGTCACGCGCGGCCCCGACAAGGGGCAGGAGGTCGTCCTCGAGCGGGACGAGATCCTCATCGGCAGCGCCGACGCCGCCGACCTGCGGCTGTCGGACCCGACGGTGTCGCGCAACCACTGCGCCATCCGCATGACCGCGAAGGGGCCACTGCTGCGCGACCTCGGCTCGACCAACGGCACGCGCATCGAGAGCGTCGCCGTGCGCGAGGCCTACGTGCCGGCCGGCGCGACGATCGATCTCGGCCACAGCCGCGTGCGCTTCCAGCCGCTCGGCGAGTCCGTCGAGATCCCGCTCCTGCAGGCGGAGAAGTTCGGCCGCTGCCTCGGCCGCTCGGTCGTGATGCGGCGCCTCTTCACGATGGCGCAGCAGGTGGCGCCGACCGACGTGACGGTGCTCCTCGAGGGCGAGACCGGCACCGGCAAGGACGCGCTCGCCGAGGCCATCCACGCCGCGAGCGCGCGCGCCAAGGGCCCGCTCAACGTCGTCGACTGCGGCAGCATCCCGCCGCAGCTCATCGAGGCGGAGCTCTTCGGCCACGAGCGCGGCGCCTTCACCGGCGCCGACCGCGCGCGCGCCGGCGCGTTCGAGGAGGCCGACGGCGGCACCCTGTTCCTCGACGAGATCGGGGAGCTGCCGCTGGCGCTGCAGCCGAAGCTGCTGCGCGTGCTCGAGGCGCGCGAGGTGAAGCGCGTCGGCGCCGCGCAGCCGCACAAGATCGACGTGCGCGTCATCGCCGCCACGAACCGCGACCTGCGCGAGGAGGTCAACCGCGGCACCTTCCGCCAGGACCTCTACTACCGCCTCGAGGTGGTGCGCCTGCGGCTGCCGCCGCTGCGCGAGCGGCCCGAGGACGTGCCCGTGCTGATCGAGCACTTCCGCCACAGCGTCCGGCCCGGCGCCGACCTGCCGCCCTTCTCGGAGGAGGTGCTGGCGCACTTCGTGAACCACCCCTGGCCAGGCAACGTCCGCGAGCTGCGCAACGCCGTCGAGCGCGCGGTCGTCTTGCAGGAGCTGCCCATCCCCGTGGCCATGGGCGCCGCGGCCGCGGCGGCCGGCACCGAGGAGGCGATCGACCTGCGGGTGCCGTTCAAGGACGCGAAGAACGCGCTCACCGAGCGCTTCGAGCGGCGCTACCTCGGCGCGCTCCTCACGGCGACGGCGGGCAACGTCTCCGAGGCGGCGCGCCGCGCCGGCATCGACCGCGTCTACCTGCTGAAGCTGCTCAAGCGCTACGGCTTGCGGGACCGGCCGGCGGAGTAGCCACGTCACGAGGAAAGGGACCCTGGGAGGGTCCCTTTGCCCTCCCGCGAAGAGTGCTGGCAGGCAAAGCCCGCCAGCACTCACGCGCAGAAGCCGGCGACGCAGGTCTGGCCGGCGGCGCAGGCGGCGTCGGTGCCGCAGGGGGCGGGGCACTGGCCGGACGGCGGGATGGCCGGGCACTCGATGATGGGGCAGCAGTCGGCGTCGAGGCCGACCTGCACGCCGCAGTAGCAGCCCGGGACCGCGCACGTGGTGCCGCCGTTCCGGACCGCGCAGTTGCTCGGGCACTGGTAGATCGGGCAGCAGGTGGTCGGGTCGAGGCTGACGACGACCGGGTCCGCGCACGGCATCGCGGGCGCCGGGCACGCCGCGGCCGGCGCCGGCATCGTGCAGGTGCTCGCGGGCACGCACAGGCCGGTGCACGCCTGCGACGTGCAGGTGCCGTTCGCGTCGCAGGTGCAGGTCGCGTCGGTGGCCGGGTCGCAGCACTGCACGCCCGCCGTCGAGGTCGGGGCGCAGCCCGAGCCGTAGCAGGTCAGGTCGCAGCGCTGGCCGCCCGGGCACTCGGTGTCGGCCCGGCAGCCGGCCTGCACGACGGCGACGCACACGCCGCCGCCGGTGCCGGGGCAGGCGCCGCTCGCCGGGTCGCAGCCGGGCGGGGTCAGGTCGCGCGAGGCCGTGTCGCAGTACATGTTCGCGCCGCAGTCCGCGTCGGTCGTGCAGTTGGCCGCGACCGGCTGGCAGGCGCACGGCGCGCCGCACTGGCCGCTGCCGGTGCACACGAGCTGCTCGCCGGTCTTGCAGACGGGGTAGCTGCAGCCGCAGTAGGCCGCCGCCTCGCCCGCGGGGCTCATCGGGTCGGGCGCCGCGCCGGCGTCGGGCGGCGCGAGCGAGCAGGGCGGGCACTGGTAGACGGGGCAGCAGTCGCCGGTCTCGCCGATGACGATCGGCTGGATGCCCGCGCCGCAGTAGGGCACCGCCGCCGGGCAGGCGGTGCGGGCCGCCTCGTCGAAGTTCGCGGCCTTGCAGCCGCCGTTGCAGCGGTAGACCGGGCAACAGTCGCTGAGCGAGGTGCCCACCTGGAGCTGGGCGCCGCCGCAGTTCGGCGCGGGCTGCATCGGGCACGCCTGGGGCGCGGCGCACGCCGGCTGGCACGAGTAGATGGCGCAGCAGTCCGCGCCGTAGTCGATGACCGGCTCGGAGCCGTCGGCGCACGGCGCGATCGCCGGCGCGGCGCAGCGGTTGAAGTCGGCCTGGGTGCAGGAGGACGGCGGCTGGTTGCGGACCCGCGCCTGCTGGTCATTCGGCGTCGGCCGGCTGCTGCAGGCACACACGGACGCGATCACGGCGACAAGGGCGAGCGTACGCATGGTCATCTCCTCCGCCTTCGGACCGGGCATGAGCAAGTCCCGGGCCAACGCGCGGGCGGATCCAAGCGGCCGAAATACCTTGGCTTTGATCCTGAACCACGGTCCCACGGCTGTGGTCGGGAGTCAATAGGCGATGTGCCGGGACCACAGCGGGGGGCGGACAAGGTCCGGGGGACGCCCGACCACGGCGTCCCCCGGCAGGAGCGTCGAGCGGCGCGCTACTTCTTCAGCGGCATCGGCCGGACGCCGGCGCACATGCCGTTGACGCAGGCCTCGCCGGCGGCGCAGTCGCTGTCGGCGCTGCAGGTGCCGGGGCACGGCGTGGGCGGGGTCACGTCGGGGCACGCGATGACCGGGCAGCAGTTCGCGTCGGTGCCGACCTGCACGCCGCAGTAGCAGCCGCCGACGGGGCAGAGCACGGGCGTGCCCGTGGGCACGCCCTGCGGGATGCACTGCGTGCACTCGTAGATCGGGCAGCAGGTGGTCGGGTCGGTGCCGACGACGGTCGGGGCGTCGCAGGGCATGGGCGGGGGCGGCGGGCACGCGGCGGGCGGCAGCGGCGCGTCGCACACGCTCAGGGGCATGCACCAGCCGGTGCAGCTCTGGCCGCTGCACGACCCGTCGGGCGCGCAGGTGCAGGTGAAGTCGCCCGCGGGGCAGGCGCAGCCCGAGCCGGTGCCGCCGTCGGGGGTCTGCCCCGGGACGCAGCCCCAGCCCATGCACTCGAGCTGGCAGCGCTGGCCGGAGGGGCACTCGCTGTCGGCCTTGCAGCCGTCCTGGACGTAGCCGACGCAGACGCCGCCGCACACGGCCGGGCAGGCCTGGCCGCTGCTCGGGTCGCAGCCGACGGGCGGCAGGCAGCGCGAGGTGTCGCACTTCATGTTCGGGCCGCACTCGGCGTCGCTCATGCAGTTCGCGGTCAGCGCGACGCACTCGCACGGGTAGCCGCAGATGTTGGCGCCGCGGCACTCGAGCTGCTCGCCGGGGGCGCAGACCGGGTAGGTGCAGCCGCAGTAGGTCGGGTCGGGCGCGGGCGCCGGCACGGGCGCCGGGCCGCCGTCGACGGGCGGCGGGTCGCCGGGGAGGACCACGCCGCCGTCGGCGACGTCGTAGGCGCACGGGCACTGGTAGATCGGGCAGCAGGAGTCGGTGTTGCCGACGATGATCGGCTGGACGCCGTCGCCGCAGTAGGGGTAGGCCAGGGGGCAGGCGGCGTTCGTGCTGTCGCACTGCGTGGTCGGGTTGCACCGGTACGCCGGGCAACAGTCGTTCGCCGTCAGGATGTCGAGCGTGGTGCCGGGGGGACACGACGGGGCCGGCCAGCCGGGACAGGCCGCCTCGGGCGCGCAGGCGCGCTGGCAGCTGAAGTGGCCGCAGCAGTCCGACGAGTAGTCGATGACCGGCTCCTCGCCAGCGGCGCACGCGACGATCGCGAGCGGCGCGCAGCGGTTGAAGTCGTCCTGGGTGCAGGTGGCGGGCGGCTGGTTGCGCACGCGGGCCTGCTGCTGGTTCACGGGCTCCCGGCCGCCGCAGGCGACCAGGAACAACATCAGGGACGAAGCTGCGAGCAGTCGCATTGTCACGCTCCTGTTGGGGTCTGCGCGGTACCAAAGCAAACCGCGGGCCAGATCGCGACGACGCGTGATCCCGGGGGCTTGCGCGCGATCCGGCGGTGGCACGCGGGCGCGACACTGTTGACTCGGGTCAATAGGCCGTGGTGTCGCGAACACAGTGATCAGTCGTGGCGCGCGTCGACGCCGGCATCCGTCTGCGCGGGCGCGACGCGGCACACGCACCCGCCCTGCACGTCGCTCAGGCCGGAGCCCGGCGGCGGGCACACGACGGCGTTGCCGGGCCGGCCGGTCTCGCACGCGTCCTCGCAAGTCTGCCCGGCGGCGAGCTGCCGGAACTCCTCCCGGGCGCCGCAGTCGGTGCACTGCCGCACCGTCATCTCGAGCGTGCCCCCGGCGAGGTCGCCGATGCGCTTCGGGCCCGCGATGCCCGAGAAGAGCTCGCGCGGCGGGCAGGCGGCCGTGAACTCGCAGGTGTCGGCCGGGAACGCGCGGAGCCCCGACATGGTGACGACGATCGTGTCGTCGGGGTCGCGGTTGAAGAGCTCGGTGCCCTGCGCGAGCGTGGGCAGATCGCAGAGCGTCCCGAGGCGCCGCTCGACCTTGACGCAGTGGGTGAGCATGTCGGTGCCGCCCTTGGCTGAGAGCTGGAAGCGGATGAAGTTCACGCACCCGAGGTCGGCGAAGCGCTCGCACTCGACGGGATCGCCGCTCTGATCCTTGAGCTCGTACTTGAACGCGAGCCGCGCCTGCGGCCGCTCGCAGGCGGCGGTCCCGGCGAGCGCCGCGAGCGCGGCGAGCTCCGCGACGAGCGTGAGGACGCGGCGGGTCATCCTCAATACACGACCCCGACGCCGGTCGATCGCGCCGCGTAGTAGGTGCCGACGGTCGCGCCGGCGAGGACCGCGGCGACGCCGACCCAGACGTACCAGCGGCCGTACCACGGCGGCGGTCCCGGCGGCGGGGCCGGACCGCCGCTGACGAGCGGGAGCGCGGCGCGGGTGAAGCGCAGCGGCGTCGCGGCCGCGCCGACGCGGCTGCGGACCTCGCCGCCCGCGTCGTAGCCCACGACGAAGTACTCGAGCTCGATGGCGGCGCCGGGCAGGCCGAGGAGGTCGGCGGGGAGGGCGCGCTCGAAGCGGCCGGGCGCGCGCGGCTCGAGGTCGACGCCGACGTAGACGCCGGCGCCCTTGCGCCTGACGAAGAGCGCGGCGCGCGCGATCGCCTGCGGATCGCCGGCGCGCGCGTCGACGACCGGGGCGCGCGTGAGCGGGTCGAGCAGCCGCACCTCGAGCCCCTCGGCGGCGCTGACGGCGGCCTGGACGAGCGCCCCGAGCTCGCCGAGATCGGCGGCGCCGAAGCGCGCCGGCACGAGCGGGCGGAACGCGTGCTTGAGCGCCCAGTAGAGGCGCGCCTCGAGCACCTCGCCGCGGCCGCGCTCGAGGACGAGCACCCAGCGGACGCCGGTCTCGGCGGCGAGCGCGTCGAGGAGCGTGGGCTCGAGGAACCAGCGGGGATCGCCGGCGAGGCGCTCGCGCAGCACGTCCCGGCGGGTGGCCTCGTCGGCGGGCGCGAGGCGGAGCGCCAGCTCGGGGCCGGCGCCGCACGGCGTGACGACCGGGGTGAACCCGGGGTGGCTGATGAGCAGGCGGCAGCGCCCGGGCGGCAGCTTGAGCGTCGCCGGGGTGCGGCCCCAGAGGCGGCCGTTGAGCTCGACCTCGGCGCCGGGCGGCTCGGTGCGCACGCGCAGGGCGCGCGGCGGCAGCGCGAGCACGCGCTGGCGCGCCGCCTGGTAGGCGCGGCACACCTCCGGCGGGTACTCACCCTCGTCGAGCTGGGCCTCGGGGGCGACGCCGGCGGCGGCGGCGAACGCCTGCGCGGCGGCCTCAGGGCGGCCCTGCGCGAGATCGACCCGCCCGGTGAGCAGCTGCGCCTTGACCCACGCGGCGTGGCTGCGCGCCGACGGCGGCAAGGCGTCGAGCTGCGCGCTGGCCGCGGCCAGATCGCGCGCGGCCGCGGCGAAGCGGGTCTCGACGAAGGCCTTCTCGGCGGCCGCGAGCGCGGCCTCGACCCGCGCCTCGGCGGCCACCCGGGCGGTCGCCGCGGGCGACGGCGGGAAGCGCTCGGCCAGCCGCGCGGGATCGAGCAGCACCGGCCCGTCCGCCCAGCTCAGCGCCCGGGCGAGCGGCCCCGCGACCGCCGGGCCGCCCTCCGGCAGCCACACCACGAGCCGCGGCCCGGCCGCGGCCGCGCCGGCGTGGAGCAGCACCGCCGTCACGACCAGGGCGAGGCGACGCACCGGGGGGTTGTATCATGAACCGCGGGCCGGGGAACAGCGGGGGGCGCGGGAGGCGGGTGCCTACCCGGGAGGGGGCCCCGCCGCGCGGCCCGGCCCACCGACAACGCCGCCGGAGCGCGGGCGCCTGCCAGGCCGGGGGGCGGCAGCGGCGTGGCGCCCGGCACGCACGCGCGGTCCCCCGGCGCTCGCGGCGACCCGGACGCCCGCGGTGGCGAGCTGCACGCCCCCACCGACCCAGGCCAGCATGAGCGCACGTCGTTCCGGGTCCGCCGCGAGCGTCGTTCCGGGTCCGCCGCGAGCAGGCCGCCGGAACGCGCCCCGGGGCTCGTTCCCGGTCCGCCGCGCC
>DASXVK010000148.1:0-9191 GCA_036504295.1 Polyangia bacterium
AGGACAACGAAGTCGCTCCGCGCGCCATGGCCGGATCGCGGGACAAGCCCGAGCGGCCGGAGGAGAAGGCGCCGCCGGCGGAGCGAGAGCGCGCGAAGGAGGAGAAGCCGGGAGACGGGACCCTGAAGGCGCACGGCGCTCCGAGCCCACCGACGAAGGCGGGCGGGAAGACGCGACGCAACAACCTCCGCCAGCTGCGGCTCGACCGCATGATGAGCAAGGCGGAGCTGGCGCGGCGCGCGGGCGTGTCGACGCTGACCATCGATCGCATCGAGCGGGGTCTGAGCTGCCGGATGGACACGAAGCGGAAGATCCTCGAGGCACTCGGCCTGACACCAGTGGACCGGGTGACCGTCTTCGGGGAGGACGAATAACGGCGGCGTCGCGGGTTCGACCCCGTCGCCGCCAAGGGACGCGATGGGGAAGAACTGCGTAGGCCTGGATATCGGCTCGAGCTCGATCAAGGTCATCCAGCTCAAGGAGACCAAGAAGGGCCTGCAGCTCGAGAACTTTGGCATCGAGCCGCTCGCGCCGCAGACGATCGTCGACGGCACCATCATGAACCAGGGCGCCGTCGTCGACGCCATCCGCGCGCTCACGCGCAAGCTGCGCATCAAGCAGCGCGAGGTCGCGCTCGCGATCGCCGGGCACTCGGTGATCATCAAGAAGATCGCCGTGCCCAAGATGTCGCCCCAGGAGCTCGAAGAGCAGATCCCCTGGGAGGCGGAGCACCACATCCCCTTCGCCAAGGACGACGTCGAGATCGACCACCAGCTCATCAACCCGCAGAACGCCCAGGGGCAGATGGAGCTGCTGCTCGTCGCGGCCAAGAAGGAGGTCGTCGGCGACTACGCGGCGTGCGCGCGCGAGGCGCAGCTGATCCCGGTCATCGTCGACGTCGCCGCCTTCACGCTGCAGAACGCGTTCGAGGTCAACTACCAGGTCGCCGGCAACGAGACCGTGGCGCTCATGAACGTGGGCGCGGCGATCTCGAACATCAACATCATCTCCGGCGGCATGAGCACCTTCACCCGTGACGTGACCATCGGCGGCAACGCGTTCACGGAGGAGATCCAGAAGCAGCTCAACGTCAGCTACGAGGAGGCCGAGGCCTACAAGGTCGGCGGTCTCGGCGGCGCCGAGGCGCACGAGGTGGTGCCGCACGAGGTGGAGCGGATCCTCGACCAGGTGGCCCAGAGCATGGCCGGCGAGTTCCAGCGCTCCCTCGACTTCTTCCTCGCCACCGCCGCCGACGCGACCATCGCCCGCATCTACCTCGCCGGCGGGACGGCGCGGGCGGCGGCCCTGCAGCGCGCGATCGAGGAGCGGTCGCGGCTGCCGGTCGAGGTGCTGGATCCGTTCCGGCGCCTCGCCATCGACGAGCACCGGTTCGACATGGCGTTCCTGCGGGCGCACGCGCCGGAGGCGGTGGTGGGCGTGGGCCTGGCGCTGCGGCAGTCGGGGGACACGTAAGGGCCGAGCAGGCGCGGGCGAGCCGCCGCGCCAGAGGAACTGGGCATGATTCGCATCAACCTGCTGCCGGTCAAGGCGGCCAAGAAACGGGAAGCGGGCCAGCGCCAGGTGGTGCTGCTCCTGCTGGCCGTGATCGGCGCCTTCGGCATCATCGTCGGCGTCCACCTCTACAAGACCGCCGAGGTGGACCGCCTGAAGAAGCGCAACGCCGACATGTCGGCCCGGCTCGCGAAGCTGAAGTCCGAGATCGGCGACTACGACGTCATCAAGGCCCAGTACGACGAGCTGACCCGGCAGAAGCAGACGATCGATCGCCTGAAGAGCGGCCGCACCGGCCCCGTCGGCGTCATGCGCGAGCTGTCGGACATCATCTCGAAGGGCAAGGGCCCGCGCCTCAACGTGGCCGACTACGAGGTGCTGCTCAAGAAGGACCCGAACGCCGGCTACAACCCCACCTGGGACCCGCGCCGCCTCTGGATCACCAGCTACACCGAGACGAACCGGCGCGTGAAGCTCGTCGGCGGGGCCAAGAGCTACGACGACGTGGCCGAGTTCATGAAGCGGATGCAGCTCTCGGTCTACTTCTCCGAGGTGCAGATCCACCCCATCCGGGCGGCCTTCGACGCCAAGAACGGGGTCAAGCACGTCGTCTTCGAGATGACCGCGGCCGCGAACTACTGAGGCGAACACATGGCCGACTTCATGGAATCGCTGCAGAAGACGCCGCCCAAGCAGAAGGCCGCGGCCGTCGCCCTGCTCGTCGTTGGCATGGGCGTCGTCTACTACTTCCTGTTCTACGGCGACTTCGAGACGCAGGGCAGGTCGCTCAACGGCGCCTTCACGCAGATGGAGACCGACGTCCAGCAGTACGAGGCGCGCAAGCGCGACTACATGCGCTTCAAGAACGAGGTGGCCCGGCTGCTCGAGGAGCAGAAGGACCTGCTGCGGGTCCTGCCGAAGAAGGCCGAGATCCCGACCTTCCTCGACTCGATCTACAATCAGGCGGAGCCCCTCGGGCTGGAGATCACGCTCTTCTCCCGCCAGGACGAGAAGCCGCAGGACCTCTACATCCGCATCCCGGTGCAGATCGAGCTCGTCGGCAGCTACCACCAGATCGCCCGCTTCTTCAACAAGGTCGGGCAGCTCCCGCGCATCGTGAACATCGAGGACGTCACCTTCTCGGACCCCGCGATCGGCGACAACGGGGTGCGGCTGAAGGCGCGCTTCAACGCCGTGACGTTCCGCTTTGCGGACAAGCCGGGCGCCGCGGCGCCGCGGAAGGGCTGAGCCGATGCGCGCACGCACGTGGATCCAGGCGGGCGGCAGTCGGCGCGCGGCGGCGTTGCTGGCCGTCGCGACCTGGGGCGTGGCCCTCGTCGCGGCCTGCCAGAGCGAGACCCCGCCGGCGGCGCGCCCGAACCCGTTCGCGCCGTCGATCGAGCAGAAGGCCGCGGCGGCGCCCAAGCCGGCGCCGGCGCCCCCGCCGAAGCCGGCGGGCGATCCGGCCGAGCTGCGCAAGCGCACCTTCACCGACGAGGATTTCGTCAAGAGCGACGAGAACCGCGACCCCTTCGAGTACAACCTGCGCATCTTCGTCACGAACGTCGTCGTGCCGAAGCACTGCATCGCGCAGCGCCTCAGCCTCGACGAGCTCAAGCTCGTCGGCATCATCGCCGGCGTCTCGAACCCGACCGCGCTGTTCCGCGATCCGGGCGGCGGCGCGGTCCGCGTGCGCACGAACGACCTCGTCGGCCGACAGTGCGCGCGGGTCAAGCGCATCATTCACGAGGTCCTGCCGCCGGGCCCCGAGGACATGAACTCGCATGACGTGAGCAAGGTGATCTTCGAGATCACGGAAGAGTCGGGTGGGGCGCAGCCGCGACTGGTCGAGAAGACGGTCTGGCTCAGCCCGGAGGAGCAGGGCAAGTAGCGGTAAACCCGCGGCTGCCGCGCGAGGTTGCGCGGGAGGCGCGAGAGGAGCGACCCATGGTTCAGGCCCGCTTGATGCGTCTCGCGTTGCCGGCGCTCGTCGCGCTGGGGCTGACCGCCGCGGCGAGTCCCGCCCTGGCGGCCGCCAAGGTGAACGTGGTGCGCGGGGTGGCCGTCGCCGAGGCGAACGGCACCACCGTCATCACGATCATCGGCAGCGAGACGGCGACGTTCACGTCCTACAAGCTCGAGCGCCCGCAGCGGCTCGCGATCGAGGTCGCGCGCTGCCGGCTCGAGGGGGTCGACAGCCCCATCGACGTGAGCAGCTTCGCCGTCGGCCAGATCGTCGTCAGCCAGAGCGCCGACGAGCAGAGCCGGGTCTGCCGCGTGCTCATCGGGCTGCGCCGCGACGCGAGCTACGCCGTGCGCGCCGCCGATCGCGGCGTGGTCGTGCGGATCATCCCGCACGATGCGCCGCCGGCGCCGCTCAAGGCGGCGAAGGCCGGCCCGACCGCCGACGAGGCGAAGCGGGCGGCCGAGACGCGCGCGGCAGCGGACCGGCGGCTCGCGGAGGCGCGGCGGGTCGAGGAGCAGAAGCTCGCGGCGGCGCGGCGGGTCGAGGAGCAGAAGCTCGCCGCGGCGCGGCGGATCGAGGAGCAGAAGCTCGCCGCGGCGCGCTCCGAGGCGGACCAGGCGCGGTCGCAGGCCGAGCGGGCCCGGGCCGAGGCGGCGGCGGCGCGCTCCGACGCGGCCCGGGAGCGGGCGGCGGCGGCGGCGCTCAAGCAGTCCGCGGAGCAGGCGCGGCGCGAGGCGCAGCGCGAGCGCGCCGACATGGACGCCGTCAAGCGCACCCTCGCCGACGCCCGGGCGCGCAACGCGCGCGCGGTGGCCGAGGCCGAGGGGCTGCGGCAGGCGGTCGAGCGGGCGCGGCAGCAGGCGGCGCGCGAGGTCGCGGCGGCCCACACCCTCAAGGAGACCGCGGAGCAGGCGCGGGCGCGGGCGGCGCGCAGCGCGGCCGACGCGCAGGCGCTGCGGCAGGAGATCGAGCAGGCGCGGGCGCAGGCGGCCCGCGAGGTCGCGGCGGCGCAGGCGGCGAAGGAGACCGCGGAGCAGGCGCGGGCGCGCGCCGAGCGCGAGCGCGCCGACACGGCGGTCCTCAAGCGGCGCCTCGAGCAGGCGCAGGCCCAGGCGGCGCGGGACGCCGCGGCCGCGGAGTCCCTGAAGCAGGCGGTGGCCGTGGCGCGCACGAGCGCCGAGCAGGAGCAGGCGAGCGCGCGCGCGGTCAAGCGCGCGGCGGCCGCGGCCCAGGCGCGCGCGGAGCGCGAGCGGCAGCAGGCCGAGACGGCGCGGCGCGAGTTCGAGACCGCGCGGGCGCAGGCCGAGCGCGTGGCCGAGGAGGCCCAGGCGCGGCAGCGGCAGGCCGAGGCCAACCTGGCGGTGGCGCAGTCGCGGCGGGGTGAGGCCGAGGCGGCCGGGCGCGCGGCGACGGCGCGGCAGCAGCAGGCGGACGCGGCCCTCGCGCAGGCGGAGCAGAAGCGGCTCCTCGCCGAGGCCGCCCAGGCGCGGGTCAAGCGCAGCCGCGGCGACGAAGAGACGGCGCGGGCGCGGGTGGCCGCGGCCCGCCGCGAGGCGGACGCCGCGAAGACGCTGGCGGCCCAGGTCCGCGCCGAGGCGACGCGGGCGGCGCGCGAGAGCGCGACCGCGCGCGCGGTGGCGAAGGACGCCGCCGCGATCGCGACGCAGTGGCAGCAGAGCGCCGAGACGGCGCGCCGCGAGCGCGACCGCATCCGCGCCGAGGCCGACCAGGCCCGGGCGGAGGTCGAGCGGGCCCGCGCCGAGGCGACGCGGCTGCGCGGCGAGCTCGCCGCCCTCCGGTCCCAGGCGGAGAGCGATAGCCGCGGCGCGGCCGCGGCGCTGGCGTCGGCCGACGCCGAGCGCGCCCGGGCCCAGCTCGCGCGCGCGGCGGCCGAGGCGAACGTGGCGGTCGCGGCCCAGGCGCGGCGCAGCGCCGAGGCCGAGAGCGAGCGCGCGGCGCGGGCGCGGGAGGCCGCCGAGGCCGTCCGGCGCGCCGCGGCGGACGAGCGGGCGCGGGCCGAGGTGGCGCGGCGTGAGGCCGATCTGGCGCGGGCGCGGGCCGAGGAGGCCCGGGCGCACGCCGAGGCCCTGCGCCAGGTGGCCGAGGGCGCGGCCCGCAAGGCGGGCGAGACCCGGCAGCAGGAGGAGGCCCGGGCGCAGTCGGCCCGCGCGGCCGCGGCCGAGGTCGAGGCCCGGCGCCACGAGGTGCTCGCGACGCTGGCGGACCAGAGCCGCCGGCTGGCCGCGGCGCTCGAGGCGCGCAAGCTGGAGGAGGCCCGCGGCGAGTCGCTGCGGGCCGCCGCGGCGGCCGTCGAGGCCCGCCGCCGTGAGGCGCTGAGCACGCTCTCCGAGCACCAGCGGCGGCTCGCCGCCGCGCAGGAGGCGCGCAAGCTGGCGGAGGCCCGGCAGCAGGCCGTGCAGACCGCCCTCGCCGAGGCCGAGGCGCGGCGTCAGGCCGCCGAGCGGGCGACGCGCGAGGAGACGGTGCGGGCGGTCGCGGCGCGCGCGGCGCGCGTGCGCGAGGAGGCCCTCGCGGCCCAGGCGCAGTCGGCGCGGCAGGTCGCCGAGCAGCGCCGGGTCCAGGCCGAGGCCGCCGTCGTCCGGGCGGAGCAGGCGCGGGCCGAGGCCGCCAAGGCCACCCGCGCGGCCGACGTCCGGCGCCAGGAGGCCGACGCGGCGCGGGCGCAGCTCGAGCAGGCGCGGGCGGAGCAGAAGCGCGCCGCCATCGCGGCCGCGGAGACCGCGGCGAAGCGCACGGGGGAGGCGCACCGGCAGGCCGAGGCCGAGGCCGCGCGGCTGCGCGGCGAGCTGTCCCGGGCCACCGTGGCCCTGCAGAGTGTCGAGGCGGCCCGGCGCGAGGCGATCGTGCTGGCCGCGACGGCGGAGCGGCAGCACCGCGCCGCCGAGGGCGAGGCGGCGCGGCTCGAGCAGCTCCGCGCCCAGGTCGCGAGCGCGGCCCGGGTCGCCGAGACGGCGCGCGCGCAGGCGAGCGCCGCGCTCGCGCAGCAGCAGACGGAGTTCGCGGCCGCGGTCAAGAGCCGTGAGGCCGAGGAGCAGGCCGGCCGCGTCGCCGCCCAGGCGCGGGCGCGCGAGGAGGGCCGGCTGCGCGAGGCCGAGGCGGCCCGCGCGCTCGAGGCCCAGCGCCTGGCCGAGACCCAGGCGGCCCGGCTGAGCGAGGAGAAGGCGCTGCTCCATGCCGAGAGCGGCCGTCAGCGCTCCGAGGAGCAGCTCCAGCGCGCCGAGCGCGCCCGCCAGCTCGCCGAGGCCGACGCGGCCCGGGCCGAGGAGGCGCGGCGGCTCGCCGAGTCCAAGGCGGCGCGGGCGCAGGACAGCCGGGCCCAGGAAGAGCGGCGCCTGCGCGAGGCGCGCGTCGCCCGCGCGGCCGAGGAGCAGCGGCTGCTCGAGCTGCGCGACAAGCGTGAGCGCGCCGAGGCCGATCTGCGCGCGCTCACGGCGCGCCGCGCCGCCCCCGCCAAGGCGGCGCGCGCGGCCGAGCCCGTGCGCGCGGCGACCCCGGCCAAGGCGGTGCGGGCGGCGGTCGCCGCGGCGCCGGCCAAGGCCGTGCGGCCGGTCGAGCCCGCCCGCGTCGCGGCGGCGCCCGCGCCGGTCCCCGCGCCGGCGGTGCGGCGCCCCAGCGCCACGGTCCAGTCCATCGACTTCGTCGACGAGCCGGCCCGCGAGACGGTCATCATCGGCTCGACGCGGCCGATCGCCTTCGAGCTCGAGCAGGGGGCCCGGCGGGCCGTCCTGCGGCTGCCGAACGCGGCCCTCGCCGCCGGCCTCGAGCGCTCCCTCGACACCACCGGCTTCCTCGGGCCCGTGCGCGTCGTGAGCTCGTTCGCCGACCGCGACGGCGCCGTCCGCGTCGTCGTGGAGCTGGCCGACGACGTCCGCAGCGCCGTGCGGCGCGACGGCGCCCGGCTCATGTGGGACTTCCACAAGGGCGACGCCGGCCGCGCGCACAACGAGGCGCGCGCCGGCGGCGCGAAGACCCGCGACATCCCGCCCCCGCGCATCGGCGCGGCCGGCGATCCCCCGGCGGCGGCCGCGCACCGGGGCAAGCGCCGCTACACCGGCAAGCGCGTCGATCTCGACTTCAAGGACGCCGACATCCACAACATCCTGCGGCTGCTCGCCGACATCGGGCAGGTGAACATCATCACCGCCGAGGACGTCAAGGGCACGGTCACCATCCGCATGCGCAACGTGCCGTGGGACCAGGCGCTCGACGTCATCCTGCGCGCGAAGGGCCTCGGCATGGCCCGCGAGGGCAACCTCGTGCGCGTCGCGCCGGCCGCGGTCCTCGAGAAGGAGCGCGAGGCCGAGCACGCCGCTCGCCGCCAGGTGCAGGAGCTGGCGCCGCTCGAGACGCGCCTCATCCCGATCTCCTACGCCGAGGCCAAGGGCATCCTCCCCAAGGTGCACGAGCTGTCGAGCCCGCGCGGCAAGATCACCGTCGACGACCGCACGAACATGCTCATCGTCACCGACGTGCGGGCGAACCTCAACCTCATCGAGGAGCTGACCCGCAACCTCGATACCCAGACCCCCCAGGTCCTCATCGAGGCGCGCATCGTCGAGGCGCGCTCGACCTTCGCCCGCGAGATCGGCATCCAGTGGGGCGGCAACTACCTGGCCTCGAGCTCGACCGGCAACCCGACCGGCCTCGTGTTCCCCAGCACCCTCGGCATCGCGGGCGCCGGCGCCACCGGCGACACGGCGCTCCCCGGCCTGCCCGTCGCCATGAGCCCCAACTACGCGGTCAGCCTCCCGGCCCCGGTCGGGCTCGGGAGCGGCGGCGCGGTCGGCTTCACGCTCGGCAGCGTCAGCGGCGCGCTCAACCTGAACCTGCGCCTGTCGGCCATGGAGACCACCGGCAACGTCCGGATCGTGGCCGCCCCGCGCATCACCACCCTCGACAACATCGAGGCGGTCATCGAGCAGGGCGTCTCGATCCCGATCAGCCAGGTGAGCGCCGCCGGCGTGAACACCGTCTTCGCCGACGCCAAGCTGACCCTGCAGGTCAAGCCCCACATCACCAGCGACGGCTACGTCGTGATGAAGATCACCGTCACCAAGAACGAGGCGGACTTCGTCAACACCGGCGCCCGCGGCGATCCCACGATCCTGCGCAAGCAGGCCAAGACCGAGATGATGGTCCGCGACGGCGACACCGCGGTCATCGGCGGCATCTATACTCGCAACACCGGTCTGTCGTGGAAGAAGGTGCCGTTCCTCGCCGAGATCCCGATCATCGGCTGGGCCTTCAAGACCCGCCGCGAGGCGGACGAGCGCACCGAGATGCTCATCTTCATCACGCCGCGCATCATCAACCGCGCGCGCTCCATCGGCCAGTAGGCACCGCCGTGTCGACCGGCCGCGGGGACGGCACCGGGCACGGGAGCTAACACCGCATGCGCCGCCTCACCCTCACCACCGCCGGGGAGTCCCACGGGCCGGCCATCGTGGCCATCCTCGACGGCCTGCCCTCGGGGCTGGCGCTCGACCGCGCCGCGCTGGACGGGGACCTCGCGCGGCGCCAGAGCGGCTACGGCCGCGGCGGCCGGCAGAAGATCGAGCGTGACACGGTCGAGGTGTTGGCGGGCCTGCGCGGCGGGATCACCATGGGGAGCCCCCTCGCGCTCGTCGTGCGCAACCGCGACCACGAGAACTGGCGCGACCGGATGGACCCGTGGGCGGCGCCCTCGCCGCCG
>DASXVK010000149.1:0-4224 GCA_036504295.1 Polyangia bacterium
CGCCGCCGAGGGTGCGCTCGAGCTCCTCGACCCGCAGCGCGAGCCGGGCCTGCGCGCGCGCCGCCTTCTGCAAGGACTCGAGGATCTCGCCGGCCCACGGCGGCGGCGGCGCCGGCAGCTCGGGCCGCGGCGGTCGGCGGAAGAGACGGGTGATCCAGCTCGCCACGGTCCGACCACTTAGCACGCGGCGCGGGCTCGAGGCAACGCCGACCTGCGCGACGGGGGCATCAGGGGACGACATGCGAAATTTCGGGGCCCGAGGAGGCGTTCGTAAGGTTGCAGCTACGCTTGGTTTCGCCCCGCCGCCGACGGAGCGGGTGACCAGGGGGTGACAGCAAAGTGCGGCCATAGGGCGGGCCGACCATTCGGATCGGCACTCGCTCGCGCTCGACGCGCCGTCGACGCGCCTCGACTGCTTGACTTTCAACTAGAGAGAGGCCACATTCCATCTCGGAGGCTTTGTCCGGCACTGCTGGGCATTGCCTTTTTTCTATTCTAGTCCACGCCGCCCCGCTCGTCCTTCGGACGCAGGTCATCGATCAGGGCGAAGCTCCAGACGTAGAAGGGCTGCCCGTTTCGGTCCCGGTGCGCCTTGTGCCGGAGGTCGCAGACGAGGGAGCCAGCGGCTTGAGCTCGTCCCGGGCGGGCCGCCCCATGTCGCCAACCCGCACCCCCCAGGCCACGAGGTAGGCCACCAGGTCGGCCACCTGCACGAGCGAGCTGAGCTCCGGCCGGCTCGGAGGCACTCCTGGGCGAGAGCCGTGCGCTCGTCGGCCGGCAGCGGCGGGAGCTGCTGGGCCAGCCGGAACGTCTTGCGCTTCAGGAGCTTCTTGCCCTTCAGCTCGAGGTCGGCGGTGGTGATGCGCCCGCCGAAGAGGTGCACCTCGGCGTCCTGCAGGGCCGAGATCAGGTTCCAGATCCGGGAGTCCTCGACAGCCACTCCGGCGAGCACCTCGTAGGGGCTCTCCCTGAGGTCATGCCCGCTCTCGTCGATGAAGAGGATGAAGGACATCGGGCTCCGTCGATGAGTCTACCGCGGACGCGACCGCCGAGGAAGCGGCCCCGGTTCAGTGGGGTTCAGCTGCCCTGGAGGCCCGCAGGAGCGGCAGCGTGTGCCGCCAGTAGCCCGCGATCTCGGCCCGGAGGGCGCCGGAGTTGGCGAAGATGGGGAGAGCACCGGTCAGCAGCCGTGGAAGGCCCGGATCACCTCGATGGTCGCTGTGGCCACGAGCGCCGGTCGGCCGTGGTACCATCGCGCCATGCGACGTACCGCGCTCGCCTTCGCGCTCGCCACGGTCGCGCTCGTCGTCGGGTGCGGCCCCGCGGCCCCGCCCGCCGCGACGCCCGCGGCCGCCTTCCGCTGCGAGGACCTCGCCGGGCTCACGCGCGCCGCGCGCCGCGGGGACGCCGGCGCCCAGGAGACTCTCGGGCGGCTGCACCGCGACGGCCGCTGCGTGACCCGCAGCGAAGGCGAGGCCCTGCGCTGGCTGCGCAAGGCCGCGGCGCAGGGGCGCGCCGGGGCGCAGCTCGAGGCGGCGCTCCTGCTCGCGAGGGCCTCACCCCGCGGCGTGGTCTATCGCACGCACCGCACCGAGTGGAGATCCGTCTGCGCGGCGAAGCCGTTCACGTCTCCCATCAGCGCCGACAGGGTCCAGGCGTTGGCGTCGAAGGACGAGTCGTCGGTCACGCTCCAGAAGTCGTCGGAGCCGGGGGTCGCCGGGAAGACCGTCGCGTCGATGGCCGGCGCGCAGGTGCGGTCGTCGACGATGGTCTGCAGCTCCTTGATGTCGGGCACCCGCCAGTCGGCGCTGCCGCCCAGCGCGAGGTCGCCGCAGTAGTCGATCGCCCCCTGCCAGGAGTAGGTGCCCGGCGCGACCTGCCGCTGCCAGGTGAGCCCCGTCAGGCGGTCGAAGGCGGTCTCGTCGTCGACGACGAAGCGCCCGGGCGGCGCCCCGACCACGGGGAGGTCGCCCGCGGGCGGCGCGGCCACGTCGGGCGCGCGCACGCACCGGGCGTAGTTGAGCTCGCTCCCCTGCGAGTTGCCGCTGTAGCCGGCGTCGAAGGAGAGGAACCAGGCCCGCCCCGACACGAGGCAGTGGAGCGGCGTGTCGCTCCAGAAGGCCGCCGCGGGGGTACCCGGGAAGGCGCTGCCGTCGATCGCGGGGCTGCGCCCGTCGTGCATGACCAGCGTCATGAGCTCGACGCGGGTCGGCAGTCGCCAGTCGGTGGCGCCGCCGGCCGCGAGGCCGGCGCAGTAGCCGCGCGCGGCCTGCCACGTGAGCTGCCCGGAGGCGACGGTGCGCTGCCAGACCAGCCCCGTGACCGCGTCGGTGACGACCCCGCCGCCGGCCTCGAAGGTGCCGCTCGTCGCCGGCGGCACCGGCCAGCGCGCCCAGTGCAGGTCGACCACGCACTCGGCGGTGAGGCACCAGGCGTCGCCGCGCTCGCGGCAGTCGGGCCCCGGGCCGCAGGCGCAGGCGCCGTCGGCGGCGACGCAATTGTCCGCCCCGCGGTCGTCGCAGGCGGCGCAGTTGGCGCCCGGGAGGCCGCAGGTCGGGAAGGCGTTGCCGGCCTGGCAGACGGCGTCGCCGCCGCAGCACCCGTCGGCGCAGGTCGCGAGGTCGCAGCACGGCGCGGCCGCGCCGCACGCGCAGACGCCGGCGCGGCACTCCTGGTTGAGCCCGCAGGGCGCGCACCCGGCGCCGCCCGCGCCGCAGGCGGCGGCGGTCGGGGTCGCGACGCACTCGCCGGACTCATCGCAGCAGCCCTCGAGGCAGGTCGCGGGGCCGCACGGCGGGGCCGGCCGGCACTCGCTGCTCGTGCACACCTCGTGCGCGGCGCAGGCGTGGTCGCAGCCGCCGCAGTGGAGCCGATCGTCGCGCACGGCCACGCAGACCCCGGCGCAGACCGCCTCGTCCTCGGCGCAGACCGAGATGTCGCGGATGCCGATGAGGTCGGCGCAGGCCGGGGTCAACGCGGCGACGAGGGCGAGGGCGAGGAGGCCGCGCGGTAACCGTTCACGGGGCGTACAAGCGATCTCGCAGGGGTGAGCGTCAGCGCGCGGGGAGCGCGCGGTGAGGGGGAGGATCGACGGGCTGTGCCCGTCGAGGGGGGGCGGGCAGAGCCCCCCCTGAACAGAGGCGCGGGGCGCGCGCATCAGAACGCCCCGCCGACGACGAGCCCGCCGCCGCCTGGGGTCACCGTCGGCACGAGCCACGCGCGCGTGTCGAGCGGCCCCGCGGGCGCCCGGGCGGCCTCCCGCCGCGGCGCCGTGAGCCACAGGACGGTCCCGGCCACGGCGAACGTCAGCCCGACGCCGAGGGTCACGCTCGCGGCGAGCGCCAGCGCGCGGGCCTCGTGGTTGAGCCGGCCGCCGGTCGCGTCGCAGACGGCGCCCTGACAGCGGGCCTCGGCGTCACTGTTGCGGCCGATGGCCAGCGCGCCACACGAGGCGCCCGCGGCGACGCCAAGGAGCCCGGCGGTGGCGAGGACGAGCGCGGCCGGCCGCCGCCACGCCCCGCGGCGGTCCGCCGGGTCGAGCGTGAGGGGCGCGAGCGTCACGGTGACCTCCTGGCCGACGCGGGCGGTGGCCGTGAAGGTGCGGCTCAGGCGGCCGGGGGCCGAGACCACGAGCTCCAGCGGGCCCGGGTCGACCGGCAGCGGCGTGCCCCAGGCCGGGCGGCGGATGGCGGTCGGCCCGCGCCGCACCTCGAGGCCGCGCACGTCGGCGGCGCGGGGCACCGCCACGACCAGGAAGGAGAGGCGGCCGCGGAGGCCGTCGAGGTGCTCGCGCGCGAGCTGCTCGCGGTCGGCGCGGCCGGCGCGGCGCGCGAGCGCGAGCGCCTCGGTGAGCTCCGCCCAGGCGGTGGCGGTCCGGCCCTCGCCCTCGTGGCAGAGCCCGAGGTTGAGCAGCGTGCCGCCGCCCGGGTCGAGGCGCTGGCTCTCTTCGAGCTTGGGGCAGGCCTCCGCGAAGCGGCTCTCGCGCATCAGGCGCCGCGCGTCGCGGAACAGGGTCTCGGCGAGCGCCAGCTCCTCGGCGGAGGGGGCGCTGCGGGCGCGGCCGGGAGCCAGCAACACGGCGGCGGCGCACAGCGCGAGCAGGGGCAGACGGAGCCTACTTGCGCTCATCGAGGGTCTCCTGGGGCGCCGTGGGGTGCGGCGGCGGCGGAGTCGGCGGGGGCGCCGTCGCACGGTCGGCGGGGATCGCCACGGCCGGAGACGCGA
>DASXVK010000150.1:0-5918 GCA_036504295.1 Polyangia bacterium
AAGAGCGCCTCGTAGCCGCCCGGCGCGCTCTTGAACTGCGCCGCCACCGCGGCCGCCCGCTGCTCGGCCACGGCCCGCGGCTGCGCCTGGACGGGCCGCCCCGCGGCGCACAGCACCACGATGATCGAGAGATAGCCACCGGCCGCGCGCATCGTGTCCCTCCTCGACGTGCGGGGGACGGTACCCGAGCGACGGCGCGCGGACAAGCGGCGCGCGAAGGCCCCGCACGCCCTGGTACAATGGGTGCGGGGGCCGTCATGATCGGTCGTCTCGTGATGATGGTTGCCGTGCTGTCCCTCGCGACCTCGTGCGGCGGCCGCGCCGCGCGCGTCGACGCCGCGGCCAGCCACGACGCGGCGGCCGCGCGGGACGCGGCGACCGACGCCCTGCCGCCGCCGGACGACGCGGGCGCGTGCCGCGACGGCCCGGCGTGCGCCGCGCCGGCCGTCTGCTGCTGGGACGGATGCATGGACGTGCAGCGCGACCCGGCGAACTGCGGCGGTTGCAGTGGGCAGTGCGTGAACGGGATGACGTGCCGCGACGGCCGGTGTGCCTGCGGCGACGGCGGAGCCTGCGCCGGGCCGACGATTCACTGCTGCGACGGCCGGTGCGTCGACGTGCGATCGGACACCAGCAACTGCGGCGTCTGCGGCAACCAGTGCGGCCGGTGCGAGAGCTGCGCCATGGGGTGCACCTCACCGGGGATCGGACTCTGCGGCCCGAACTGCGACGCCTGCCCGGCCGGCCAGCAGTGCTGCCCTGACCGCTGCTGCACGAGCTGCTGGGGCGGGACGACGTGCCACGACCCCACCGACGGAGGCGCAGACGCCGGGCTCGACGCCGGGGCGTGACGCACAGCCAGGGCGCGCCGGTGGCAATTCGGGGGGCGAGGGGCACGCCCAGATGGTCGCCGGGCAGAAGGCGCAGACTTGCCCCTCGGAGGGGGAGCCCTGAGCGCCCGGCCCGCCTACGGACCGTCGGGGCAGCAGAGCGCGCCCGCCGTGGGGTTCCCCTGGCAGCCGCCGAAGTACTCCTGCGGTGAGGGCTGGTTGATGCCGCAGCGGGTCCAGTTGCACTCGTTGCCCAGCGGATCGGTGTACCCCGAGCAGACCCGCATCGGCTCGGTGCTGTCGCACCACGTGCCACCGGAGAGCGAGACTCGGCAGTACTGGTCGGATCCCGAGGCGTAGAGCACGTCGTTGGTCCAGTAGTCGTAGGTCGGCGCCACCCCGCTCCGCCGCGCCACCCACTCGGCTGCCGTGCACACGCGGAAGCCGGCCGCGCACAGGGTCGCCCGGTTGGCGAACGTCACCTTGCCCTTGCAGCCGCGCATGCCCTGCGTGAAGGCCTGGTCCTCGGTCCCCGCGGCGCAGGCGGCCACCGGCGTGCAGTGCCCGGACGCGCAGGTCGTGTTGGCCCCGCAGGCCGTCCCGCAGTCGCCGCAGTGGTGGTCGTCCGCGAGCAGGTCGGTGCAGACGCCGCCGCAGCTCGTCTGGCCTGTCGGGCAGCACACGCCCGTCGAGCAGTGGCCGACGCCGCAGGCGGTGGTGCAGTTGCCGCAGTGGTTCTGATCGGCGAGGAGGTCCACGCAGCCAGCCCCGGCGCAGTACGTGCGGAAGGGGTCGCACACCGGCGCGTCGGACTGCGGCGGCGGCGCGTCGGACTGCGGCGGCGCATCGGCCGGCGGCGGCGCATCGGCCGGCGGATTGCCGTCGGGCAGCGGCGGCCGGTCGCCGGCAACGCCGTCGGCCGCGGCGACATCGTGCACGGGCGCGTCCACCGCCGCGTCGAGCGCGGGGGCATCCACCGTCGCGTCGTGCACCGCGGCGTCGTCGCCGAGCGGTATCAGGGCCATCGTGTCGAAACTGCAGCCGGTGACGAGCAGCCCCAGCAGAGTCACCAGGCCAGCAGACTTGAGCGGCATGCGCGTCTCCTGGGCGCACCATAGCATTTACCCTTCCCTGACCGGGAGGCGGGCACGCGGCGCGGAACCTGGGCGACCCGCCTCAGGACTTCGTGTCGGCCGTGGGCACGTGCAAGCCCGCGCGCGCCGTCACCGGGCGCAGCGGAAGCCGATGCGGTCCATGATGACCGCCCAGCGCTCCTCGCTGCGCTCGGTCGCCTGCAGCTCGCCGGGACCGTAGCTCTGCCAGTTGCCGCCGCGGAACACCCGGCCAAACGGCGGCTCCTGCTCGCGCGGCCCGTACCGGGTCGCCGTCCACTCCGCCACGTTGCCCGCGAGATCACTGACGCCGCTCGGCGTCCGGTCCCCGGCGGAGGCCGCGGCGGGGCAGGTCCCGTGCCGGTTCCCGTGACCCAGGGCGTTGCCCTCGCCGTTCCAGCACACCGCGGCGCCGGGCTCGTCCGCGCCCCACGGATACCGCGAGCCGCGCGCGCCCCCGCGCGCCGCCCACTCCCACTCTTGCTCGGTGGGCAGGCGCTTGCCCTCGCCGCCGCAGTACGACTCCGCCTGCGCCCAGGTCACGCAGTTGATCGGGTGGTCGCCCCGCCCCGCGAGCCCGGTGTTGCACGTCTCGCCGGTGTCCCCCGGCGTGCAGCGCCCGTGCTGGACGCAGCGCGCATAGGCGGCGACGGTCACCTCGGTCCGGTCCAGGCAGAACCGCGCGACCGTCACGCGGCGCTCGGCGGCGCCCATCGCGAACGTGCCCCCGGCGAGCTCCGCCATGCCCGCCGGGCACCCGGCGGCGACGCCCCCGGAGCCTGGCGCCGGACGACCTCTGGGCCACCAGCGGCTCGAGCATCTACCGCTACCGGGGCCCGGCCAGCGGGTGGGTCGAGGTGCAGCACGGCATCCCGTCGCCGCCGGACTTCGCGGCGATCCGGGTATGGGAGCCGCTGGCGCGAGAGCGGCACGAGCCCGGGGGTGTTCTTCACCGCGATCAGCGGCAGCGGGCCCAGCTCGGTGTGGGCGGCCGGCTACGAGCTGAGCGCGGCCGGGAACCACGGCGTCGTGTACCGGCTCACGCGGTGACGGCCCCTGTCTCTCCTCCTGCGTTCCGCTCGAGCGCCAGGGTCGGGTCCGGCGGCGACCCTACCAGAAGTACTTCATCCCGACGACCACGCGCGTGATCTTCAGCTCATTGCCACCGACGCTCGCGCCGACCTGCCGCTCCCCTTCGAGGCCCGCCGAGAGGTGACGCCGGCCGGTGTAGAAGATACCGCCCGAGAACACCTGCCGGTGCGCCGAGTCGGTGGCATCCTCCCACACGAACTGGTAGGCGCCGAGGAAGCCGATGGGCACCCGCGTGACCGGCTTGAGATCGATGCTGACCCCGGCGCCGACCTCGAAGGCGTCAATCGCCACCCGGAGCGGCAGGGGCGCGCTGTCGTGGCGGTACGCGAGCGAGCCGAACAGCCCGATCGCGGGGTGCAGGCCAACCGCGCCCGAGATGGCCGGGACGTAGCGGTTCGACTGCTGGTCGCTCACCAAGCCCGAGGCGTCGACATCGCCCTGCGAGAGGCTCCCGCGGATCGCCGTGAGGATGTTGAGGTTGTAGAGCTGTTGCCGTAGGTAATCGAACCGGGCCGCGAGCCGCGCTCGGCCCAGGGGCAGGCTGAGCAAGACTCCGCCCCCGTAGTCGTACCCGAACGCGGCCCCGTAGTTCACGGCCCCGGTCGAGTTGACCCCGGAGATGACGTCCGCGTCGAAGCCGAAGTTGATGGCCAGCCACTTCGTGATCGCGATCTCGAGCGTCGTGCTGGGCGCCACCTCGATGAGCTTGGCGTCGCGGTCCCGGCCCAGGAGCGGGACGGTCACGGTGGCGCGGCCGAAGCCCATGAAGACGCCCAGCGCGGTGACCGCGAACGGCTGGAGCACGAACTCCGAGGGGATGAAGAGGTGGCCACCGAGCGAGCGCCCGGCGTTGGGGTCGGGCTTGGGCGGCTTGGGGCACGGGGGGCAGATCGGCGGGTACGTTGCGTCGGGCACGGCGCCGCCCGGCGCCGCCTCCTGGGCGACCGCGGCAGCCGCGGTGAGGCCGATCAGCAACACGACCGTACAGCTCGCTACCGAAACTCGCATTGTGGTCGTCTGATGCCGCGTGTACTCCGGGTTCGACCACGCCGGGTCCCCGGGCTGCCTGCGTCGGAGGCGCGTCTCATCATCACCGCTTGTCTGGTATACAGAAATACCAGTGTGCCGGATTTCCGGGGCCTGATCACCGCGGAGCAGGGTTGATGTCGGGTCGGACAACTGTACGTCCTCTCCCATGAGCACGAGAGGCGTCATGACAGCAGCGTTGCTCGGGGTGGCCGCGGGGATGCGCTCGATGGTGCCGCTGGCAGCATTGAGCCTCACGCGGTCGAGGCGTCGGCTGGTGAGGGTCCCCGCCACGCTGGGTGCCGCCGGCGAGATCATCTACGACAAGATCCCCTCGGCGGGTGATCGCACCGAGCCCGCGCCGCTCATCGCCCGGGTCGGGTCAGGCGCGCTCGCAGGCGCGGTGGGCGCGCGTGCTCCAGGCGAGCCGATCCTTCTCCCGGCCGCGGCGGGAGCGCTCGCCGCCGGGATCGCGACCCTGGTGTTTCATCGCCTCCGGGCCGCGCTCGCCGCGCGCGTGCGGCCGGTGCTCGCCGCCGTCGCCGAGGACCTGCTCGCGGCGGGCGTAGCGGCGGCGGCGCTGCGCTTGCCGGGTACGTCCTCGCCCCCGCCCGTCGTGACCTGACGCCGGCGGCGGGGCACCGCGGATGGATCTACCGCCGCGAGCGGGCCCGCAGCCCACGCCGGCCGGCGAGCGCGAGGAGCATGGACGCCGCCGCCCGCATGCCCTAGACTTTCGCGTCACGCCAGCCCGGGAATACGGGCCCGGCTTCGCGAGGTTCACGACTCGAGCGCTCCTCCGGGCGCTCACGAGGCACCAACCCAACCCCCACGACGGACGAGACGACGCCGAGCCATGGCCACCAACGCTTCCTCCCTCCCCATCGGTGACGAGGTCACGAAGTACCAGGACTCCTACGCCCGCCTGCGCGCCGAGGTCGGCAAGGTCCTCGTCGGCCAGGACGAGATGATCCACCGCCTGCTCCTGGCCTTCCTCGCGGACGGCCACGTGCTGCTCGAGGGCGTGCCCGGGCTCGCGAAGACCCTGGCCGTGCGCACGCTCGCCGACGCGCTCGACGCCAGCTTCTCGCGCATCCAGTTCACCCCGGACATGCTGCCGGGCGACGTCACCGGCACGCAGATCTTCAACCCGAAGGACGGCACCTACAGCATCCGGCGCGGACCGGTGTTCGGGAACCTGATCCTGGCCGACGAGATCAACCGGACGCCGGCCAAGGTGCAAGCCGCGCTGCTCGAGGCGATGCAAGAGCGGCAGGTCACGCTCGGCGACGAGACGCTGCCCCTGCCCGACCCCTTCCTCGTGCTCGCCACCCAGAACCCGATCGAGCAGGAGGGCACCTACCCGCTGCCCGAGGCGCAGCTCGACCGGTTCCTCATGAAGGTGAAGGTGTCGTACCCGTCGCGGGACGACGAGCTGCGCGTCATCGACCGCATGGCCGGGGCCGCGGCCGAGCCCCGGGCCGAGAAGGTGATGACGGTCGCGGAGGTGCTCGCGTCGCGCGCGATCACGCGGCACGTCTTCGTCGACGACAAGGTGAAGCGCTACGCCGTGGACCTCGTGCGCGCGACCCGCGACCCGGCCGGGGCGGGGATGCCGCAGCTCAAGAACCTCATCGAGTACGGGGCCTCCGTGCGCGCCTCCATCAACCTCGTCAAGGTGGCGAAGGCGCACGCGCTCCTGCAGGGACGCAGCTACATCACCCCGCACGACGTCAAGACGATCGCCCACGACGTGCTGCGGCACCGCGTGCTCGTCACGTACGAGGCCGAGGCGCAGGGCAAGACGGCCGACCACGTCATCGACGCCGTGCTCGAGAACCTGGAAGTGCCCTGAGCG
>DASXVK010000151.1:0-2464 GCA_036504295.1 Polyangia bacterium
CGCCCCGCAGTCGGTGAACAAGGTCAGCACCGCCCAGATGCAGACGGTGTACACGCAGGTCGGGAAGAAGCTGAGCGGCAACGACTGGGCGGGCGCCGCGGTGACCGCGGCCGACGGGCTGCGCTCTGCAGCGGCCGGCGGCTCCGGCGGCGGCTCGGTCGGCGCACCCGCCACCTCGTCGGGCCCGGGCTTCGGCTCGCTGCTGCTCGTCGGCCTCGTCGTCATCGCCGGGATCGTCGTGCTCGTCGCCGCACTGGCCCGCCGCCGGCAGGCGCCCGCGCAGGCCACCACCTCGCCCGACGAGCTGGCCGGCCTGCCGACCGCCGAGCTGGACCGCCGGAGCGGCTCGGCGCTCGTCGCGATCGACGACCAGCTGCGCAGCTCGGAGCAGGAGCTCGGCTTCGCGCAGGCGCAGTTCGGCAACGACGCGACGAAGGAGTTCGCGGCGGCGCTCGCCGACGGCAAGGCGAAGGCGACGGAGGCGTTCCGGCTGCGGCAGGCGCTGGACGACGAGGTGCCGGACACCGACCAGCAGCGGCGCGACTGGACCACGCAGATCCTGCACCTGTGCGGCGAGGTGTCGGCGGCGCTCGACACGCAGAAGACCGCGTTCGACGACATGCGCAACCTCGAGGACCACGTCGAGCAGGCGCTCGACGACCACGCGCAGGCGGCGGCCGGACTCACGCAGCGGCTCGGCCCCGCGCGGGCGACCCTCAAGGCGCTGGCCGCCCAGTACCCCGCGGACGCGCTCGCGTCGGTCGCCCAGAACCCCGACCACGCCGAGCAGCTCGTCTCCGACGTGTCGGACGCGATCGAGGCCGGCCGCAAGGCCGCCGCCGAGCCCGACCACCGCGGCGAGGCCGTCGGCTACGCGCGCGCCGCCGAGGCGGCGCTCGACCACGCCAAGACCCTGCTCGACGGGGTCGACGCGGCCGGCGCGGACCTCGCCGCCGCCGGGCAGCGGATCGACGCCGCCATCGCCTCCATCACGTCCGACCTGTCCGACGCCACCCGGCTCGCCCCCGGGGACCTCGCGGTGGTGCCGCAGGTGCAGCTGGCCCAGCAGGCCGTGCAGTCCGCGAGCGCCGTGCGCACCGGCACGGGCGACCCGCTGGCGGCGCTGCGCGGGCTGACGACGGCCGAGGCAGCCCTCGACGCGTCGCTCGCGCCCATGCGGGAGCGCGAGGAGCAGGGGCGCCGCGCCCTCGTCCTGCTCGACGACACGCTCGGCCGGCTCGACTCGGCGATCCGCGCCGCGAGCGACTTCATCAGCACCCGCCGCGGGGTCGTCGGCCCCGAGGCCCGCACCCGCCTGGCGGAGGGGCAGCGGCTCCGCGACGAGGCCGTGGCGCAGCGCGCCACCGACCCGGTCGGCGCCCTCCCGGTGGCCCAGCGCGCCCAGCAGTACGTCGACGACGCCGTCGCCGCCGCACGTCAGGACGTCGACAACAACCAGACGCCGTGGGGCGGCCCCCGGGGCGGCGGCGGCAACAACCTCGGCGGCATGGTGCTCGGCGGCCTCATCCTCGGCTCGATCCTGCGCGGCGGTGGCGGCGGTGGCGGCGGCTGGGGCGGCGGCGGTGGAGGCGGTGGCGGCTTCGGTGGCGGCTTCGGCGGCGGAGGCGGCGGAGGGGGCGGCTTCGGCGGCGGGTTCTAGGAACCACCCCGACTCGGGGTTCGGCAGGGACGACAGCGACACGAGGAAGGCAGTGGGATGACGGAGAAGCAGTCCATCTTCGGCAGGATCGCGCAGCTGGCCAAGGCGAACATCAACGCGATCCTCGACCAGGCCGAGGACCCGCAGAAGATGATCGACCAGCTGGTACGCGACTACACCAACTCGATCGCCGACGCCGAGCAGGCCGTCGCGCAGACGATCGGCAACCTGCGGCTGGCGGAGCAGGACTACAACGCGGACGTCGCCGCGGCGAGCGACTGGGGTGGGAAGGCGCTGGCGGCGTCGTCGCGCGCCGACCAGTACCGCACCGCCGGCGACGCGGCGAACGCGGACAAGTTCGACGCGCTGGCCAAGGTCGCGCTCGGCAAGCAGATCACCGCCGAGAACGAGGTCCACGAGGCCGAGCCCCTCATCGCCTCGCAGCGCGACGCGGTGGACAAGCTGAAGACCGGCCTGGTCCAGATGAAGGAGAAGCTCGGCGAGCTCAAGACCCGCCGGGACACCCTCGTCGCGCGCCAGAAGTCGGCCCAGGCGCAGATCCACGTGCAGGAGGCCATCGGCTCGATCAACGTCCTCGACCCGACGAGCGAGCTGGCGCGGTTCGAGGACAAGGTGCGCCACCAGGAGGCGTACGCCCAGGGTCAGGCGGAGATCGCCGCGACGTCGCTCGACTCGCAGTTCGCCGAGCTCGAGAGCAGCGACCAGCAGATCGAGGTCGAGGCGCGGCTCGCCGCCCTCAAGTCCGGCAAGGCCCCGCAGCAGCTCGGCGCGACGACGGTGACC
>DASXVK010000152.1:0-11573 GCA_036504295.1 Polyangia bacterium
CAGAGCGCGCCGTGGACCTTCGCCGGCCTCTCGCAGGCCTTCACCTTCCTCGACCGCTCGTCCATCGCGACCTGGAACCTGCCGCCGGCGCCGCCCTACGCCTACTTCCGGCCGCTGGTCGTCGCCTCGTTCAAGCTCGACCTCCTGCTCGGCGGCGGCGCCCCGCTCCCGTTTCACGTCACGAACCTGCTGCTCCACCTCGCGGCCGTCGCGCTCGTGGCGGCGCTCGCGCTGCGCCTCACCGGCGACGGCCGCCTCGCCCGCGTGGCGGCGCTCCTCTTCGGCCTGCAGCCGCAGAACGCCGTCGCCGTCGTCTGGGCGTCGGGCCGCACCGAGCTGATGGCGACGGCGCTCGTGCTCGGCGCGCTCCTCGCGACGGTGGTGGCCCGGCAGGAGCGCCGGCCGCGGTGGCTCCTCCTCGCGATCGCGCTGCAGGCGCTCGCGTGCCTCGCGAAGGAGAGCGCGGTGCTGCTCCCCGCCTGCGTCGCCGCCTGCGAGCTCGCGCGGTGGATCGCCCGGCCCGACGAGCGGCGGCTGCGGGCGGCCGTCGGCTGGGTGGCGCCCTCGGCGCTCGTCGCGGGCGCCTTCCTCGTCTACCGCTTCGCCGTCTTCGACCCCGGCGGCGCCCTCGGGCCGCCGTACTTCGAGTCGCCCGCGCGGCTCGCCGCCTTCCTGCCCTTCGCCGGCACGAAGGTGCTCTACGGCCTCTTCGCCCTCCTCACGACCGCGCCGGTCGTGCCCGTGTTCGGCGTCGAGCTCCTGCGCGCGCACCCGGCCGCGCTCGTCGCCTGCGTCCTCGTCACCGCCGGCCTCGGCGCCCTGGCGCTCCGCGGCCGCTGGCGCCACCCGGCCGTCGTCGCCGGCCTCGCCTGGCTCGCCGCCTCGTTCCTGCCGACGCTGCCGCTGCCCTCGATCGACCTCTACCTCTACTTCGGCAGCATCGGCCTCGCGCTCGCGCTCGCCCCGGCGCTCGCCCGCGCGCCGCGCTGGCTCCTCGCCGCCGTCCTCGTGCTCTACGCCGGCGGCACGCTCGCGCGCGGGCTCTTCTACCACCAGGAGGGCGTCGTCAACCGGCGCGTCCACGACGAGATCGTCGCCGACGGCGGCGGACGGCTGCCGCCCGGCACGACGCTGTACCTCGTCAACATGCCCTTCACCGCCGCGCACGTCGCGCCCATGGCGCGGGTGCTCACGGGCAACCCGGCGATCCGCGCGATGCTCGTCACGCTCTCCGACGAGTGGGCGACGCCTACGCGGCCGGTCGAGGTCGAGTGCCTCGGCCCGCAGGCCGTGCGCGTGCGGCCGCCGGCCGGACGGCGCGCGCTCCTCGACACGAAGGAGGAGTGGCACCTGCACCTCTTCCGGCGCCCCCTCGACACCGGCGCCGTCTACCGCGCCGACGGCGTCGCGGTCACGCCGGTGGTCGATGGCGGCCGGGTGGTCGCGCTCGACCTGCGCTTCGACCGGCCGCTCGCGGCCGGCCTCGACCGCGTCTACAGCTTCCACGACGACGGCCGGCGCCTCGCCCACCGGCGCTGCGGCGCCGCCGCGCCGTGATCGCGTGACAAGGACCCCCGGATCGCGCGACACTCGGGCCGTGGAGGCCTAGCCCGATGGCGCAGGCGAGCCTGCCGGCGCAGCGACCGGTCGAGGAGGAGCCAGCGGCGGCCCCGCGCGGCCGCCCGCTGCACGCGCTCGGCCGCGAGCTGCGCGACCACCTGCCGATCTGGTTCGTCTACGTCGAGGCCATCGGCCTGCTCCACGCCGCCCTCGCGAACTTCCCGGCCGAGTCCTTCGCCGCGGTCGGCATCCCGCGCGAGCGCTTCGTCCCGACGATCGCGTTCCCCCTCGTCTGGTTCGTGGTCTACTTCGCGCTCCGCCTGCGGGCCCGGCCTGGCCCGCGGCGCTGGGCGGCCGCCCTCGTCGCCGTCGCCGCCCTCGGCGTCCCGCTCCTGGTCACCTTCGGCTACGTGCGCCACCCGCTGCGCCACGGGCAGCTCACCGCCCTCTTCGAGGTGATGCAGTTCTGCTGGGTCGCGGTCTTCCTCGTCCAGATCGGCCTCACCCGCGGCCGCTGGGCGCTGCTCGAGTTCTTCGGCGTGACGCTCTGCTACGGCCTCATCCTCGAGAACACGGGCATCGTGATGCGCTACTTCTACGAGCCCAGCTTCCGGGTCTACCTCGGCCCGCTGCCGGCGCCGCTGGCCACCATGCTCGGGTGGAGCCTCGTCTTCTACGTCGTCATCTCCGTCGTCGAGCAGCTCGGCGGGTGGTGGCCGTGGCTCGCGCGCGGCCCCGGCCGCCAGGCGCTCGCCGCCACCGCCCTCGCGCTCTGCCTCGACGCGCAGCTCGACCCGATGGCCTCGATGTCGGGGGTCTTCTGGCGCTGGAACGACAAGCTCCCGCCGGGCTTCCTCGGCGTCCCGCTCGTGAACTTCGCCGCGTGGTTCGGCGCCTTCCTGCCCTACAGCTGGTTCCTCTTCCGCCTGCGCGCGCGCCCCGATCTGACGCCCCGGCAGCGCAACTGGGAGCTCTTCCTGCGCGTCCCGCTCGCCGCGGGCCTCGGCGGCGCCCTGTGCTTCGCCGTCATGGCGCTGCTCGAGGGCGGCGTGCGCGGGCCGACCTTCCAGGTGCTCGCCGAGTTCTCGCGGCGGCTGCTGCCGTATTAGGGAAAGCCGCGCCCCCCGATCGCCTACGGCACGCAGACCTTGCGGTTGGCGCTGCCGCCGCCGGTCGAGCGGCAGCTGAAGGTCGCGTTGGAGTTCGCCTGGCAGTAGGCCGCCTCGTCGGGCACGCCCTCGCAGCTCAGGAAGCAGTACATCTCGCCCGTCGACTCGAACGGCGCGCACACCTGCGGGAACCCGGGGTGGCACTCCCCGGCGACGGCGCAGCAGTCGGCGTCGGTCACGCAGTGGTGCGTGCAGTACCCGCCGGTGACGCGGTCCATGCAGACGACCGCGCCCTGCAGGTCCTGCTGGTTCAGCGTCGGGTAGCACTGGCTGGCCGCGGTGCAGCCGGTGCCGGTGGTCGCGGGCGGGTCGCTGCCGCAGGCGGTGAGGATCGCGCTCGCGAGGGCGAGCGCGCACAGGATCGAACGCATGGACGGGCCTCCCTGCTGCGAGGGTAACACGGCTGCCAACCCTGGGGCCCGTCCGGCTCCGGGCCGAAGACGACCTCGAGCCGCGCGGCGTCGCTGCCGCGATCCGTGATGGTGACCTCCACGCGGTCGGCGAAGCGCTCGAACGCGACCACGCGCCGCATGCGCACCGCGACCCACGAGTCGGGGTGCAGTCGCAGGTACTCGACGATCCTCGCATCCTCGCGCGCCGTGGCCCAGCCGGGAAGCTCGGGTGTCAGCAGAGCCGCCGCGACCATGAACGCCGTCACAGCCAGGCGCCCCGAGTCGTGCGTGAGCTCGACGAACGGCGCGGTAGCCGCCGCCGCGCTGGCCCGGTCCCTCGCGCAGGCGAGCCGGACCGGCTGCTGGCGCGACTCGCCGCCCGTTCCGATGCAGTGGACATGAGCGCGGCCGAGGGCACGCACGACGAGCGACTCGCCGCGGATGCGCTCCGCGACCACCTGGGCGTCAGCCGCGCGCAGTGGCACGACGCCGAAACCGTTCGCGTCGAGGCGTGCGATGACGCGCTTCCCCTTGCGGGCCTCGGAGGCGTAGTTGAGCACGACGGGCCGCATGGCGAGCGTCACCCGGGCCTTCCGGGCGCGCCACTCCAGCGGCGCGAGCTGGACTGCCTTGAGCTGATAGCAGCCCAGACGACACTCGCACGCGGCCCCCGGCGCGAGCTTGGCCCCGCGCAGGCCATGCGTCGTCCGCGCGGCGCGCACCGCGCGCGCTACCCAGGCGCGGGCGGCGGCCGGGCTGCCGTCGCAAAACCCGGGCGGCGGCGACTTGGCGTGCGCCACCGAGGTCAGCCCGAGGCAGATGATCGCGACGATGCGGGCGGACGCTCCGAGGCGACAGCGCGCGGTCGAGCACCCCCATGGCTCGATTGCGCGCGCGGATGCCGCGCGTGTCAAGTGACCCTCGACGCACTCGCCCCGGGGAGAGCTATTCGGACCACGCATGCGCGGGCAGGCCTGGCCGAAGCGCTTCAGCGCTGATGTATTTCTACATGACGATGTCGGTTTCAGCGCTTTCAGCTTGACAGATTCACGATGCCGCCGAGACAGCGTTCGCACATCGTCTCCAGGCACGTCGCCGCGGCACGCACATTGGCGCAGGAGAGCACAGCGGGCGAGCTGACGCAAAATGGTCGTCCGAGCTCGGCTTCGCGCTACCAGCGAGCCCTCAGACCCTGTCGAAACCCCCATGCTACAACGAAGGCATGACCACCACGAGCCCGACCTCCGACTGGTCCCTCACCCACCTCGCGAGCGGCGAGCTCCTCGACCGCCTCACCCGGCTCGTGCAGCAGGACCGGCAGCTCACCGCCGAGCTGCTCGCCCACGTCGCCGAGGTCGACGCGCGCAAGCTGTACCTCGACGCCGCGTGCCCGTCGATGTTCGCCTACTGCACCGAGCGACTGCACCTGTCCGAGCCGGCCGCGTACAAGCGGGTGCGCGCGGCCCGGGTCGCGCGCGCGTTCCCGGTCGTCCTCGATATGCTCGCGCGGGGCGACCTGCACCTCGCGGCCGTCACCGTCCTCGCGCCGCACCTCACACAGGCCAACCACACCGAGCTGCTCGCGGCTGCGGTCCACAAGAGCAAGCGAGGCGTCGAGGAGCTCGTGGCCGCGCGCTTCCCCGTCGCCGACGTGCCGGCGACCGTGCGCAAGCTGCCCGAGCCGCGGGCGGCCGTGGCCGCACCCCTGTTCGCGGCGGTCGCACCGCCGCGGCCGGGTGCGGCGGTCACGCCGAGCGCGCCGAACACGTCGCCTGCGGCGCCGGCGCGGGCCTCCGAGCCCGTGTCGACCGCGCCGACGGCGCTGCGTCCGGCCGTCGCGCCGCTCGCCGCCGACCGGTATCGCATTCAGTTCACCGCGACCCGCGAGGTGCGCGACCGCCTCCGCGAGGCGCAGGATCTGCTCTCGCACCAGGTGCCCGACGGCGATCTGAACGCCGTCATCGGGCAGGCGCTCGACTTGCTGGTCCGCGAGCTCAAGCGCACGCGCTTCGGCGCCACGGAGCGGCCGCGCACGAGCGCCGCGGATGCTGACGGCACGCACCGGTCCGCCCACGTCCCAAACGCGATCAAGCGGGCCGTGGCCGAGCGAGACGGCGGCCAGTGCACGTTCGTCGACGCCGCGGGCCGGCGCTGTCAGGCGCGCCGCTTCCTCGAGTACCATCACGGCGACCCGCAGGGCCAGGGCGGCGTGCACAGCGTCGAGCTGATCACGCTCCGGTGCCGCGGTCACAACGGCCACGCCGCCGCACGGGATTACGGCGCGGCGCACATCACGGCGGCAATCGCGGCGCACCGGGCGGGAGCCCGACTCGCCCCGGGTCCAGCTCAGCCGCCCGAGGAGGCGCACGTCGCCGAAACGACCTCGCGCGCGTGACGGTGTGCCGCACTGCCAAGGTCGGCGCGCCACCGGTCGAGCCGCTCAGGAACGCTCCTCTTCGAGAAACCGGCCGCTATCTCCGTCGAGGCGCGGGTAGCGGAGCAGGAGCCTCCGGCGGTCGGGCAGCGACCGCGTCCGCGTCGTCCGCGCCGCCGTCGACGGGTGCAGCTCCGCAACCGGAATGCCTCGCCTGAGGATCACGACGGGATGTCCCGCGGCCGCGAGGTCGACCAGAGCGCCCGTGCGCTCGTGCAGCTCGCAGAGGGTCACCCTCTTCATGTGGCCCAATGTGCCGCTTCGATTGAGGCGTATCAACGCCATTGTACACCCGGCGCCATCGGCGCGCGCGGGGGTGGCGCCGCCCCCGCTACCCCGCCACCCGCCGCGCCCCCGCCTCCCGCGCCTCCTGCAGCCGCGCGTCCGCCTCGCGCAGGCGGTGCGTGAGCATGCGGATGACGCCCTCGGCGATCTCGACCTGCTCGTGCAGGATCTCGTAGAACTCCTCGGAGCCGATGCGGAGCAGCTCGGCCTCGCCCAGGGCGACGGCGGTGGCGCTGCGGGGGACCTCGTCGAGGACGGCCATCTCGCCGAAGGGCTCGCCCGGGCCCAGCTCCGCGAGGGTCTCGCCGCCGCGCAAAATGCGGACCGCGCCGCGGATGATGACGAAGAGCGCGTCGCCCAGCTCGCCCTCGGCGAAGACCTTCTGGCCCGCCGCGTAGGTCGCGACCTCGGCGATGCGGGCGAGGGGCGCGAGGTCCTCGCCGCTCAGGCGGGCGAAGACCGGCGCGCTCTTCAGGAACAGGATCTTCTCGACCGTCGAGTACATGGGGGTCTCCGGGGCGGCGCCGTCGAGGCGGGCGAGGGCACCGCGGGCGTGCGCGGCGACGATCGCGTCGCCGTCGGTCGTGAGGTCGCGCAGCGCCTCGGCGGCGGCGGTCCGCTCCGCGCCGGCCGCCACCGCGAGGACCGCGGCCTCGCGGACCAGCGGGTCGGGGTGCGCGAGGGCGCGGCGGCCCTCCTCGGCGCCGATCGGGTCGCGGCGGCGAGCGAGCGCGTCCAGCGCCACGTGGGCGACGTAGGGGTTGGGGTCGCGGCAGCGCGCGCGCAGGAAGTCCGCGGGCGCGGGCGGCGGCGGGACGAGGCCCCCGGCGCGCTTCAGGCGCTCCGCGACCGGCACGTCGTCGAGGAACGGCATCACGAGCAGCCGCAGCGGCGGCTCGAGCAGGGTGTCGAGGACCTCCATGGCGTTCGCGCGGCGGGCCGGGTCGGCCAGGCGCTCGCGGACGAGGCGCACCGGCTCGGGGTGGTAGCGCAGCTCGAGGACGCGCAGGACGCGGCGCACGGTCCGGGCGTGCTGGAACGTGAGCTCCTCGGCGAGCAGCGGGGAGTCGTAGACGGGCCGCGCGGCCTCCCAGCCGGCCATCAGGCCGTACGCCTCGCGCACCTCGGCGCGGACGAGGCCGGCCACGACCGCGAGCCGCTCGCCGTCGCGCCGGAGCGCGGCCCGCAGGTGCGACAGCCCCGAGTAGATCCGCAGCCGCAGGTGGGCGTCGTCGGTGCGCGGCAGGTCGCGCAGGCGCGTGTAGGCCTCGGGGTGCGGGATGCGGCGCAGCAGCCGCGGCACGATGAGCTTCACCGCCCGCGGCGCGGCGGGATCCTCGAGCAGCGCGCACAGCGGCGCCACCGCGGGCGCGCCGATGGCGCACAGCGCGAGCCCCGCCTTGTGGCGGCAAGCCGGGTCGGCGAGCATCGCGATGAGCGCCGGTGCCAGGCGCGGGTCGGAACAGCTCACCGCCGCCCGCAGCGCAGCGCGGCGCACGGCGGCCTCCGGGTCGCCGAGCAGGCGCCGCAGCGGCCGGAACGCGCCGCGGCCGAGGCCGCGCAGCACGCGCGCCGCCTCGATGCGCGGCTCGCGGCCGGCCGACGCGAGCAGGCCGCCGAGATGGGCGCCGCCGACGATCCCGCCCTCGACGCCGCCGTTCGCGAGGAGCCCCGTGGCCGCCGCCACGCGGACTTCGCGCTCGGGGTCGGCGAGGAGCGGCGCCAGCGCCTCCACCGCCTCGTCGCCGGCGAGGGCGGCGTGGGCCTGCGCCGCGGCCGCCCGCACCGCCGGGGCCGGGTCGGCGAGGGCCGCCGCCACCGCCTCGGAGCGGGCGTCCGGCATGGCCCCGAGCCGCGCGAGCGCTGCGGCCCGCAGCTCCGGGTCGGCGTGCGCCGTCAGCGCCGTCACCGCGGCCACGAACTCCGGCGACCGCTCGTCCTGGAGCTGCTCGAGGGCCATCAGCGCCTGCCGCGGCGCGCCGCGCTGGATCACACGGATGAGCGCCGCCCGGCCGGCCGAGTCGAGCACGAGCTCGTGGTCGTCGCCGAGGGCGCCGTGGGTCGAGAGCGTCGCCTCGAGCGCCTGGACATAGCGGCGCTTGACGACCGGGATGCAGGCGAACCACAGCGCGACGAGCGGCACGGTCACGAACGCGAGCTGCCCGACGGAGAGGCGGGACGCGAGGAGGATGAGCACGACGCCGCCGACCCCGTACGAGAGCGGCTTCACCACCGCGTCGAGCACGGCCCGGGTGCGCGCCTTCACCTCCTGCGGGAACGGCACGTACAGCGCCTGCAGCGTGGTCTCGTGGATCGTGTACTGGAAGCCGTTGTCGGCGAACTTCATGGGCGTGACCACGGCCAGCGACGGGAACGGGAGCAGGAGCGCGCTCGCCGCGCCGAAGACGCCGGGCATCACCGCCAGGCCCCAGCCCACGCCGAGGCGCGCGAGGAGCCGCGGCGTCACCAGGATCTGGAAGACGAACGAGATGATGCCGGTGGCCGCGTAGAAGAGGCTGAAGAAGCGGGCCAGCGCGTCCTCGCGATAGGTCGCCCGGGCGATGGCCTTGAACTGGTAGTCGCCGATGGTGAGCGCCATGAACGTGAGCAGGATCACCACGGCCAGGGCGCGGACGTAGGGGCTCGCGAAGATCTTGGGCGGCGGCCCGCGCCGGCGGCCGTGCCGGGCCGCGCTCACGGCGCCCTCGGCGCGGGGCACGCGCGCCAGGAGCAGCGCGATCACCGCGATGAGCCCCATCAGCGCGACGAGCACGAAGAGGAGCTGCGGGGTGCCGATGGCCTTGACGACGACGCCGGTGCCGAGCCCCACGATGACGACGCCGAGCACGCGCGCCGAGCCGATGGTGCCGAAGAGGCGCTTGGCCGCGCGGGCGTCGTGCAGGTCGTTCGCGAGCGTCCAGAACTGCACGATGAAGAGGTTGGCCGCCACCTCCGACCAGACATAGAACGTCGGGTAGATCCAGGCCGCCTGCGCGCGCACGGCGACCCACGTCCCGAGGTAGGTGAGGACGCCGACGCCGACCGAGGCGACGATGAGCTTGTGGCGCGCGACGCGGTCGGCGACCTGCGCGTAGATGAGGACGGTGAGCGCCGAGGCGACGCCGTAGCACACGAACATCCACGGCAGCGCGGCCAGGGAGTAGCGCGACAGGAAGAGCGTGTCGCGCACGGTCCGGCCGAGGATGAAGACCGCCGACGCCAGCAGCAGGTGCACGAAGAGCAGCGCCGTCCGCCGTCCCTCGCCCGGCCGGATGAGGAGCACCGACGCGAGCACCTCGGCGACGGCGCCGCGCAGCCTGCCGGTCCCCCCGGGACCCGGATCGGCGGTGGTCGTCACGATCCGAGGATACCCGACCTCGGGGCAGGACTCCACCGCGCCGCCGCGGGCCTCCGCGGGCCTCCGCGGGGACGGCCGCGGGCGGCGCTCAGCTGCCGAGGAAGGGCACGCGCCCCGCCGTCAGCTCGTCGAGCTTCGCCTGCATCACCGCCTCGATCGCGGCGTAGCAGCGGGCGAGCACGTGCGGGTCGTCGGCCGCCGCGGGCGGATCGTCGAAGCGCATGGGCGGGCAGAACGCGGTCGTGATCTGCGTCGGCAGCGGCAGGTACGGCAGGAAGGACGAGGTGAGGCCCCACGGCAGGGACAGGCCGATCGGACAGACCTTGCTCCGCAGCCAGCGCGGCATCGCGAGCGCCCGGGCGAGGCCCTCGCCCCGCGTGAGCACGACGAACTGCTCCTGCGCCCCGGCGGTGACGACCGGGACGATGGGCACGCCCGTGCGCAGGGCGAGCTTGAGGAAGCCGGTGCGCCCGCCGAGGACGACCCGGTCGCGCTCGGCGAAGGGGCGGAACGCGTCGTAGTCCGACCCGGGGTAGACGAGGGCGAGGTGGCCCTCGGCGAAGACGGTCTCGGCGCTGGCGTGGCCGGCCCGCAGCGCCCCGACCCGGCCGCCGTACTTGCGCAGGATGCGGTTCCACTGGAGCAGGTCGTGGCCGAGGCCGTAGACGGCGCGGCGCGGGCCGTGCGCCTCCCAGACGGCGAGCACGGTGAGCGCCCAGTCGAACGCCAGGAGCCCCCCGTTGTGGTTGCCGACGAGCAGGGCGGGGCCGGTCGCGGGCACATTGGCGACGTCCACTGTCCGGGCGCGGAAGTAGCGCCGCGCGAGCCAGCGCACACCGTCGAGGAACGCGCCGAGGACGGCGGGGTCCCGGTCGGCGAGGGTGGTCTCGCCGTCCGCCGCGAAGTCCCCGCGGAGGCGGCCGCCGAGGCTGGTGACGGCCTCCTGCACGAGCGGCACCCCGTCGCGCGGGTCGAGGATGCTGAGCATGTTGAGGAGCGGGTGCATGAAGCCGAAGCATATACCACCTTTGGCCGGCCGCGCGCGTCGCCTATAATCGTCGCCGCGTGCGCCCCCGATCGACTAAAGGGACCCTCAAAGGGTCCCTTTGACCTCCCGCGCAGAGTGCTGGCAGGCAAAGCCCGCCAGCACTCACGCGATTGCCGACGAGCCCCGCGCCGCCGCGCCGCGCCGCCCGCGCTGCGGCCCCGCGGCCGCCGCGCTGGCCGCGCTCCTCGCGGTGACCGCGCTCGGCGCCTCGCCGTTCGAGGACGCGGCCGACCCCGCCGGCGTCGCGCGGCTGCGCGACGCCCGGCTGCTGCGCTTCTCGAGCGCCGATCCCGGCGGCCTCAACCTCGACGGCAGCAACTTCCTCCGCCGGGAGGGCGACCTGGCCGTGCTCGCGGAGGCGGACGGGCCGGGCGCGGTCGTGCGCCTGTGGGCCACGACGGAGCAGTCGTCGCAGGGCGACCGCTTCGACGGCGAGATCCTCTTCTTCTTCGACGGGGCGACCGCGCCGAGCCTCACCCTGGGGCTCGGCGACCTCTTCGGCGGCCACGCCCCGTTCGTGCCGCCGCTCGCGGACTACTGGGCCGGCGGGCACTTCTCGTACGTGCCCATGCCGTTCGCGCGGAGCATCACGATCGCGGTCCGCGGCGTCGAGGAGAAGTTCTACTACCAGGTCGACGTCGCGCGCTACCCCGACGCGACGCCGGTCACGACCTTCCACCTGCCGCTCGGCGGCCGGGACGCCGCCGCGCTCGCGCGCCTCGCCGCGCGCTGGGCCGCGCCCGCGGTCGACCCCCCGCGCGCCGCGGACGAAGGGCTCGCGTCGGCGGCGGCCGACGTGCCCCCGGGCGGCGCGGCCGAGCTCCTCGCCCTCGACGGCGCGGGCACGATCACGATGCTCGACGTCAGCATCCACCCCGAGGACCGCGCGACGCTCCAGGCGGCGCGGCTCCTCGTCACGTGGGACGGGGCCGAGACGCCCCAGATCGACGTCCCGGTGTGGGACTTCTTCGGCCTGGCGCTCGAGGGCGAGGTCGGCTTCATCGCCTACGACACCGTGCCGCTGTCGGTGCGGCGCGGCCGCTACCGGACGCGGCTGCCGATGCCGTACGCGGCCGGCGCCCGGCTGCGCGTCGAGAACCGCGGCGGGGCGCCGCTCGCGGCCATCGCCACGGCGCGCTACGGCGCGTGCGGCGGGCCGCAGATGGGCCGCCTGCACGCCGTCTTCAACGCGCAGAGCCCGACCGTCGACGGCGAGGCTTACCCCATCGTCGAGGTCGCGGGCCGCGGGCAGCTGGCGGGCCTGCTCCTCAGCGTGAGCGACTGCGTGAACCTGGAGTGCCTCGAGGGCGACGAGCGCTTCACCCTC
>DASXVK010000153.1:0-40064 GCA_036504295.1 Polyangia bacterium
GGCTCGGCGCATCGATCATCTTCAGCGGGCTGGGCGGCTGCGGGAAGGGAGCCGCCCCGACGCCGGCCCCCCCGGCGCCGGCCGCCGCGCCCGTCGCCGCGAAGGGGCCGGGCGCGCCGGCGCCGCCGCTCACGTCGAGGAACTTCGTCATCACCGACTACAGCGCCGCGGTGGGCCAGACCGCCGGCGCGCCCGGCGCCGAGCCCGCGCCCGGCGCGGCCCCCGCGCCCGCGTTGCCCCGCGCCGCCAAGATCAAGCCGTGAGCCGCGCCGGCCTCCTCCTGGCCATGGCTCTGCTCGCGTGCGCCTGCGGCAAGGGGCCGCGCCCGGCGCGTGAGGGCGGCGCCGCCGCGCCCACGAGCGCGGCCCGGACCGCCTGGGGGGAGACGGTCGTCGCCCGCGTCGGCGACGGGGTCATCACGCTCGAGCGGCTGCAGCAGCGGCTGCGCGCCGAGGTCACCGAGAGCCAGCGCGCGGGCCGGGCGCCGCAGGAGCCCGCGGCCCTCCTCGCCACCCTCGTCGATGAGGAGCTGCTCGTGCAGCGCGCCGTCCGCGACGGGGCGCTCGCGACCGACGACGAGGTGCGCGCCCGGCTGACCGCCGACGCCTTCAAGAAGCTCGAGTCGCGCGCGCGGTCGGACCGCTGCAGCCGGGACAGATCGGGCCGCTCCTCCGGTCGCGCCACGGGTTGCACGTGTTCCAGCTCGTCGAGCGCAGCCCGCAGGACGCGCGACCTGGAGGTCGCCCAGCTCGTGCGTGTTGCTGGCGATGGTCTTGCGGATGCCTCGGTACCAGTGCCGAAACTCCTCGTGGTTGCGCAGCGTCGCCTCGGGGAACTGCATGACGAGCCCCTCGCGGGCGAGGTGGTCGAGGAACAGGCTCTCGTCGACCTGGCGATCGAACCAGGAGAACCACTGGTAGACGAAGCTCTTCGCGTCATTGATGCCAACGATGGGCGGGCTGCGGAAATCGTCCCGCGTGGGCGTGAACGTGTCGATGGCGACGAGCTGGTCCGACAGCGCCAGCAGGCCGTGCGGCACGTTCGAGGGCGCGACGATGACCGCGCCGGGCCCGACCTCCTGGATCACGCTCCCCACCTGAGCGCGCGCCCGGCCCGCCACGATCAGCGTGATCTGATCGTGATGATGCGAATGCGTCCGCAGCACGTCCGCCTGCCCGGGCGTCTTCGTCACCTCGAAGTAGACGAGCGTCAGCCGGTCGGTGAAGAACGCCTTGCGGCGCAGGCCCGGCGCCGCCTCCTCGAGCGGCCGCTCATCGGCCAGGACGATCGCGGCCGCCGCTCGCACGGTGGCGAGCTGAGGAGCAGGCGGCGCCGCGCCGACCGGGCCACTCCGAGTGGCCGCGGGCCCGGCGCAGGCGGACCCGAGGCACGCAGACACGAGGACGAGGGCGCATAGTTCGTACCGCATGATCAGTCTCCCGCGAAAGCGTGGCGCCGCGCCGTCACCACGGCGCCCGCGCCGCACGGCGGCTACGCCGCGCGGATGCGGCGGATGATCTCGCGCAGCCGGTGCATGCCGCCCGGATCGCGGGGCGCGAACCTCACCCCCAGGCGGTCCCCGCGCCGCGCGTGGGCCACCTCCCCCGCGATCTCGAGCGCCCCCAGCGCCCCCGGCGGCACCAGCGTCAGCAGGAGGCGCGTCCCTTGGGGCGGCGGCGCCGCCGTGCGCACGAGCGCCCCGCCGAGCGCGATGTCGAGCAGCTCCCCGCGGTTGACCGCGGCCGCGCCGGCGCACCGGAAGCGCGCCGGCAGCGACACCGGGATGCGCGGGTGCCGGCGCCGGGACGCGTCGCGGATCTCGCCGCGCAGGACGCCGCACACGAACTCGCGCTTGGCCGCCTCCTCGGGCTCGAAGGCCGCGACGAGCCCGGCGCGCGCGCCCCGGCGCGTGATCGGGGGTCGCCGCGCGTGCACGCGTCCGCGCACGAGGACATGGTTCGGCAGCCCCTGGCAGGCGAGCTCGACGACGACCGGCGTCCCCAGGGCGAGCGTCCGGGTCGTCGGGACGAAGAGACCGCCGTGCGGCAGCTCGCCCGCGTAGGCCGCGAAGAATGACTCCTGCGAGGGGAAGCGCGCCTTGAGGAACTCCATCTGGGGGGCTAGTCGACGGGGAGGACGTAGTTGCGGCCGTCGTTCGAGTCGTACTGCCAGTTGTCCGGCGCCCCGTGCGAGAAGCCGGGCACGCAGGCGAACCAGAGCGCGAGGCTGCGGGCGCCCGCGGGCACCGCGATGAGGGGCTCGGTGATCCGCTGGGTGACGCACGGGCTCTCGGGGCAGCCCTGGCCGTAGGCCACGGTGTACTCCTCGACGGTGACGTCGCTCGGCCGGTCGGTCGCGCCGTCGAAGGCGTAGAACATGCGGATGGTCGTCGCTGACACCGAGCCCTGCGCGCCCATGCACTGCGCGGTCTCGCGCAGGCGCCGGCCGTCGTAGGTCACCTTGAGGTGACCACCGCCCGTCACCGGGCCGGCCTCGAGCGTCTCGTCGGCCGGATAGCTCAGGATGTAGTGCGGCGTCGACGCCGCCTGATCCGGGCACACCGCGGCGTCGGCCGCGATGGTCCACTCGTTCTCCGCATCCAGGTGGTACGCGTCCGACAGATCGGCCACGCGGTTGTGGTCGAAGAGGCGCTGGCCGCCCGCCGTGCGGACGTAGGGGATGAGGTCGATGGTCGTGGAGGCGCCCGCCGCGACGAAGTGGCGCAGCTCGAAGCGGTAGGTGACGAAGCCGCCCGCGGCGGCGTGGTCCTCGGGGGCGAGGGCGTACCATTTCCCGGCGGTGAGGTTGGTCCGGTACAGCACGCCCACCTCGCGCACGCTGGTGTACGCGGCGTCGACGTCGACGGTCAGCTCCCAGTAGTCCGACGGCGGCCCGCCGGCGCCCATCAGGTACTCGGTCACCATGCGCGCGCGGCGCAGCACCACCACGCAGCCCTGATCGGCCTGATCGGCGCCGTCGGCCTTGCCGAGGGTCGGCCCCGCGGCCTCCGGCGGCTGGGTCGCGGGGGTCGAGCAGGCGGCGAGGAGCGACGCGAGGGCCAGAGCGACGAGGACGCGGGACATCGGTTCCCTCCTGGGTGACAGCGACCGTAGCAGCAAGCGGCGTGCCGCGGGTGCCGCGGTGTGGTTCCTGGCCCTTGGGCCGGGCCGCGCGCTGCGGCTGCGCGATCGGCACGGCCACGACCGCGCAGGTTCTGCGTGGCGCGCGATTTCTGCGTGATCGCTCACCCGGAGCACGCAGACCCCGGCGCCGGGTCGCGGAGGAAGCGCAGGTAGCGCTCCGGCATCTCGTCGAGCGCCAGGCTTCCCCCGCACCGCGGGCAGGGCACCTCGGGCGGCACGGGGTCGGCCCCCGAACGCACGACGGCGGCGACGGCCAGCTCCTTCTCCTCCTCGTGGCCGCAGCGCGGGCACACGTACGGGGCGAGCAGCGACACGACCCGGGCCCGGTCCGGCAGGCCATAGATGAGGTTGAGCTGGACCGCGACCGCGGGCGAGCACCGCACGAGCCGCAGGTCGGGCACGCCCGCGAGGGCGCCCAGGAACTCGAGCCAGGCGCGCACCCCGTGCGGATCGACGCGGTCGACCTCGGCGAGATCGAGCTCGACGTGCGCGTCGTCCCGCAGCAGGCGCGCGAGCGCGGCGAGATCGAACGTGCGGTTCATCTCACCGCTGAGCTCGACGACGGTGGTCCCGTCGCGCCAGCGCACCTGGTAGGTCAGCCCCACGGGCGGCGTCGTCGCCTGGAGTCGGATCGAAAATGACATCGGCCGTACTCTCCCCTGCCGCGGGCACCGGGAGGAAGTGACAATGCCCTACATCGCTCGGCCCGTCGGGAATCCCGGCGCGAGGAGGTTCGCCATGGCCCGCGGGTTGCGCACCGCCTGCCGGCGGCACCCCTCGTCGGCCTCGAGGACCAGGGCCTGGCCCACGGCGCCGCCCTGGAGCTCGCCGCGGCGGAGCCGCGCGATCGTGGCGATGAGGGGCATGTCGGCGTGATTCAGGGCGGCCTCGGCCCGCGCGAGCTCCACGAGGGCGCGCGGCGCGTCGCCCCGCTGCGCGAGCACGGCGGCGTCGACGAGCCGCCCGAGGGCCCGGCCCCACGGCATGGGTTGTCGCCGGAGGCGGCGCCCCTCGCGGGCCGCGACCCGCAGCAGCGCGGGGCGCTCGGCCGCGCCGGCGGCGGCCGCGGCCCCGAGCGCGGCCCGGGCCCGGATCCACCGCGCCTCGACGGCGATGGCGCGAGTGAGCAGCAGCCACGAGCGCCGCAGCGGCGGCCAGTCGCGCCGCACGCGTTCCCACGCGGCGGCCCACTGGCCCGCGTAGAAGTCGAGGTGGCAGCGGGCGAGGAGCTCGTAGTAGCTCTGCAGGGTGTAGCCGGTCTTCGGGCGCTCGGCCGCGGCGTCCTCGAGGTGGCGCCGCGCCTCGGTCAGATCGTCGCCGGCCAGCCAGGCCGTGTTCGGCAGGCCCAGCCTGAGATTGAGCGACAGATTGAGGTTGCCGCTCGCGCTGGCGTCCGCGAGCCAGCGGGGCACGCAGCAGCTCAGCTCGTCCAGGCGTCCGAGGTAGAACAGCGACCAGGCGAGGACCGTGCGGGCGGTCGCCAGCTCGACGATGAGGCCGGCGCGCTGGCCGTACCGTCCCAGCGCCTCGTCGGAGTCGGCGAGCGCGCGCGCCCGATCACCGAGCAGGAAGGCCGCCAGGCCGGCGGCGACCTTCAGGCGCGCGGCCGCGACGGGACTGTCGACGCTGTCGACGCGGGACAGGAGCGCCCGCGCCGCGCGTTCGATCGCGTCGCAGCGCGTCCGGCCCGCCTCGCCGTCGCACGCCGTGTAGCCGCGCTGGAGGCACAGGCCCGCGACCACGCGCCCGGGCTCGCCCGCGCGCAGCGTGAGGAGCGCGTAGCGCGACGCGAAATCGAGGCCGCGCAGGTGGTCGTTGAACGACAGGCCGATCGCCGCGGTGTAGCAGGCATCCAGGCGCAGGAGCTGCGCGCGCGGGATCACGGCCTCCGGGCGCTCCTTGAAGCGCCACCCGCGCAGCATGGTGCGCAGCCGCAGGCGGGCCCGCGTCCAGAGGAGCGAGGCCAGGGTCCGCGCCGGCGTGCGGGGCAGCCGCATGCCCACGTCGGACAGCACCTGGCGCAGCGTGGTCAGGCCCTGCTCGAGGTGGCAGGTGATGAGCTGCTGCTCCGCGGCGTAGCGGCGGAGCTCGAGGACCTCCTCCCGCGACGCGAGCGCGGCGGCGGCGAGGTAGTGCGCGGCGGCCTCGGCGCCGCGCCCCGCGGCCACGAGCGACTCGGCCAGACGGATCTCCAGGTCCTTGCGCGTGGGATTGTCGTGCGGCGTGAGCGCCAGCGCCTGCGCGTACAGCTTCGCCGCCCGATGGAACGCCAGGGTGTCCGCCGCCCGCCGCGCCGCGATGAGGCCGTACTGCACCGCCCGCACCGGCTCGCCGGCCCCGAGGAGATGGACCGCGAGCCGCTCCGCGTCGGCGCCGCGCGACGCCTCGAGCGCGCGGGCGAGCTGGCCGTGGATCGCGCGCGCCTGCGCGGCCGGCAGCAGGACCAGCACCGCGTCCCGGATGCGCGCGTGGTAGATCTCGATCCAGGGCTGGTCGCGGAGCTCGACCCGCACGAGGTGGCCCGCGCGCAGCTGCCGCAACGCCTGCAGGTACCCCTCGCCCCCGGCCGCGATGCGCGCGGCCAGATCCGCGTCGAGCGGCTGCCCCGCCACGGCGACCACGGCGAGGAGGCGGTACGCGGCCGGCGACAGGCCGGCGATGCGCGCGTGAAGCAACGCATCGACGGCGGAGCGGCCCTCCCCCTGCGACTCGTCGGGGGAACCGCCCGACGCCACGTGGTGCGCGAGCTCGGTGAGCAGGAACGCATTGCCGCCGCCCTCGCGCACCAGCTGGGCCAGGAGCCCCGGCGCCGCCTCCGGCAGGAGCCCGCCGACCAGCGCGCGCGCATCATGCTCTCGGAGCGGCCCCACCGCGAGCTGCATCACCCCCGGCGCGCCCGGCGCCAGGGGCCCCGCGTGCAGCAGCAGCCCCAGCGCTTCGCTCGTGGCCCGGTCCTCGGTGCGATAGGTCGTCAAGAGCATCAGCGGGGGCGCCGCGGGGGGCCGCATGAGCTCGGCGAGCAGCAAGGCGCTGTCGGCGTCCCCCCAGTGCAGATCGTCGATGGCGACGACGACCCGGCGGCACCGGGCGAGCGTCGCCAGGACCTCGCGCAGCGTGGCGAAGGCGCGCCGCCGCGCCGCGCGCAGGTCGATCTCGGTCGCCGCCGGCGCGTCCGCCGGCGCCCGCACTCGACCCAGCACGGGGAAGAGTCGCGCCAGGGCGGCCCACTCGACGGGGGACACGCCGGCGAGCTCGTCCTGCGGGAGCTGCGGGAGCGCCCGGGCGAGCATGTCGACCACGCCGTCGAGCGCCTTGAACGGGACCGCCTCGGACTCGTGGCAGCGGCCCGCGAGCACCAGGGCCCCCTCACGCGTCGCGACGTCATCGAGGAACGCCCGGACCAGCGTGGTCTTGCCGCTACCCGGCTCCCCGTGCAGATAGACGGTCACGCCGCCGCCCTCCCGCACGGCGTCGAGGGCGAGATCCAGCGCCGCCAGGTGTCGCTCCCGCCCGACCAGCGGCGCGACGATCGCCGGGGATCGCGGCGCGCGCCGCGCCGCGGCCGGATCCCGCGCCCCGAGCCGGCGCAGGATCGTCGCCGCATCCGGTCGGGCCGCGGGCCGGGCGTCGAGGAGCTCCATGCAGAGCGCGTCGAGGTCCTCGGGCAGCTCGGGCTGCAGGTCACGGGGGTGCGGCGGGGCGACCAGCCGCAGCGCCTCGCCGGCACCAAGGCGGTGACACGGCGGGGCATACCCGGTCAGCGCCTCGTAGAGCACGGCCCCCACGGCGAACCAGTCACTCGCCGGCGTGAGCGTCTGGGACGAGGCTTGCTCGGGGGACATGTAGCGCGTGGTCCCCGCGCCCGCGGTCTCGGCCGGAACGTCCGGCCCGAGCTCGGTCACCAGCCCGAAGTCCAGCAGCACGACGCGACCCTCGGCCGTGACGAGGATGTTCGACGGCTTGATGTCGCGATGGAGCTTCCCCGCGTCGTGGAGGGCGCCGACTCCTTCGACGAGCTGGCGCAGGGCGGAGCGCAGACGACTCACGCTGTCGGGCGGCAGCGGTGGCGGCCGCAGGGGCTCGAGCTGAGATCCCGCGCGCCGCGCCGCCGGGTCAGGCACCGTCGGCGCCGTCGCCTCGACGTGGGTGCTCGGGGGTCCCAGCCCCGCGCGGACGTGGCTCCGGAAGTCCACGCCGGCGACGTACTCCATGGTGAAGTACAGCCCGCGCGCGGTCGAGAACAGCTCGTACAGGGTGACCAGGTTGGGATGAGCCACGTCCGCGAGGCCACGGAACTCCTGCTTGAACAGGTAGATCCTCGAGGGCTCGGCGCTCACCAGGCGCTTGAGCGCGACGCGGCTGGCGCGGAGGCGGTCGAACGCCAGGTACACGACCCCCATGCCGCCGCGGCCGAGCAGCTGGTGGACCTCGAAGCGCCGGGCGTCGAGCCAGGAGGGCGGGGCCAGCGCCGCGGGCTCCGGCGGCGCCACCGGGGCGGGGTGATCGACCGCGGGGCGCGTCACTGACAGGTGACGACCTTGCTCACCTCGGGCGGGATGGCGCTCTCCATGCCGGCGGAGCTCAGCGCGGTGACAGTGAAGTACCAGGTGCCGGGGGCGAGGTCGACGAAGGTGTAGGCGCAGAGCAGGGTGTTGCCGCACGCGGGGGGGTCCCCGGGCGTCCCCGTGTCCGTGCAGCCCGCCTCGGTGAGCGTGAGGTGCTGCGCCGGCCCGTAGGTGCCCGAGGCGATCCCGTGGTACACGTTGAAGCCCTCGAGCTCGCCCGGCAGCATGCAGGAGTTGTCGGTGTACGCGGTGGGCGCGTTCCACGAGAGCGTCGAGGTGTTGTGGCAGGTCGAGGTGCAGAGGCCGCCGGCGCACTGCGCGCTGGCGCAGTCCCCGGGCGCGCCGCAGGGGCTGCCGTCCGGACAGCCCGGGCACGTCCCGCCGCCGCAGTCGACCGCGGTCTCGAGCCCGTTCTGCACCCCGTCGAGGCACGTGGCCGCCTCGCACAGGTCCCCGACGCACACGCCGCTCTGGCAGTCCGCGGCCAGGAAGCAGCCCTGCCCGTCGCCGCAGGGCGGACAGGCCGGCCCGCCGCAGTCGACGTCACTCTCGAGCCCGTTGCGGCGCAGATCGGCGCAGGTCGGCGTCTGGCAGGTGAAGCCCTCGCACACGCCGTTGAGGCAGTCCCAGTCGAGCAGGCAGGAGCGCCCGTCGCCGCACGGGGCGCACGTGGCGCCACCGCAGTCGACGTCGGTCTCGTCGCCGTTCTGCGCGCCGTCGGCGCACGAGGCCGGCACGCAGGTGGCGCTCGTGCAGATCCCGCTCGCACAGTCCGCCGCCCCGGTGCAGCGCTGCCCGTCGGCGCACGACGCGCAGAGGCCGCCGCAGTCGACGTCGGTCTCGCCGCCGTTCGTCACGCCGTCCGTGCAGGACGGCACCTGACACACGGCGCCGCGGCACACCCCGCTCGCGCAGTCCGCGGGCCCGGCGCAGCCCCGGCCGTCGGCGCAGCGGCTCGGGCAGGTCCCGCCGCAGTCGACGTCGGTCTCCGCGCCGTTCTTCACGCCGTCGGTGCAGCTCGGCGGCTGGCACGGCCGCGGACAGCTCCCGCCGCAGTCGACGCCCGTCTCGTCGCCGTTCCTGAGGCCGTCGTCGCAGGCCGGCGCCTGGCACGTCTCGGCGCGGCAGATCCCGGTCACGCAGTCGGCGCCGTCGCGGCAGCCCCGGCCCTCCGCGCACAGCGCGAGGCACGAGCCGCCGCAATCGACGTCGGTCTCGTCGCCGTTCTGCACCCCGTCGGCGCAGCCGGCGGTCTGGCACTTGCCGTTGAGGCACAGCCCGCCGTCGCCGGGGGCGATGACGCCCCCCCCGCACGCGGGGAGGAGCAGGGCGATGAGGGTGACGAGCCTGAGGCCATGCGGCATGTCGCGTCTCCTGTCCGGCTACTGCAGCTCGAAGCGCAGGGTGTACTGGTAGGCCTGGTCCGGGGTGGTGAAGGTGATCGCGCCGCGCCGCAGCCAGTCCGCGGCGACGGGGATCGGGTCGGCGCCGGTGTCGGACATGAAGTCGTTGTACGTCGCGGTGTCGTAGTCCCGGATCACGACCCGGATCGTCGAGGTCTGGCTCACGGTGACGTCGCCCAGCACCTGGTTCCACGCCGGGGCCACCGTGTCGTCGACCGACGCGCTGGTCCAGGTGACCCCATCGATCGTGACCGCCATCATCGGGTCCGGGAGGCCGCTGAACGGATCCCAGCTGCTGCCGTCGGGCATGGTCGCGGGGACTCTGCCATCGACGGCGGTGACCCGCCAGACGTGCCCCCAGACCGAGACGCAGCTGCCGCTCAAGCACAGCTCCGTGGCCGCGCAGGCGCTGTAGTCGGTGCAGGAGACGGGCACGCAGAGGCCGGCCGCCGTGCACTGCTCGTTGGCGGCGCAGTCGCCGCAGGAGAGCCCGCACTGGGGGTCGGGCCCACAGGCGCGCCCGGCGCAGTCCTTGGCCCCGGGGCAGCCCGTCACCGGGGCGCAGGCCCCGGCCGTGTTGCAGTAGCTCCCGGCGTCGCAGCTGCCGCACGACTCGCCGCACACGGGGTCCGGCCCGCAGGCGCGGCTGCCGCAGGCCTTCGCCGCGGGGCACGACCCGCCCTGGCACTGCCCCTCGAGGCTGCAGACCTCGCCCTGGGAGCAGTCGCCGCACGAGACGAGGCAGACGGGGTCGAGGCCGCACGTGCGGCCGGTGCAGTCCTGGTCCGCGGGGCAGCTCGCGCCGCCGCTGCCGCAGCCGGCGGCCGCGGTCGCGATCACGATGATGAGTTTGGCCAACGGTCGCATGCGATCTCCTGTCGGGCGGCGCGCTACCACCAGAGGAGCTGGATCTGCAGCGCGGCGCCGTGGGCGCTCTCCCCTTCGTCGAGGCGACGCTCCCCCTGGTACTGCAGCGTCAGCCGGAGGACGTTGGGCTTCTCGGGGTGGTTCGCGACGGGGTAGAACGCGAGGCCGGTCTCGGTCCACAGCACGCGGCGCGGGTCGAAGCCGAGGTCCTGGCGGGTGAAGCCAACGCGCCCGATGGGCGCCACCGCGAGCCACGGGCGCACGCGCACGAGGACGAAGCCCTGCGCGTAGAAGCCGTCCGCCACCTGGGGCCGGCTGGACACGGCGTCGAACTGCCAGCGCCGCAGGTACTCGCCCTGGAGGTACACGCCGTAGAGCGACAGCCGCAGCGTCGCGCACACCCGCCAGTCGTCGATGGGCGTCTGCGCGTTGCCGAACCAGTCGTACTGGGTCGCGGGCCGGTAGAGGAGGCCCGCCCCGAGCCCCAGGCGGAAGGGCTCGCGCTTGAGGTTGCCCTCGAAGGGGAACGGCCCGAGCGGGTTGACGTCGGCCCGCGCCGCCAGCACCAGCCCGCGGACGTAGCCGGAGACCGGCTGGAAGCCGAGGCTGTCGCCGCGGAACACCCCGGCGGCGGCCCGGGCGAGGCCCGCGCCGAGGTAGGTCACCGCCAGCGCGCCCCAGTCGGCGCCGCTGACGAAGACCTCGTTGGGCCCGGCGCGGCTCGGGAACATCAGGGCGGTGTTCGGGCTGGCGTTCTCGAGGCTGAATGGGATCCGGAAGTGGCCGGCCTTGAGGGCGAAGCTCCTGACCGGCTGGTAGTTGATGGTGGTCTCCTCGAGCAGGGTGCTGATGACCGAGCGGCGTGACACGTTGATCGTATCGACGGCGCCGTCGCCGTTGCGATCGACGGCGTCGACCCCCGTCACCGAGCTGATGACGTTGCCGTCGATCACGAGGTGGGCGACGTAGCTCCAGCCCTTGAGCGGCTCCCCCGTGAAGATGATCCCGGTGCGGCCGCCGACCGGGCCGTACTCCCAGCGACTGCCGGGCAGCGCCCGCGCCCGGTACTTGAATCCGAACTCGGGCTGGAGGTAGCCGGAGAGGGTGAGGAAGCGCGCGACGCTGCGCGGGGGCGGCGGGGGCGGCGGCGCGGCCACGACCGCCGGTTGCGTCGCCGGCGCGCCGGGCTCGGCCGCGACCGGCGCGGCCGTGAGCGCGCCCAGGGCGACGAGGGCCAGGGCGGCGCCGAGCGTGGCGCGGTCACGGCTCACGGGTACGTGACCCCGACCGGGACGAACGCCACCGCCGTGCGCTGCTCCCCCCCGACGTCGTAGGCCGGGCCGGCGATGAGCCACCCCGTGGAGTTGACGGCGTAACCGTCGAGCGAGTGAGGGTGGACGAAGGGGGCGGGCCCCAGGGCGCTCACCGGCGCGCTCCAGCTCAAGGTGCGGGTCGGGGTCCAGCGGTCGTCGAGGACGCTGAACGACCGGTCGAGCGCCGCCCGGGCCAACTCGCTCGCGCGCCAGGCGACGGCCGCCCCGACGCCGCCGTTCGGGCCGATCGGCGCGACCAGCGGCCCGGCGTCGTCGGTGCCGACGAGCCAGAGGGCCCCGCCCCAGCGCTGGACGCCGACGGGGCGCAGGTCGGACGGCACCTGGAGCGAGGCGCCGCCGCGACTGAGCACGAGCAGGGCTGCGGTGGTCCCGTCGTTCACCACCCCGGCGGTCACCGCGCCGCTCGTCTCGAGGTAGCCTTGCACCGCGTACGCCGGCAGCGCCTCCGCGCCGGGGACGGGCACCCGCGCGACGGTCGCGCCCGAGCGGTCGACATAGCGCGCCTCGGCCGTGATGTAGCCGTCGGCGACGTACCGCGTAAGCACGATGCCCTCGCCGGCGTCGTGGTCGGCGCCGACGCCGAGGACCGTGACGTCGGTGGCGTTGGCGGGGTCGAACGGCTGCGCGTCGTGGTACGCGTGGGCGTTGAGGTCGACCACGATCGCGAACGGCGTCGGATCCACGGGGCTCTGGACCCACGCGAGCAGCTCGGTGCGCGACGGCTCGTCGAAGACGAGGGGCATCACCGCGCGGAAGGCGAGGTCGGCGCCGGAGACCCGGTCCCGGTCGAGCACGAGGTGGCAGTCCCCGTAGCGCCCGGAGACGGCGACCAGGCCGTCGCCCGCCCAGTACCACATGCGGTCGAAGGAGCGCCCGACCCACCCGTGCACGCCGTAGCTGTCGCCCTTGATCTGGCGGCACCCGCCGGACCACCCGCCGCCGGCCTGGCCAACCGTCACCTCCACCTGGAGCAACTCGGGCGCGCCGTAGAGGACGTACACGTTGCCGGCCCGGTCGCTGCGCGGCGGCAGCAGCGCCAGCGGCGGGCTGCCGCGGAGCTGGCCAAGGTAGCGCGGCTGCCCGACCTGCCCCGGCTGGAGCCCGTCGACGCAGGCCGTGGCGCACAGCGCGAGGGCGACGGTGACGCCGCGGCTCACTTCCCGACCTGGTAGGTCAGCACGTAGAAGGCCGCGTCCTGCCCGTCCGCGTCGAGGTAGTGGTGGCGGTAGACGATCGGGCCGAAGGTGTACTTGTAGATGGCGAACTCGTCCTCGGGGGTGCCCGGGTCGTCGGGGATCGGCGGGATGCCGCCCGAGAACATCACCTCCTTGCCGACGAGGACCTGGTAGCCCTGGGTCCAGCTCGCGTGGAGGTCGACGCTGAAGCTCGCGCCGAACGCGCGCACCGAGCCGTTGACTCCCGCCGAGGTCGACGTGGACTCGGAGTTGATGTCCTGCTGGGCCGCCGAGAGCATGAAGCCGACCCGGGCCACCTCGCTGGCCTCGTAGGACGGGGTGGAGGTGAACACCATGTCCGCGGGGGCGATCGGCGCGCCGTCCAGGGTGAGCGGCGCGGTGGGATACGAGGTCGGGTCGCCGACGCGGTAGGGGATCGACACGAGGGGCAGGCCGCCGAGCTTGCTCGCGGTGGCGTTGTAACGGGTCGTCGACATGAGCTTGACCTGCCCGCCGAGCGGGACGAAGACGTGCATCTGGCGCCCGTCGAGCCCGAGCTGGTGGCCGGGGTCGTCGATCTGGTAGCTGTAGGCGTGGAAGCAGCCGCACGAGACCATGACGGCCCCGTACTGGTTCCCGTAGCGGGCCGGATCGGCGCCGATCGAGAAGTGGGTGCCGAAGGTGACCTGCTTGATCAGCATGTGGGTGCGCGAGATCTCGCGCCCCACGTGCGCGCCGACCGACGCCCCGATCGGGGCCGGCAGCGGGATATCGAAGCCGACCGACAGGCCGACACCGAGCGAGAGGGTGTCGGAGGTCGCGTCCTGCAGGAACTCGGTCCGGCCCATGGTGATGTCGGCGCCCCCGCCCCGGTGCTTCTCGTGGTACGGCGGGAACAGGACGACCCCCATGGGGACCAGGGTGCCCGGCACCGGCGTCGCCGCGCTGATCATGCGCGCCACGGGCGTGTCGCCGTCCAGGTCCAGCAGCGCGAGCCGCGACGCCGTGGCCGGGGCGTCGGGGAGCTGGGTGCTGTAGGCGGGGGTCAGCGCGCCGCCGGTGCCGCCGTCGAAGACATCGATCTGACTGTCGCTGCGCAGGAGCACGAGCTGCGGCTTCCCGCTGTAGCTCAGCGTGCCGGCCGCGAGGTCGACGGCCGCGCCGTCGACGTCCAGGCCGCTCACCTCGCCGATGGCGTCGCCGGCGACGACGAGGGCGTGGACCCGGTCGTCGCGCAGGCCCAGGTACCCCCGGTCCTCGAGCACGTAGACCTCGGCCCGGCCGTCCCCGTCGAGGTCACCGGCGGTGAGCCGCGTGAACGTCCCCGTCAGCGCGACCGAAAGGGCGGCGGGCTGCCCCGTCTCCTCGGTGTCGAGGTTCCACACCATGACCGTCGGCGCGCCGCCGTTGTCGAGCAGCAGCACGATCTCGTCGTGGCCGTCCCCGTCCACGTCGGCCACCTCCACGTCGACCCCGGCGACGCCCTCCATGCCGTAGGCGTCGCAGCTCCCCGTCTCGGGGTGGCAGACGTCGATGCGGCCGTCGGCGCCGAGCGCCACGACCTCGTCGCGGCCGTCGCCGTCCACGTCCCCGGCGGCGAGCGCCACGGGCGCGAAGCGGACCGGGATCGTGCGCGGGGCCTCGGCGCCGCGCAGCTCGATCGCGGCCACGCCCGCGGTGGCGACCGCCACGCCCTCGACGCGCGCGCTCGAGAAGCGCCCGCCCGTGATCGCCGTGACGCCGGCCCCGCCGAACTGCCACGTGGCGCCGGTCACGCGCGTCGGCGCGGGGCCCGGGTGGTAGCCGCGCACGGTGCCGCCGACGTCGAGGGTGGCGATCTCCTGGTCGCGGCCGAGGGCGCGCTCGGCGCCGAGCGGGGCGACCGACTGGAGCTCCTGCGTGCACCGCTTGATCTGGCACGTCCCGTCGACGCAGGACTCGTCCTCATTGCAGTCGCCGTCGACCTGGCAGTCGACCCGCTCGTTCCCCCACGCTGCGCTGCCGGGTCCGGTCGGGTCGGACGGCGGCGTCTGGCCGGGGCCCCCGCGGGAGCAGCCCAGGGCCAGAGTCACGAGGAGGAGCGCGAAGGCAGGACGCGTGATATGGGCCATGTGGAACCCCACCGGCGAATCGTCGCCATTTCAGCAGCCAGCGTGGCCACGGGGAGTCGATCGCTCCCTCAGACGGACGCTGGGCCGGAATATGCGCGAGCCGGGCCCTCGCACTGCGTTACAAATCCCTACGCGCCGCGGCGCCGTAGCTCGATGTAACGCCGATCCAATAGACCGCGGCGCGCCCGCGCCGGTACCGTGCTCCGCCATGACCACCGCGCTCAGCTTCGACCGGGTCGGCAAGCGGTACGACCAGACGGTGGTGCTCGACGACGTCACCTTGGAGACCGCCCCGGGCGAGCTCGTGGTGCTGGTCGGTCCCTCCGGCTGCGGCAAGTCCACGCTGCTGCGGATGGTGGCCGGTCTCGAGACCATCACCGACGGTGAGATCCGCGCCGCCGGCCGGGTGCTCAACGAGGTCCCGCCGCAGGATCGCGGCGTCGGCATGGTGTTCCAGAGCTACGCCCTCTACCCGCACATGACGGTGCGCGAGAACCTCGCGTTCCCGCTGTACGTCAAGCGCGCGACCAAGGCGGCCACGGAGCAGGCCGTGGCCGAGGTCGCGGCGCTGCTCGGCCTCGGCCCGCTGCTCGAGCGCTTCCCGCGGCAGCTCTCGGGCGGCCAGCGCCAGCGCGTCGCCATCGGGCGCTGCCTGGTGCGCCGGCCGGAGATCTACTGCTTCGACGAGCCCCTGTCGAACCTCGACGCCGCGCTGCGCTCCCAGATCCGGGTGGAGATCAGGGCGCTGCAGCGGCAGCTCCAGAAGACGACGCTCTACGTCACGCACGATCAGGTCGAGGCCATGACCCTCGCCGATCGGATCGTCGTGCTCGACCGCGGCCGCGTGCAGCAGGTGGGCGCGCCCAAGGAGCTCTACTTGCGGCCCGCCAATCGCTTCGTCGCGCGCTTCATCGGCACCCCGTCGATGAACGTGGTCCACGGCGAGATCAACGACGGGCGGTTCGTGAGCGGAGCCCTGGCGGCGCCGGTCGCGTCGTCCGACCGCGAGGCCGTGCTGGGGGTGCGGGTCGAGGACGTGATGGTGCTCGCCGGCGCGGACGCCGACGCGCAGGGACCGTTCACCTTCCCGGCCGTCATCGGGGCCATCGAGCCGGTAGGCGAGAGCGGCTATTTGCACCTCGCGGTCCCCGGGGCCCAGGTAGAGGGCGACGCCGCCCCGCCGCCGGGACGGTCGCCGGCCGGCGAGGAGGCGCCCGCGGCGAAGCTCCTCGTCGCGTCGGTGCCGGGGCACGCCATCTTCGGCTACCGGGTCGGGGACGCGGTGCGGGTGCGGCTGAAGGCCGAGCGCTGCCACACCTTCGATCCGACCACGGGCCGCACCTTGCGCCCGGCGGAGCGCGTGGCCGAGGGCGGCCCGTGAGCGCCCCCGCCGGTAACCCCGCCCGCTTCAAGCGCGCGGCCTGGACCCTGGCCGTGCTGGGCGTCGTCGCCCTGGTCCTCGTCCGGCCGGTGACCCGGGTCGTGAAGCCGGCGCGCGCCGGCGTGCGCGTGGTGCTCTGGCACTCGCAGCGCGGCCCTGAGCGCCAGACCCTCGAGCGCCTGCTGCGCGCGTTCAACGCGCAGCACGACGGGCGGGTCTACGTCGAGCCGCTCGGGGTGCCGGAGGGGTCCTTCAAGGACAAGCTCGTGCGCAACATCCCGCGCGGCTCCGGCCCCGACCTCTTCATCCGGCCGCACAACGAGGTCGGCGAGCTGCACGCCGAGCGGGTGGTGGGCGAGGTGGGCGGCGAGGAGCTCTACGCGACCTACCCGAAGAAGCTCGTCGACGGCCTCTCGGTGGACCAGCGCCATTTCGGCCTGCCGCTGACCTACAAGGGCCTCTGCCTCTTCTACAACCGCGACCTGCTCCCGGACGGCCCGCCGCGGGACGCGGCGGAGCTGGCGGCGCTGCGCGGGAAGCTCCCGCCGGGGACCTTCCCCCTCGCCTACGACGCCACCGACTTCTTCTTCCACGCCCCGTTCTTCATCGGCGCGGGCGAGCGGATCTTCGGGGGCGGGGACGGCGGGCGCCTCCGCTTCGCCGTGTTCGACCGGGACGCGGACTCCTCGTTCCGCTGGCCCGGCGAGTGGCGCCGCGCGGGCCTGCTGCCGCCCGAGCCCAACTACAACGAGGCGGTGCGGCTCTTCCAGGCCGGCCAGGCGGCGACCATCATCAACGGCCACCTCGTCCTGTTGCTGGCGTCCGCGGCGGTGCTCTACCCGGTGCTCTGGGTGCTCAAGCTGGCGCTGACCCCGGGCGGGCAGCTCGGCGACGACCCCAGCGTCATCCCGCTGCCGAGCCGGGTCGACTTCGCCAACTTCGGCGAGTTCCTGGGCGCCCGGGACTTCAACGGCCAGCCCCTGTTCCTCTACCAGCTCGGCAACTCGCTCCTCGTGAGCCTCACCGCCGCGATCGTCGGGGTCGTCTTCGCGCTCACCGCGGCCTACGGCTTCTCGCGCTTCGCCTTCGTCGGCCAGAAGGCCGGCCCCAAGGCGATGCTCATCTCGCAGATGTTCCCGGCGGTGGTCACCGCGGTGCCGCTGCTGTTCATCCTCGACCGCCTGCGGCTGTTCGGCACCACGGCCGGCCTCGTGCTCATCTACGCGACCGGCAGCGTGCCCTTCTGCATCTGGCAGCTCAAGGGCTTCTTCGACACCCTGCCCCGCGACCTCGAGGAGTCGGCGCGCCTCGACGGCGCCGGGCACTTCACGATCTTCCGCAAGATCATGCTCCCGCTGGTGCGGCCGGGCATCGCCGTGACCGCGCTCTTCTCGTTCATGACGGGGTGGAACGAGTTCATCATGGCGTCCCTCTTCCTCGACGACGCCACGAAGTACACCCTGCCGGTCACGCTCCAGCAGCTCGTCGGCGGCTACGATCCCAACTGGGGCGCCTTCGCCGCGGGCTCGCTGGTGCTGTCGCTCCCGGTCGTGGTGGTGTTCTTCTTCGTGCAGCGGCACCTGGTCGCCGGGCTCACCGCGGGCGCGGTGAAGGGGTGAGCCGTCCTCGGGTTCAGAGGCAGAAGCCGGCGCTCGCCGGGCGCGACTCGCACTCGGGGAATTGCCGACACCGGTTCGGATCGCAGCTCTTCGGTGCCTCGCAGGGCTGGCCGTCGCCGCAGGTTGGAGCGGCAGCACAGGTGCCCCCGGGGACGTAGTAGCTCCCCGCGGGGCAGAGGCACATGGGCCGGTTGCAGTCGTTGCCGTACGGGAGCCCGTACAGCGTCCCGTCGTAGCAGGGAGGCGTGGTGGCCCCGACACAGACGACGCACACGCCGGCGGGGCACTCCTCATGCAGGAGGCACTCGGCATCGGCGCTGCACCCGACCTCACCCGCGGCCCCCTCGATGCGAACGCCACCCGGGTTCACGGTGGAGAGCGCGGCGTCCGAGGTGATGACGAGCGACGCGCGCGAGGCCACGGCGGCGGTCGGGTGATAGCTGACGGCCAGGGTGGCGCCCGACTGCGGCGCGAGCTGGCTCGGCGGCGACGTCGTGATCACGAACGGGCCCGACGGCACGATCGCGAGACCCGCAATCGTGAGCGGGGCGTCGCCGCTGTTGAAGACCTCCACGGCCCTCGTCTGGCTCGCTCCGACGGTGTCATGGTCAAAGAGGATCACGCACTCGGCGCCGGCGTAGGCGGGGCAGCCGCGGACCTCGAGCACCGCCCCGACCCCGGCGGCGTCGATCGGCCCGCCGTCGCGCCGGTCGGCGGCGTCGGCGGCGAGCGCGTCGTGGATCGCGGCGCCGTCGTCGCGCGCCGCGTCGGCGCCCGGGCCGGCGTCGGGGGCATGGGTCGTGCCGCTGCTGCCGCAGGCCGCGACGAGCACCGCGACCGCCGCGCTGAGTGCCAGGCGCAGCGTTCCTTGTGTGCGTCCGTTCATGGTCGCTCCATCGGCCAGGCGGCCGAGCGTCCCGGACGAGGCAGCAAGCCGCATGCCACGGCCTTCTCGCCGGAGCCGGCCGAATCTCGTGGAGCTGCGGCCTGGCCGGCCGGTGATCGATGACAACTGTCGTCATCGGCCGATGACCTTCTACGCCGGCGTGCTGGTGCCGTCACAGCGACCCGCTGACACCCAACTGCGGCCGAGAAGATCCTGCGGCACCTCGACCCTGTGGTCGCACGCCCCCCCGGCCGGGCCGGCGCGCGCGCCACCGCACGCGCCGACCAGGGCCGCCAGAGCATCGACCGGCATCAACTGGCAACTCGCGCTTGACCGTGTTCGCGCCGGTCGGCAAAGTCACGCACTGGATGGTTCGCCGCGCGAGGGCGTCGTCCGCCATCCGTTGTCAGCCACGTGGAGGTTGCATGGTGGACCGGAGTCTCTGGTTGGCGGTCGTGCTGGGATTCTGGGCGACCGCCTGTTCGTCGTCGCCGACCGCGGGATGGCGTGATGCGGCCGGTCACCCGGATGACGCCACGGCCGGGGATGGCGCGGCGACGGATGGCGGCGCCACCCCCGATGCGCTCGCCCTCGATGGCGCGTCCCCGGGAGATGCCGGTCCCGACGCCGCCGCCGCGCACGCGCGCGACTGGACCTCTGCGCCGCCCATCGTCGAGGTCGATACCGCGGCCGACGTCTACGCCCTGGGCGACGTCCACGGCGACTACCAGCGCATGGTGGGCCTCCTCGTCGGGGCCGGTCTCGTGGGGGCGCCGGCGCAGCCGACCGATGCGCAGTGGTTGGCCGGCACGGCCACGCTCGTCTGCACCGGCGACCTCATCGACAAGTGGGTCCAGGCGCTCGACGTGATCGCCTACCTGGCCGCACTGCGCACCGCGGCCGCCGGCGCCGGGGGCCGCGTCATCGTCACCATGGGCAACCATGAGGCGGCCTTCCTCGCCGATCCGACGAACCCCAAGGTCGTCGACTTCGTGGGCGAGCTGCAGGCCGCGGGCCTCGTCCCGGCGGAGGTGGCCGCGGGTCACGGTCCGGTGGGCACGTTCCTGCGCGATCTGCCGTTCGCCGCCCGCGTGAACGACTGGTTCTTCGTGCACGCGGGCAACACCGGCGGTGAGAACCTCACGCAACTCGAGACCGATATGGTCGCCGGCGTGGATGCCGCGGGCTTCGGCGCCCCGGTGCTGGCGGCATCGACTTCACTGCTCGAGTCCGACGCCCCCTGGTGGGAGCTCAGCGGCCTGGCCCCCGAGGCGGTGCTCGTTTCCTACGGGACCGCGCTCGGCGTCCAGCACATCGTCCAGGGTCACCGGCCGGGCAAGATCCAGTTCTCCGACGGCACCGTACGCCCCAAGGGCGTCATGTACCAGAAGTTCGGGCGCATCTTCTTGATCGACGTGGGCATGAGCCAGGGCGTCGACGACAGCACGGGCGCGCTGCTTCACCTGCACGGCACGGGGCCGTCGAGCGCGTCCATCATCTATCCGGACGGCACGACCGACCCGCTGTGGTGATTGGGCGACGCTACCAGTTGATGAGGCCGCGGATGTGCATTGGCGCTGGGGCGGGGCCCGTCGGCATCCGCGCGCGCAGGCAGGGGGAAGCCGTCGCCCGCCCAGGCGAGCCGCGGATGATCGTACCGGGCCCCCATGACCGGCGTCGGGCCCTGCACCGCGCCCTGGTCGTCCACGCTGACGAACGAGATCCCGTCGCGCGCGCCGTACGCGACGCCGTACCCGGCGCTCCCGCGCGCGAGCGAGGGGCGCCAGGCGTCGCCCTGCGCCACCTGGGTGAGGGCCACGTCGGCGTCCAGCGGGTGGCCCGTCGCGTCGACCCGATTGAAGAAGATCTGCCGCGTGCCGTAGAAGGGCCCGCCCGGGTTCTCCCGGTCGTCAGCCCACGCGACCGCAAAGCCGTCACCAGCCGCGGCCAGCGACGGGTAGCTGTTCAACCCCGGCGCGTCCGTTAGCTGCACGATGGCGGCGTCGGCGGCGAGCGTCGTGCACGCGGCGGGTCCGTCCACCGCGGGCGCGCCATCCCCGGGCGGCTCGGCTGCGTCCGCGCCCGCGTCCGCGCCCGCGCCCGCGCCCGCGTCTGGGCCCGCGCCGGTGGCCGTGCCGCCGCAGGCCGCCGGCGCAGCTCGCGCGCGCCACGCTGCGGCCAGCCCCCGCGTGACGCGGGCCGCAGTGTAACGCTCGCGGTCCGGCCCGCGAGCGTTACGTTTGCCTACGCGATCGGCGGCGCGACGGCGCACGCGCGCCGCCGGCCTGGCGCGCGGTCACAGCGCCCCGCTGACCTGCCACTCGTCGAAGCGCACCGCCAGGCTCACCGGGTCCAGCCCATCGCGCTGGAACGAGCAGGTGACCGCGGGCCGCGTGACGGGCGGCGTCAGCGCCGAGGTGTCGGCCGACGTCACCAGGCGGCACGCATGGAGATCGGCGGCGTCCGCGCCCGCGTCGATCACGTCGGGCCAGAACACCAGCGGCTCGCCCCCGCCCGTGGCGACGAACCCGAACGCGACCACGAACTCCGCCCCGGGCGGCGCCGCGAGGCTCGCCGCCTCGGCGCAGCGCGCCCACGCCGTGCTCATCAGGTCATAGGGCCGCGCCGGGTCGGTCGGGTACTCGGCCCGCACCCAGCACTCGGCCGCGAGGCGCTCGACCGCGGCGACGCGGAAGGGGCCGTGCGCGAAGCGGTGGGCCTCGCCGGACGCGTCGTCGGTCAGCGTCGCCGCGACGGTGAACTGCCCGGGGCCGAGCGGCGTGACGGTGAACGTCCGGGACCCGGTGGGGGGCTGCGGGTCCTCCTCGACCCGGCACGCCACCCCCTCACACGTCACCACGGCCCGGTAGGGCTGCTGCCCCGGCTCGTTGACGCGGCCCTCGAGATCGACGGACCACTCGGTCGTGATCACGAGGTGGTAGCCGAGCGCGAGCGCCAGGCCGTCGTAGCAGGACTCGTTCGCGCTCTGACACGCGCTGCGCGGCGTCGCGCCGCAGCCGCCGATCACGACCAGGGCCGCGGCGGAGATGAGGGCCGCGCGGATGCTGATGCTTCGCATGCTGGATTCCTCCCGAAAGTGGCCCGCTCCAATGCAACCGGAGGGCCAGCGGGCGCCGGGCTGCCGAAATCTGCCGGGCGTCCCGGTCACCGTCGGTGGCGGGGGTGGGCGTCGCGGCCCACGGCGCGGCGCGCCGCCCGGGCGTAGCCGAACCTTCACAGCTCACGCGTGAACGGCGGTGCCCGACCCCTCGCGCGGCTTGGTGGCCGCGCGCGTGCCGTTGAACACGATCGTGAGCGCGTTGAGGTCAGCGTTCGTGGGACGTACGCGCGGTCGGTTCGCGGGGATCGGCCACCAGCGCCATCGCTGGCGGCGACTGCCGGCCGCTACCAGTTGATGAGGCCGGGGTTGATGTGCAGGTCGGCGGCGGACTTGCCGGTCGCGTACTGCAGCGCGGCCGAGATGTAGACGTACGAGTCGCGGTGGTAGCCGACGTAGCCGGTGGTGCCGGTCGCGCCCTTGGCGAGCGCGGCGCGGAACACGGCCGCGTCGGTCGGCTTCATGATGACCGTGATCTTCTGCGTGCCGATCCAGCCGCCGAAGCCGATGCCCGGGCCGAGCAGGCCGGTCGTGCGGTCGCCGATCTCCCAGTAGCCGCTGCGCTGCTGGTCCCACACGCGGATGTGCTGCCGGCCCATGGCCGAGCCGCTCTCGTAGCCGGTGTGGTAGATGAACTCGAAGCTCTCGCCTCCCTCGCCGCCGCTGAGGTCGACGACCCGGCCGTCCGGGTGCTTCAGCGTGTAAGCCAGGTCGTACGTGAGGCCGATCATCTGGAGCGGTCCGGGGGTCGTCGACATGCCCATGGTGAGGCACCGGCCGACGAAGGCGAAGGCGTAGCGGGTATCGGGTCCGCCCCACATCGAGACGAGGTACGCGGCCGCGAGCGCGAGGCCCGTCGCCCCGACCTCCCAGGCCGCCGCGTTCACGGTGCACTCGAGGTAGTCGCGGAACGAGGGCGCGATGTTGTACTCCACGCTCGCTCCCTCGTAGATCGTCGAGACGCCGCCCCACACCGCGTAGGCCCACCCGATCGCCTTCTTGACTGTCGGATCCAGCGGGCTGATGGGGCTCTGCGCCAGCGCCACGACGGCCGCGACCGCCATCGTGGCGTACATGCCCCCGACGCTGTACCCGAGGCCCGCGAGCGGCCCCCCCATACAAGCCGCTCCGACCCCGGCCATCACCATCCCGATGCTCTGGAGCACCTTGTTGTTCGTGAACGTGAGCGCCACCCCGATGACGGTGGTGGCGACGATGATGACGGTCGCGGTCATGGCCGAGCAGCCGACCAGGGCCACGATGGCGGCGACCGCCAGGGGCGCGTGCCCGCTCGGGTCGACGTAGTTGATGGGGCTGTTGTTGGCGTAGGCGTAGACATCGAGCGCCTGCGGGCTGTTCGCCGCCGGCAAGAAGGCGTCCGGCTGCAGGAACCGCCCGAGCGCCGGGTCGTAGTAGCGCGCCCGGTAGAACATGAGCCCGGTCTCGTCGTCCCCCTCCTGGCCGGTGAAGCGGTGGCTGTCCCCCGCGGCGCCCGTCTCCGACAGCACCTGGCCGAAGGGCGCGTACTCGTACCGCTTCACCTCCTGCCCGGCGGCGTTCGTGATGAGCCGGGTCGAGCCGAGGTGGTCGGTGTGGAAGAAGCTCAGGCCGCTCGCGTCGCGCTTCGCGAGCCGCATGGCGCCCGCGAAGTAGTACCGGGTCGCTCCGCCCGGCCGCTTCTCGTAGAGGGCGCCGACGTACTCCACGGTCCCGCTGGCCGACGCCTTCTTCACCCGGTTGCCGAGGGCGTCGTAGACGAAGCTGGTCGTGAGGCTGCCGCTCGTGATGCTCACCGGCTTGTGGTCGAGGTCGTAGGTGATCGTCCGCCCCGCGCCAGACACCATGTTGCCGTTGGCGTCGTAGGTGTAGGTATCCGCGCCCGCGGCGGTCACCGCGTGCGGGTGGGCCGCGCTCCCGTAGACGTAGGCCCCCTTGGCCGAGCTCGCGGTCATCCGGCCGAGCGCGTCGAAGCCGAAGCTCTGCGACTTGGACGCGTCGGCGGTGTTGGTCGCCTGGGTGAGGCGCCCGAGCGCGTCGTAGCCGTAGGCCCAGTTGGTCAGGCCGAGCTGCGGCGAGGCCATGGAGGTCACCTGCCCGCTCAGGTCGTAGCCGTAGTTGATCGTCGCGAGCGCGCCGATCTGGAGCTGCACCGGCCGCTCGCCGTAGGCGTCCGGCGTGACGGTCGTCGTGACCCCATTGGCGTAGGTCAGCGTCCGCATCTGGCCGCGGGCGTCGTAGGTCGCGTCGGTGAGCACGCCGCTCACCCCGACGAGCCGCCCGAGGGCCAGCCCGGCGGTGCCGTAGGTGTAGGTCACCACCTCGCCGTCCGGATAGGCGGCGGTCACCATCCGCCCGGCCGCGTCGTAGGTGTGGCCGATGAGGCAGGTCTTGCCGCCCAGGGTCTGGCCGAACGCGGTCCGCCGCCCGGCCACGTCGTACCCGAGGCGCGACACGACGCTGTTCGCCGTGAGCGCGCACGCGGCCGGGCTCGCCGCGTCGCACGCGCTCGTCGCCGTGGTGAGCCGCCCCTTGCTCGCGCCGCGCCCGCTCTCGTCGAAGACGAAGCTGTCCCAGGTCCCGTCGGCGTAGCGGCGCTGCACCACCCGGCCGAGGGGGTCGAGCGTGAGCGTCGCGCGCTGGCCGAGGGCGTCGGTCTCCGCCGTGAGCCGGCCGAGAGGGTCGTACTCGTAGCGCCACAGGCCCTGATCCGGGTCGCTCTTCTGCAGCACCCGCCCGAGGGAGTCGTAGACGACCGCGGTGACGTTGCCGAGCGGGTCCACCGAGCGGGTGCGCCGGCCGAGCACGTCGTAGGCCCAGGTCGTGTCCTGCGCGACGCCGTTGCTCACCTCGCGCACCTTGGTCTGCCGGCCGTACGGGTCGCGCCACACCGTCCGCGTGCCGCCGCGGGCGTCGGTGGTCGTCGCGACGCCGTCGCCGTAGCTCTGGCTCACGGTCGCGCCGTCGGGGCGCTTCACCGTGAGCTGACGGCCGAGCTCGTCGTAGGTGAACTCGTCGTAGCGCGGCGTCTCGCCGCTCACGTAGGGGAGGCTCTTGCGGGATGCCTTGCCGCTCGCGCCGAAGATCGTCTCCTGCGTCACCCCGGTCTGGCTCACCTTCTTGTACTCGCGCCCGAGGCCGTCGAAGTAGTTGTCGTCCCAGACGTAGCCCACGCCGGGCAGCCACACGCTCTGGCGGATGCGCTGCAAGCTCGGGTTGCCGTAGTCGAGGTGCTCGAACTTCGTCCGGGCGCCATCCGGCCCCACGATCTCCGTCACCTGCCCGAGCGCGCTGTACGTGTAGGTCGTGACGTTGCCGTCGGCGTCGCTCCGGCTGGTCGGATGCCCGCGGACGGGGTCGTAGCTGATCTCGACCCGGTGCCCCAGCGCGTTGACGGTGGCGGTGGTGAAGACGTGGTAGCTGGGGTCGAACTCCTTGGTCGTGACGAACCCCAGCGGATCGGTGACCACGGTCTCGTTGCCGTAGGCGTCATAGCCAAAGGTGTGGCTGACGTAGCCCCCGGTCTGGTCGTACCACACCGCCTTCCGGGTGAGGGCCCCGGTCACGGGCGGCGTGCTCTCGGCGGTGGCGCCGTCGTAGTGGAAGAGCGCCCGGGTCATGAGCGGCCCGGCGGTGCCGATCCCCGCGTACAGCAGATCCGCCGCCGGCAGCCCGACGAGGTAGGCGGCCGTGTTGGCAGAGAAGGCGTGCACCGCGGTGCGCTCGTCGCCGGTCACGTCGTAGTCGCCGTACTGGTTCTCCGTGGTCATGTTGCCGTACACGTCCCACGCGTAGGTGGCCAGCACCCGCCGGCAGCCCGACACGTAGTTGTTGCTCGCGTCGACCACCCCATCGCCGTTGCACTCGTAGGCCCAGATCTCGGTGACGAGCGAGCTATAGGGCGCGCTCGCGCTCTCGGTGAAGCGGAACTTCTCGAAGCTCACGATCGCGCCGCCGGCCTTGCGCTTGTAGATGACCTCCGGCTTCGCGATGGTGCCGGTGCGCTGCCAGTAGTAGGTCTCCGAGTAGGCCCCGGTGGCGGCGAGCGTGCTCGTCACCTTGCGGAACCCGAGGAACTCGCGGTCCGGCGCGCTCCACAGCGCGCCGTCGTAGGTGTAGTTGGTCGCCTGCACGTCGCCGCGGCCGTCGGCGATGGTGACGGACGAGACCGTGGGCAGGATGAGGCCTTCGGGCAGGTAGGTCGCGTGCCACGTCGAGGAGGGCGCGTAGTTGATGGTGGTCTGGCCGCCGAGGCCGTTGCTCATCGAGGTGAGCAGCGACATCGTCCCGCCGGTCGACAGGGCCACGCGGTTCCCCGAGAGGCAGTAGAGGTCGGCCAGGCCGTCGCCGTTGTAGTCACCGACCACGAGCGGGCCGCCGCTGCACTTCCAATTGAACAGGTACGAGGTGCCGTTCACGGGGGTGGAGGTGCCAAGCGTCCCGTCAGCGTGAACGAAGTACACGTAGCCGACCTCTTCGCCGGCAGAGGTGCTCCAGTGTGTGAACAGGTCGGTGCGGCCGTCGCCGTTGAAGTCGCCGAGGGTGGCCCCGGCGGTGTTGGGCGTGCTCTGGATCGCCGTGAACGTGCCGTCGCCCTGGGAGAGGTAGGTTGGGGCGATCCCGGAATCGGGGCAGCGCACGTCGGCCTTGCTGTCGCCGTTGAAGTCGGCGATCTGCACGCCGACGGAACAGGACGAGCCGTACCCCGGCGGAAAAGTGCTGTCGCCCTTCGACAGCGCGACCTGCCAGCTCCCGCCGGTGGTCTGGCAGAGCAGGTCCGCACGACCATCGCCGTCGAAGTCCGCGGTGGCGAGGGAGGACCCGGCGGGGCACCACGTGCCCAGCGCGATCGCGCGGAACGTGCCGTCGCCGTTCGAGCGCGCCACCGCCAGCCCCGCGCCGTCCAGGCAGAGGAGGTCCTGCTTGCCATCGCCGTCGAAATCGCCGAGCTGCGGAGCCGTGGCGCAAAAGGAGGCCCAGGGGCTCGCGATCTGGAAGCCGCGCCCGGTCGAGAGCGCCACCTTGACGACGTTGCCGTCGTGGCACACGAGATCGGCCCGGCCGTCGCCGTTGACGTCGCCGGTCACGACCGCGCCGCTGCAGAACCCCGTCAGGGACACGGGCCGGAAGGTGCCATCACCGTTGGAGTAGCCGACGATGGTCACGCCGCTCTGCTGGCACAGCAGATCGGTGCGACCGTCGCCGTCGAAGTCGGCGGGCTGGGGGGTGACGTTGCACCACGCCGTCGAGGTCACCGTCGTGAACGCGGCGCCCCGCTCCGGATCGTAGCCGAGCGTCATCGGCGGCAGCCTACTCCCCGCGGTGATGGTGCCGCTCGCGTCCACGCTCGCGTCGGCGCCATACTGGGTCACGCTCGTGAGCCGGGACTGGCTGGTGTACTCGGTCGTGCCGTAGCCGAGCCCATACGCCCGCGCCCGGACGCCGGCCACCTGCACATCGATCGTCTTCAACCGGTAGCTCATGCTCACCAGCCATTGGCCGGCCGCGCGTCTGACGACATCGGACCGGGCCTCGCGATAGAACGTGATCCGGGCCCCGTCCGCACAGGGATGGGGATTGCAGTCGTGCCGGTTGCAGTCGTAGTTCGCGGGCGCTTCGTAGGGGTTCCAGCAGGTGTCCCAGCACGTGTCGTAGCAGGTTGTCTGGGCCGTGCCCGGGAGATACGTGATCGCATCGAGATAGCACTCGGTCGTCGCCGGGTCGCACCACCACTTGTAGTTGACCGTGTTGCCGCGGGTGTCGGCGCGGCTCACGAGCCCCCACATGAGCGTGCCCTTGTGCTGCACCGCGACCCGCTCATAGGTCCGCTTCGTGCCGTCCTTCGACCACACGTACCAGCGGCTCGCCCCCGCGTCCCACGTGATCCGTTCGTAGCTCTGGATGCGGGTGCAGTGGGTGCCGCCGAGCGTGGTGCAGGGCACGAGCTCCTGCCCGTCGAGCAGGTAGAGGTCGGTCGCGTCGAAGCGGGGGGCGCCGCGGCTGCTCGACACGCGGTTGATCGTGCTGCCGGCCGCGAGGCTCCAGCCCAGCCCGACGAAGCCGTTGACAGCGCTCGAGGAGTACTGCAACGCCACCGCGGGCTCGAGCCCGCGGAAGGGCGGCACCCCGATCGGCACCGAGGTCGTGAACCGCCCCGTGAACGCGTCCACCTGGGTGTCGCTGCCTTCGGCACGCGCACTCCCGGCGCCCGCGACGAGGGCGCCGCAGATGACGATGGCGACGCGCGTGCGACTCCTCGTGCCGGGCATGGCGTGCCTGCCTGAGCGCTCGATGTCGGTCCTCATGCTCGTCCTCCGCGTCACTCGCACGTCGTTGATCCGAAGCCGAAGGGACCCGGACAGGTGGCCTCGTTGCCCCGGCACTTCCCGCCCCACACGTCACACGCGGTCCCCGCGGCGGCCCATGCGTCCGCGGGACACGCGGCCGACGCACCCGTGCAGGTCTCCGCCACGTCGCAGGGGCCCGCCGCCGCCCGGCACACCGTCCCGGCCGCGACGAACCCGTCCGCCGGGCACGCCGCCGCGCTGCCCGTGCACGTGTCGGCCACGTCGCACGGGCCCGCCGCCGCCCGGCACACCGTCCCGGCCGCGACGAACCCGTCCGCCGGGCAGGTCACGCTGCTCCCGGTGCACGTCTCCGCGACGTCGCACGGCCCCGCCGCCGCCCGGCAGGTAGTGCCGGCCGCCGCCAGGCCGTCCGCCGGGCACGCCGCACTGGTGCCCGCGCACGTCTCCGCGACGTCGCACGGTCCCGCCGCTGCCCGGCATGTGGTGCCGACCGCGGCGAGCACGTCCGCCGGGCAGGTCACACTGCTCCCGGTGCACGTCTCCGCGATGTCGCACGGCCCCGCCGCCGCCCGGCACACCGTCCCCGCCGGCGCGAGCGCGTCCGCCGGGCACGTCGCCGCGCTGCCCGTGCACGTGTCGGCCACGTCGCACGGGCCCGCCGCCGCCCGGCACACCGTCCCCGCCGCGACGAACCCGTCCGCCGGGCACGCCGCACTGCTGCCCGCGCACGTCTCCGCGACGTCGCACGGCCCCGCCGCCGCCCGGCACACCGTGCCGGCCGCGGCGAGCCCGTCCGCCGGGCACGCCGCGCTGCTGCCGGTGCACGTCTCGGCCACGTCGCACGGCCCCGCCGCCGCCCGGCACACGGCTGATAGATAGACTTGAATCTCAAGCCAGGCCACCCAGGAGGGGGTCTGGGTGGTGCTGACGCGCAGGTAGCGGACGGTGGTGGGCGTGAAGCTGGCCGTCAGCCAATCCCCCCCGGCGGTCCAGCCGCTCAAGGTCCGGAGCACCGTCATCGGCGCTGGCTGCAACCCGCCCAGGACCGTGTGGGTGGTCTGGCCAGCAGGCGACTGCCCGACCAGCAGCTTGACTTGATTGATCAAGTAGTTCTGACCGAGATCGAGCTCGATCCACGCCGGCGCAAAGCCACCCGCGTTCCAGCCCGTGCTCGTGTTCCCATCGATCGCGAGCGAGGGGGGTTGACCGGGCCAGGTGCCGGACGCCGTGACCGCCACCGGCGTCACCATGGTGGTCGACGTCGAGGTGAGGAACGCGTCCGCGGGGCAGGCCGCACTGCTCCCCGTGCACGTCTCCGCCACGTCGCAGGCCCCCGCCGCCGCGCGGCACATCGTCCCGGCGGCCGCGAACGTGCAACTCGCCGCGCAGCACGAGCCCGCCGCGCCATTGCTGGCCCCGAGGTCGCAGTCCTCGCCCGCCTCGACGACACCGTTGCCGCACGCCGCCGTGAGCGCGGCCTGCGCCCGCGCCACCGGCGACGGCGCGCGGTCGTTGCCGCACGCGGCGAGCGTGAGCACCATCACAAGCCCCGCGCAGATCCTCGAGAAGGGAATGCGTCGTGCGCTCTGAAGGGTCGCCATGTGCCCTCTCCTCGGCGTGATGCGACGCCGCTCGCGAGGTCGATTGTCGGCCCGCACTGCGGCACTTGTCGATGGCAAACGTGCGGTCGAGACGATCCAGCAAAACACCCGTTTCTCGACTGGGGAGGTGAGAAACAGCGCGGTCGTGTAGGAAATTGTAACGGAGGAATTTGGACGACGAAGGTCGTGAGGCGACGTCATCGTCCGCCCGCCACGATCGGCGGCCGGCGCGCGCCCGCGCACGCGGCGGGTGGCGCGGTTGCTCGGCCGTGCCCGCGACCGGGTGGACGGCGGGTGGCCGCCTGGCGCGCGGGCTTGCCGCCGGCCGCTACCAGTTGATGAGGCCGGGGTTGATGTGCAGGTCGGCGGCGGACTTGCCGGTCGCGTACTGCAGCGACGCCGAGATGTAGACGTACGAGTCGCGGTGGTAGCCGACGTAGCCCGTGGTGCCGGTCGCGCCCTTCGTGAGCGCGGCGCGGAACACGGCCGCGTCGGTGGGCTTCATGATGACCGTGATCTTCTGCGTGCCGATCCAGCCGCCGAACCCGATGCCCGGGCCGAGCAGGCCGGTGGACCGGTCGCCGATCTCCCAGTAGCCGCTGCGCTGCTGGTCCCACACGCGGATGTGCTGCCGGCCCATCGCCGAGCCCATCTCGTAGCCGGTGTGGTAGTAGAACGTGAAGCTGTCGCCGCCCTGCCCGCCGCTGAGGTCGACGATTCGCCCGTCGGGGTACCTGAGCGTATAGGCGAGGTCGTACGTGAGGCCGATCATCGCGAGCGGCCCGGGGGTTGTCGCCGTGCCCATGATGAAGCACCGCCCGATGAACGCGAAGGCGTAGCGGGCATCCGGCCCGCCCCACATGGAGACGAGGTAGGCGATGCCGAGCCCCGCGCCCGTCAGCGCGACCTCCTTGCCGGCCGCCTTGAGGGCGGCGGTGAAGTAGTCGCCGACCCCGGCCACCTTCTCGGCCTCCGTGGTGTAGTTGGCGGCGTTGGCGCCGTTGGAGATGTTCGAGACGCCGCCCCACATGGCGTAGGCCCAGCCGATGGCCTTCTTGACCGACGGGTCCAGGGGGCTGATGGGGCTCTGCGCCAGCGCCACGGCCGCCGCGACGGCCATCGTGGCGTACATCCCCCCGACGCTGTAGCCGAGGCCCACGAGCGGACCGCCGATGCACGCCGCCCCGACCCCGGCCATCACCATGCCCAGGCTCTGGAGGAAGGGGTTGTTCGTGAAGGTCAGCGCCACCCCGATGACGGTCGTCGCCACGATGATGATGGTCGCCGTCATGGCCGTGCAGCTGAACAGGGCGGCGATCGCGAAGACCGCCACCGGCGCGTGCCCGCTCGGATCGACGTAGTTGATGGGGCTGTTGTTGGCGTAGGCGTAGACGTCGAGCGCCTGCGGGCTGTTCGCCGCGGGCAGGAAGGGATCGGGCTGCAGGAACCGCCCCAGCCCGGGGTCGTAGTAGCGCGACTGATAGAACATCAACCCGGTCTCGTCGTCGGCCTCCTGCCCGGTGAACCGGTGGCTGTCGGCCGCGGTCCCGCCCTCGCTCAGCACCTTGCCGAACGGCGCGTACTCGTAGCGCTTGACCTCCGCCCCGGCCGCGTTCGTGATCAGCCGCGTCGAGCCCAGGTGGTCGGTGTGGAAGTACACCGTCCCGCCGGCGTCGGTCTTCGCGACTCGCATCGCGCCGGCGAAGTAGTACTTCGCCACCGCCGCGCCGCGCTTCTCGTAGAGCGACCCGACGTAGATCACCGTGCCCTGTGCCGAGGTCTTCTTCACCCGGTTGCCGAGCGCGTCGTAGACGAAGCCGGTGGTGAGGCCGCCCGCGGTGATGCTGACCGGCTTGTGGTCGAGGTCGAGCGTGATCGTGCGCCCGGCTCCCGCCACCATGTTGCCGTTGGCGTCGTAGGTATAGGTGTCGGTCCCGGCGGCGGTGACCGCGTGCGGGTGGGCCGCGCTGCCATAGGCGTACGCGCCCTTCGCCGAGCTGGTCGTCATCCGCCCGAGGACGTCGTAGCCGAAGCTCTGCGTCTTGGTCGCGTCGGTGGCGTTGGTCGCCCCCGTGAGCCGCCCGAGCCCGTCATAGCCGTAGGTCCAGTTGGTGAGCCCGAGCTGCGGCGAGGTCATCGAGGTGATCTGGCCGTTGAGGTCGTAGCCGTAATTGATCGTCGCCAGGGTCCCGATCTGGATCTGCGTCGCCCGCTCCCCGTAGGGGTCGAGCGTGAAGCTCGTCGTGAGCCCGTTGCCGTAGGTCACCGCGCTCATCTGCCCGCGGCTCGTGTAGGCGATGTTGGTCACCTTGACCCCGACGCCCGTGAGCTTGCCGAGCGCCACGCCGGCGGTGCCGTAGGCGTGCGTCACGACCTCCCCGTCCGGGTACGTCACGCTCGCGACCCGGCCCGCGAGGTCGTAGGTGTGACCGATGGTGTAGGTCACGCCGTCGACGATCTGGGTGAACGACGTGCGCCGGCCCGCGCTGTCGTAGGCCGCCTTGGTGGTCACGCCCGACGCGCTCACCGCCGTCGTCAGACGGCCCTTGCTCGCGCCGCCCGCGGCCTCGTCGAAGGTGTAGCTGTCGACGGTCGCGTCGGCGTACGTGCGCTTCACCACCCGCCCGAGCGCGTCCAGCGTGAGCGTGGTGCGCTTGCCCAGCGCGTCGGTCTCGGCCGTGATGTGGCCGAGCGCGTCGTACTCGTACTTCCACAGCCCCTGGTCCGGGTCGCTCTTCTGCAGCGCCCGCCCGAGCGAGTCGTAGGTCACCGCCGTGGCGTTGCCGAGCGCGTCCACGGAGCGCGTCCGCCGACCGAGCACGTCGTGGTACCAGAGGGTGTCCTGCGTCACCCCCCCGACCACCTCGCGCACCTTGGTCTGCCGGCCGTAGGGATCCTTCCACACCGTGCGCACGTTGCCGAGGGCGTCCGTCGTCTGCACGCTGCCGTCGTCGTAGCTCTGGCGCAGCACGGCGCCGTCGGGGCGCTTGACCGTGAGCTGGCGGCCGAGCTCGTCGTAGGTGAACTCGTCGTAGCGCGCCGTCTCCCCGCTCGCGTACGGCAGGCTCTTCTTGGCCGGTTTGCCGTTCGCGCCGAAGAGGGTCTCCTGGGTGACCCCGGTCTGGCTCACCTTCTTGTACTCGCGCCCGAGGCCGTCGAAGTAGTTGTCCTCCCAGACGTAGCCCACCGCCGGCAGCCACACGCTCTGGCGGATGCGCTGCAGGCTCGGGTTGCCGTAGTCGAGGTACTCGAACTTCATCTTGGCCCCGTCCGGCCCCACCGACTCGGTCGCCTGCCCGAGCGCGTTGTAGGCGTAGGTCGCCACGAAGCCGTTGGCGTCGGTCTTGCTCGTCGGCTGCCCGAGGACGTAATCATAGGCGCTCTGCACGCGGTGCCCGAGCGGGTTCACCGTCGCCGTCACGAACACGTGGTAGGTGGCGTCGTACTCCTTGGTCGCGACGTACCCGAGCGGATCGGTGATCGAGGTCTCGTTGCCGTAGGCGTCGTAGCCGAAGGTGTGGCTGACGTAGCCGCCGGTCTGGTCGTTCCACACGGCCTTCTTCGTCAAGGCCCCCGTCACGGGCGGGGTCGTTTCGGCGGCCGCGCCGTCGTAGTAGAAGAGCGCGCGGCTCATGAGCTGCCCCGCCGTCCCGATCCCCGCGTACAGCATGTCCGAGGCGGGCAGCCCGACGAGGTAGGCCGTGGTGTTGGCCGCGAACCCGTGCACCGCGGTCCGCTCGTCGCCGGCCACGTCGTAATCGCCGTACTGATACTCGGTCGTGATGTTCCCGTACACGTCCCAGGCGTAGGTCGCGAGCACCCGGCGACAGCCCGACACGTAGTTGTTGTTCGCGTCCACGACGCCGTCGCCGTTGCACTCGTAGGCCCAGGCCTCGGTCACGAGCGAGGTGTAGGGCGCCGTGGTGTTCTCGGTGAACTTGAACTTCTCGAAGCTCATGATCGCGCCGCCGGCCTTGCGCTTGTAGACGACCTCCGGCTTGGCGATGGTCCCGGCGCGCTGCCAGTAGTAGGTCTCCGAGTAGGCGCCGGTCGCGGCCAGCGTCGTCGTCGCCTTGCGGAAGCCGAGGAACTCGCGGTCCTTGGCGTTCCACCGTGCCCCCTGGTAGGTGTAGTTCGTGGCCTGCACGTCGCCGCGGCCGTCGTTGACCGTGATCGACGAGACGGTCGGCAGGGTCATGCCCTCGGGGAGGTAGGTGTTGGTCCAGGCCGACGAGGGGGTGTACGTGATGGTCGTCTGGCCGCCGGTGCCGTTGCTGAGGGTCTTCATGAGCGACATCGTGCCGCCGGCCGCGAGGGCCACCGTGTTCGCGCCGCTCGCGTCGTGGCACAGCAGGTCGGTCTTGCCGTCGCCGTTGAAGTCGCCGAGGACGTACGTGCCCGCGCAGAAGAGCCAACCAGCGCACCCGCTGTAGGAGCCGCACGGCGCGTACACGTTCAGGGCCTGGGTGCCCGCCGCCCCGTCCGAGGTCGTCACCCTCATGTAGTCCCGGTTGACCATCGTGGGGTCGCCCGTGTTGGTGGTGTCGTGGGACAGGAGGTCTGTCCGGCCGTCGCCGTTGAAGTCGGCGAGGATCAGCCCGCCCCAGCCAAAGCCGGTGGCGGTGGTCGCGGCGAAGGTACCGTCGCCGTTCGAGAGCGCGATGGTGTTCGTCCCGCACCCGGACTTGCCGCCGCAGCTGGCGAAGGGGGTGCTCGGCGTGTGGCAGATCAGATCGGAGCGGCCGTCGCCGTTGAAGTCGCCGACCTGCACGCCTACCGTGCACCAGGTCTGCCACGTCACCGACCGGAAGGTGCCGTCACCGTTCGAGAGCGCCGTGTAGACGATGTTAGTGGTCTCGTGGCACAGGAGGTCGGTGCGGCCGTCGCCGTCGAAATCGCCGAGCTGCAGACCGACCGAGCACCAGGCGCCCCAGGTCACCGACCGGAAGGTCCCGTCGCCGTTCGAGAGCGCCACCATGACGACGTTGCCATCGTGGCACAGGAGGTCGCTCCGGCCGTCGCCGTCGAAGTCCGCCACCTGGGGGGTCGCGCCGCACCAGGTGGTCCAGTTGACGACCGAGAAGGTGCCGTTGCCGTTCGAGAGCGCCACCTTCAACATGCTGCTGCCGAACGCGCCGGTACTCCGGCATGCCAGGTCCGTCCTGCCGTCACCGTTGAAGTCACCCGTCACGACGGTGCTGTTGCACCAGGCGCCGGCGGCCACCGAAGCGAACGTGCCGTCGCCGTTGGACAGCCCCACCGTGGTGACCCCACCCTCGTGGCACACGAGGTCGGTCTTGCCATCGCCGTTGAAGTCGCCCGTCTGCGGCGCGGCGCCGCACCACGAGGTCCAGGTCGCCGTGGTGAACGCGGTGCCCGGCTCCGGGTCGTAGCCGAGGGTCATCGGCGGCAGCTTGCTGCCCGCGGTGATGCTGCCGCTCGCGTCGATGGTGGCGTCGGTCCCGTACTGGGTGACGCTCACGGGGCGCGACTGCCCGGTCACCTCGGTGCCGCCGTACGCCAGGGCGTAGGCGCGCGAGCGGGCGCCGGCGACCGTCACGTCGATCGTCTTCAGGCGGTAGCTCATGGTCGCCATGCCGGCCCCGCCGCCGATGGCGTAGCTCAGCACGTCAGGGCGCGCCTCGCGGTAGAAGATGATCCGGCCGCCGTCCGCGCAGGGGTGCGGGTTGCAGCTGCGCGGGTTGCAGTTGTGCGGGTTGCACGGCCCCCACGCCTGGCAGCCGCCGCAGTTCGAGAAAGTGCAGCAGGTGTCGTAGCAGGTGTCGTAACAGGTGTCGTAACAGGTCTGGCCGCTGTTGCCGTACGTGATGGTGTCGAGGTAGCACTCCTTCGTCGGGCTCCCGTCGCACCACCAGCTGTAGGTGACCTGATTGCCCTTCGTGTCGGTCCGACTCACGAGCCCCCAGCGCAACGTCCCCTTGGTCGTGTTGAAGACCGGCCCGTAGGTGCTCTTGGTGCCTTCCTTCGACCACACGTACCAGGTGTTGTTGACCCCGTCCCAGGTGATCCGCGCATAGCTCTGGATGCGGGTGCAGTGCGTCCCGCCCAGCGCCGTGCAGGCCACCAGCTCCTGCCCATCGAGCAGATAGCGATCCGACGCGTCGAAGCTCGGCGCCCCCTTGCTCGCCGACACGCGCTCGATCGTGCTGCCGGCGGCGAGGCTCCAGCCGAGCCCGACGAAGCCGTTCGCGGAGCTCGAGGAGTACTGCAGCGACACCGACGGCTCGAGGCCGCGGAAGGGCGGCACCCCGATTGGCACCGAGGTCGTGAAGCGTCCCGAGAAAGCGTCGACCTGCGCGCCGCCCTTGCCCTGCGCGCGCGCATCCCCAGCGCAGGCGAGGACTGCCCCGCAGATGGCGATGACGACGACCCGCGTGCTGCTCCCCGTGCCGGCCATGCCGTTCCTCCCTGGCGCCACGACGCGGACCGAGTCCGGTGGCGCTGGCTCCAGCATGCGCGCGCGGGCCGGCGCGCGAGCGTTACATCGGCCTACGCGATCGCGGCCCGACGGCGCATGCCGGGCGTCACTGGTGCCCTGACCCCGGGGCCTGTGCTAGCGTGGCGCGGTGGCCCGGTCCCGCCGCGCCCACCGTCCCGCCGTCGCGCCCGCGCCGGCCCCGGCCGTCCCGGCCGCGCGGCCGCGCGCACGGCTCGCCGACGTCGCGCCGCCGCGCTACGCGCTCTACGTCGCGGCCGCGGCCGTGGTGCACGGCGTCCTGTGGCACCTGCAGACGGGCGGCACGCGCATGCCGCTCCCGCCGGGGCCGGCCTGGCTGCCGCACGCGAGCCTCCTCGCCGGCATGGTGCTCGTGCGCGTCTTCGCCCGCCACGGCCGCCGCGTCGCGCTGCTCCTCGGCGTCCTGGTGACGCTCGCCATGGTGCGGCCCGGCTGGGCGGTGGCGCTCGGCGGCTACGGCCTCGTCACCTGGAGCATCGCGCGGCTGCCGCTCGGGCCGCTCGCGCGCGTCGGTCTCGTCCTCGCGGCCAACGCGGTCCTGCCCGCGCTGCGGGCCGGGCTGCTCGGCCCGGCGATGGCGGCGCCGCTGCACGCCGGACCGGCGCTGCTGCTGTGGCCCGTCCTGCTCGTGCGCGGCCTCCTCTACCAGATGGAGGCCAGCCGCCTGCTGCCCGAGGAGCGCGGCTTCCTCTGCTACCTCGGCAGCTACGCGGCGATCCCGCTCGGCGGCGGGACCTACCTGCCGCCGATCACCTACCGCCGCTTCATCGGCGACTACGGCACCGCCGACGCCGAGAAGAACCTGCGCGCGGGGGTCGGGCTGATGGCGCTCGGCGCGCTGTACCTGTGGCTGCGGCCGACGCTCATCGCCCCGCACGGCAGCCAGATCCTCAGCGCCCTCGGCGCCGCCGGCGCGCAGGGCGCGCTCGCGGGGACGCTCCTCGCCCACGGCCGCGGCGCGGTCGGGCTCGCGCTCGCGCTCGTGCAGGTCGAGCGCTACCTCACGGTCGCCGGCTTCACCTTCTACATGATCGGCAACCTGCGGCTGCTCGGGTTCCACCTGGCCTCGGGCTACCACTACCCGTTCATCAGCCGCACCTTCGTCGACCTCTGGCAGCGCACGAACTTCTACGTGCGCGAGTGCCAGCTCGTCCTCTTCTACGTCCCGGTCGCGAAGCTGCTGCGCACGCGGCTGGGCCAACGCCTGACCGCCGGCATCGCCGCCACCGCCGCCATCGTCGGGCACCTCGCCGTCGCCCTGGTCCTCAACCACCTCATCGTCACGGGCTGGTCGTCAACCGGCGGGCTACGCTACCTGCTCCTCGACGCCGGCCGCTTCGGCGTCATCGGCGTCCTCACGATCCTGAGCGTCGTCCGCCGGCGACGCAGCGAGCACACGGTGTCCGCGTCCTGGCCGCGGCGAGTCGGGCAGACGGTGTTCGTGGTCTCGGTCGCGGCGACGAACCTCGCCGTGTGGGAGCTGCTCATGGTCCGGCTGTCCTGGGCGCAGGCGGTCGCGGTCTTCCGGTTCGTCGCCGGGGTGTAGGCCGCGACCCGTAGGCGCTTGTAACGCGCCCTCGCCCGCGCGGCGCGGTACAAGACGGGTCGGGGCGAACGCCGCATGCTCGACATCCTCACGTTCGACGACCCCCGGCTCGTGGCGACGCTGCGCACGCGCGCGTTCCTGCGCGCCGGGGTGTGCGTGCGGGCCGTGGCGAGCCAGGCCGCGCTGCTGGCGGCGGCGGAGGCCCATCGGCCCGACGCCGTCCTCTTCGTGGCGCCCGAAGACGCACCAGGGCCGGGCGCCCCGGCGGCGAACGGGGTCCGCGACTGGCTCGGCGGCCGTCCGGTGCGGCTGCTGCTCGCGATCCCCGCGCACCACGCGGCGCGCGCCGCGGACCTCGCGCTCTTCGACGGCCTCGTCGCCCTGCCGGAGCCCGAGCGCGACCTGTGGCGGACGCTGCGCCCCCTCCTGCGGCCCGCGGCCCAGGCGACGTCCCGCGAGCTCGTACGCGTGCCCGCGACGGTGTGGACGGCGGGCGGGCGCCTGGCGCGCGGGCTCGCCGTCGAGGTCGACGACGCCCGCTTGGGGCTGCTCCTGGAGGAGGCGCCCGACGGCGACGGACCGCTGAGCGTCCTCCTCCACCGCGACGACGGCCGCCACCTCCTCCTCCCGGGCCGGCGGCTGTGGACGGTGCGACTCGACCGCGGCGACCGGCACCGGGTGTACGTGGCGGTCCGCCTGACCGGCGCCTCCCTCGATGAGGTGCGGGCGCTGCACGACCTGGCGCTGTGGGAGGTGGCCGAGGACGCCGGCGCCATCGTGCTCCACGGGCGGCTCTCGGCGGCGGTGGACCTCGCGCCGCTCGCGCGGCCGCTGGCGGACGTGCGTGCCATCGATGTCGGCGACGTGCGCGAGGTCACGCGTGGCGGGGTACTGCGCTGGGTGGAGCTGCGGCGGGCGCTGCCCGCCGGCCTCAGGCTGCGGCTGCGCCGCGTGCCCGGGCCGTTCCGGCGCGCCCTCCGGCGCTGGCCCGCGCTGGGCCGCGGGTGCGTCCTCGAGTCCTACCGGATCCTGGACGAGTGCGGCTCGGGCGATGTGGCCGCAGAGGGGCCCGCGCGCGCGCCTGGCCCACCGCCGGCACGCCGCCGCCCGCGCTGCGGGGGCCCCCTGCCGGCGGACGCACCGGATCCGCCGCCGTAGGTCCCAGGCGCGGGCCTGCCCCTCACCGGCTCAACGCGTCGCCGAGGACCACCTCGACCCGGCTCTCCACCAGGACCATGAGGCTCTCCAGCTCCTCCGGACGGAGCCGCAGCTCGCGTGACAGCGCGCGGCGCGTCTCCCGGCGCAGGGCCTCGCGGGCGCCGTCGATCCAGCGCAGCACCGTCAGCCGGTGGACGTGATAGAGGCCGGCGATCTGGTCCATGCTGAGGCCGCGCCCGTAGTGCAGGCGCAGCAGGTTGCGGGCCCGGCTCGACAGCGATCGCAGCGCGCCGTGAAAGGCGGCGTTCACCTCCGCCGCGTAGCGCGTCTTGAGGTAGTCGAGCTCCGGGTCCGGGCCGAGCGTCTCGGGCTCGACGAGCGCCGGCGGCGCCGCGTCGTTCGGTCGCTCGGCGCGGATGAGGTTGAGCGCGAGCCGCACCGCGCTGATCCCCACCCAGGCCACGAGCGGCCCGCGGCCCGAGTAGTCGAGGATGCGCGGCGGGCGCGCGGCCGCCGCCGTGAAGAGCTTCACGCGCAGCTGCTGCAGCACCTCGTCATCGAGGGCGTCGGGGATGCCCACGCGGCGCAACGCCGCCTTGACCTGCGGTATCACCGCGCGCTCGAAGGCCGCGAGCGCCGGCGCATCGCCGCCCGCGCAGGCGCACGCGAGGTAGAGATCGGAAGCATGCATGGCCGCGAGCGCCTCCGCGGGTGAGGCGGCCGCGGGGAGTCGCTCACGGACGTGGGTCGCGAACGCCGCCGGCGCGAGCGTCACCCCGGGCCACGCCGCGGCCGCCGCCGCGTGGAGCGTCTCGAGGTCGCGCGCGGCGACGTCGGCGGGCGCCGTCGCGGGCGCGGTCGTCGACGGGTCCGGTGCCTGCGGCCGCTTCCCGGAGCTTCCCGCCACCCTGGCATTGTGGCCACGACGGTCTCTTGTGTAAAGCGCGGGCGACCCGCATACTCGGGCTCCGCCATGCCGTGCCCCACCGAGGACACGCTCTTCCAGCTGGTCACGGGGGAGCTGGCGGGCGAGGCGGTCGCCGCGCTCGAGCAGCACCTCGACACCTGCGCCGAGTGCTGGGCGCTGTTCGAGGCCGTCGGCCGGAGCCTGTGCGTCGAAGGTGGCCCGCTGCGGCCGCCGGGCGACGACGCGGGCGGGATCCCGGAGGAGCTCGCGCCGGGCTGCGCGGTCGACCGCTTCATCGTGCTGTACGCGATCGGCGCCGGCGGCATGGGGCGCGTCTACGCCGCCTACGATCCCAAGCTGGACCGCCGGGTCGCGCTCAAGTTCCTGCATCCCTGGACCGACGCGCTCATGGACGCGGCGGCGCTCCGCGCGCGGCTGCTCAGCGAGGCGCAGGCCCTCGCCAAGCT
>DASXVK010000154.1:0-26316 GCA_036504295.1 Polyangia bacterium
CAGCTCGCGATGGGGCTGCGGCACCGCGACGCGCTGGTCGGCCTGCTCGTGGTGGGCGGCGGCGACCGCGCCCTCGGCGGGCCGGAGCTCGACTACCTCTATCAGCTCGGGCTGCAGGCGACGGTCACGATCGCGAACGTCCACCTGCTCGACGAGGCCCGCGGCCGGGCGCGGCTGTCGCGCGAGGTCGACCTCGCCACCGCCGTGCAGGAGGACCTGCTTCCCGACGAGGGGATCGCGCGAGTCGCGGGCCTCGTCGTGCGCGGCCTGTGCCGCCCGGCCGCCGAGTGCGGCGGCGACTTCTGGTTCTGGCGCCGGCTCGGCGCGGACCGGCTGCTCCTCGTCATCGGCGACGTCACCGGCCACGGCCTGCCCGCCGCCATCGTCGCGGCCACGGCCAAGGGCTGCTGTGACGCCCTGGCCGCCGCCGGCGCCGCCGCGCCCGGGGCCGTGCTCGAGGCGCTCAACCGCGCGGTCTTCCACGCGGCGCAGTCGCGCTTCCACATGAGCTGCTTCGCCGCGACCCTCGACACCGGCGCGGGCACGGTGACCTTCGCCAACGCGGGCCACAACTTCCCGTACGTCGTCACCCCCCGCGACGGCGAGGCGCCCCAGCTCGCGCCGCTCCTCGCCCGGGGCAACACGCTCGGGCAGGTCGAGCGCGCGCAGTACACCGAGGCCACCCGGCCCCTGGGGCCCACCGAGCGGCTCGTCTTCTATACCGACGGCGCGGTCGAGGCGCTCTCGGAGGCCGCCGAGCCCTTCGGCGACAAGCGCTTCCGGCGCGCCCTGGCCGAGCACGGCATCGGGCTACCCGAGCTGCTGCCCGAGCGGCTCCTCGCGGCCGTGCAGGCGCACATGGGGGCGCGCCCGGCGGCCGACGACATCACCCTGGTCGTGGCCGGGCCCGACGCGGCCATCAGCGGCGCCAGGCCGGCAGGCGGGGCCGCGTGAGCGTGATCGTCGCCATCGTCGTCGCGGTCGCGGTCCTCGCCGCGGGCTTCCTCGCCGCCGAGACCGCGCGCCGCCGCCGCCGGTTCACCGCGGGCGTGGTCCACGCCGCGCGCGACGCGACCCTGTGGCAGTTCATCCAGCGCGCCCTCGACACGTGGTCGCTCGAGGTCATCGAGCGCGAGCTCGCCGCCGCGCTCGCCGAGGGGCTCGGCCTGGGGAAGGTCGCGCTGCTCTCGCCCGGCGACAAGGGCTGGACGGCGCACGCGCTCGACGGCGACGGCGACGGCGCCCTGCCCCCGCCGCGCACGCAGAACGTCTTCGGCTGGTTCCGCCACAACCCCAACGTCGTGCTCGCCACCGACCTCGCCGATGGCCGCTACGGCGGCATGCGCCTGCCCCTGGTCGAGCTGTGCCAGACGTACGGCGCCGACGCGTTGCTGCCCCTGCTCCACCGCGATCAGCTCTTCGGCGTGGTCGCCGCGGGCGGCCTCGGTCGACCGCTCGACGAGGCCGAGCGGGACTTCGTCACGCGCCTGCACCTCGAGGCGGCGTCCCTGGCCGCGAGCGCCCAGCTCTTCAACGAGGCCACCCTCAAGCTGTCGCTCGAGCACGAGGTGGTCTCGGCCGAGGCGGTGCAGCAGGCGCTGCTCCCGCACACCGGGCTCGAGCGCGTCGCCGGCATCACGCTCGCCTCGCACTACCGCGGCGTCCCCGGCGCGGCGGGCCACCTGTTCGCCGCTTACGACCGCGACGGCCGCGCGCTGATCGTGATGGGCGACGTCGCCGGCCGCGGCGTCGCCGCGTCCATGCTGGTGGCGGTGGCCAAGGGCTGCTGCGAGGGCTCCACGCTGGCCGACCCGGGCGCCGTGCTCACCGCGCTCAACCGCGCGATCTTCCGCCCCGGCGCGCGCCGGCCCGAGATGCGGTGCCTGGCGGTGCTCTTCGACCCGGCCACCCGCGCGGTGCAGGTCGCGAGCGGCGGCGCGCCCTTCCCGTACATCGTCGCTCGCCGCGACGGCGCGGTCCAGCTCGGCTGCATCGTCGCCCGCGGCCCGGTGCTCGGCGACCTGCCGGCGGCGAGCTTCACGGTGACCACCCAGACCCTGCGGCCCGAGGACACGCTGGTGCTCGCGACGCCGGGCCTCGTGCTCGCCGACGACGCCCGCCGGGTCGGCTATGGCGATCGGCGGCTGCAGAAGGCGCTGCGCCGCGCCGCGGCGCACGAGCCGGGCTGGCTGCTCGAGGAGATCGTGAGCGACCTCGACCGCCACACGGCCGGCCGGCCGCCGCGCGAGGAGGCCCTGCTGGTCCTCGCGCGCGCCGAGTGACTCGGGCCTTCAGTCTACAACGAGGCTCGTCCCTGACTCGCCTCAGTCTACAACGAGGCTCGTCCCTGACTCGCCTCAGGCCCCGACCGCGGTCCGCGCCGCGAGCTCCAGGTAGCCCCGCCGCAGCGCCAGCGTCACCGGACCGGGGCGGCCGTCGCCGATCGCCGCGCCGTCCACCCGGACGACGGGCAGGATGCCGCGGACCGTGCTGGTGAGGAACGCCTCCTCGGCGCCGCGCAGGTCCGCGGGCTCGAGCATCGCCTCGCGGGTCTCGATCCCGGCCGCCTGCGCCAGCGCGAGCGTCTGGCGGCGGGTGATGCCGTCGAGGATGCCGACGCGCAGCGGCGGCGTGCGCACCACGCCGCGCGTGACGACGAAGATGCTGGAGCTGGCCCCTTCGGTGAGCCGGCCCTCGCCGTCCCGCAGGACGGCCTCGTACGCGCCGCGGCGCCGCGCCTCGGCCAGGGCCAGCACGCTGTTCAGGTAGTTGCCGCTCTTGACGGCCGGGTCGAGCGCGCGCGGGTGGTTGCGCTGCACGTTCACGATCGCGACCTCGGCGCCGTCCCGGTAGAGCAGATCGTCGGGCAGCGCGAGCTCCGTCACGATGACCACGAGCCGGGGGCGATCCCCGAGGGCCGGATCGAGCCCGATCGGGCCGGAGCCGCGGGTCACGACGATGCGCACGTAAGACTCGGGGTTCCCGGCCGCGGCCAGGGTCTCGGTGATCGCGCCCGCGACCGCAGCCCGCGCCGGCAACGTCAACCCGAGCCCGGCCGCCGAGGCGGCGAGCCGCGCGAGGTGCTCGGTGAGCGCGAAGGGGTGGCCGCCGAACGTGCGCAGCACCTCGTAGACGCTATCGCCGTACAGGAACCCCCGGTCGAACACCGGGACCGTGGCCTCCTCCGGGAGCACCACGCGGCCATCGTTATAGACGCGAGTCGCCACGAGCGCTTGGTAGCACTCGCGCCCACCCTCATCAAGCCGCATCGACGCTCCTCTGTCTACAACGAGGCTCGTCCCTGACTCGCCTCCGCGAGCGAAAACAAATTTGCTTGCGCCCCGCCTGGGAACGTCTTATGGGAGGGCAATAAATCCCCGCCGCGCGGGAACGGTCCCGCGCACGTTAGACTCTCATCTGTCGAGGAGGCGGATCATGCTTCAGCGTCTCGAGGAGCTTCACGTCCCCACACCCCTGCTGAGCGCCCTGCCGAAGAAGCCGGCTGACGAGGAAGAGCCGGCCGACGTGGACGAAGTGGATGAAGAGGACGAGGACCTCGACGAGGACGACGAAGACCTCGACGATGTCGACGAGGACGAGGACCTGGACGAGCTCGGGGACGACGACGATCTCGAGGACCTCGACGAGGATGAGGACGAGGACGAAGACGAGGACGAAGAGGCCGACGACAAGGACGTCGACGACTAGCCGCCCAGCCCGAGCCTCAGCCGCCAGACCATCCCCACGGCCTCCAGGAAGATCTTCCGCGACATCTTCGACTTTCCGACCCGCCGATCGATGAACACGATCGGCACCTCCGCCACGCGCAAGCCCGCCTTGAGGACCCGGTAGGTCATCTCGATCTGGAAGGAGTAGCCCTCCGAGCGCACCCGGCCGAGGTCCATGCGCTCCAGCGTGGAACGGCGGAAGCACTTGAACCCCGACGTCAGGTCGTGCACCCCGATCCCGAGCACGGTCCGGGCGTAGAAGCTGCCGCCCCGGCTGATGACCTGACGGCCCAGCCCCCAGTTCACCGTGCCGCCCCCGGCCACGTAGCGCGACCCGATCACGAGGTCCGCGCCCGCGCGCGCCGCCCGGAGCAGGTCCGGCAGCGAGCGCGGGTCGTGCGAGAAATCCGCATCCATCTCGAACACGTAGTCGGCGCCGTGCTCGATCGCGTGCCGGAATCCGGCGAGGTAGGCGGTGCCCAGCCCCTGCTTGCCGGCCCGGTGCATCACCGCGATCCGCGCGTCCTTGGCCGCGAGCTCGTCCGCGATCGCGCCCGTGCCGTCCGGCGAGCCATCGTCGATGATGAGGAGCCGCGCCGCGGGCAGCTCGCCCTGAATGGCGGGCACGATGGCCGGCAGGTTCTCGCGCTCGTTGTACGTCGGCAGGATCACCAGCACCGAATCGGCCATGCGCCGATTATAGGCGGGGGGGCGCGGCCCGCAACCAGGGCGGGGCCGCGCCCCCCAGGCAACCCGCGGAACAACCGGGGCGCCAAATTCGTTTGGTACAATACAGGGTTTGTGCTATGGTCCCGTTACCTCTGAGGAGAGGGGGAATGCAGATCCTCAAGGTTCGCTGCCGGACACCGCAGGAGTTCTTCGAAAACTACTCCCGCGATCTGCCCAACGGCGGCCTCTTCTGCCCGACCACGGTCACGCTGAAGGCCAGCGACGAGGTCATCGTCGAGCTCAACCTCGAAGGACTGCCGAACAAGGTCCTCGTGCGCGGCGCGGTCCGCTGGTGGCGACCCGCCCTGCCCCGGCTGCGCGTGCGCGCCGGCGCCCTGGTCGAGTTCGAGGAGTCCGAGCGCGAGAAGCGCGACTTCGTCCTCGAGACCCTCGAGGGCCGGCGCACGCCCGCGCGGCGCCGGCGCCACACGCGCATCCCCATCGAGGTGGCGGTCCGGTACCGCACGGCGGACACCGCCGACTTCCGCGAGAGCGGCCTGCGGGAGATCAGCGTCGGCGGCGGCGTCCTGCGCGCGCTCGAGCCGTTGCCGCTCGGCGCCGAGGTGATCCTGGAGATCACGCCGCCCGGCGGGGCCGGCCCGATGGAGATCACCGGCCGCGTCACGTACCTCAACGGTACCGAGGGCGCCGGGCTCCGCTTCGTGTATCGCGACGGCGGCGGCGCCCGCCGGATCCGCGAGCTGCTGCGCCGCCTGCGCCAAACTTGACGGAGGCCTGACCGAGGCTTGCAGCCTGGCGCGGGCCTGGTACGCTCGCGCGGTGCGAGCTCGCAGTCCACGACGGCGGGGACCCATCGAGCGGTTCGGGGCCGTGGCCACCCAGACCCTGGCCCAGCTCGGCCGTGGCCCGGAGTACCTGGAGCAGCGCGCCCTGCTGTGCTGGCCCGACGTGGTCGGCCCGCGCGTGGCGGCCCGGGCGCAGGCGCACCGGCTCCAGCGTGGCGTGCTCACCGTGCGCGTGGACGGCGCGGCCTGGCTGAGCGAGCTGACCTACCTGAAGGCCGACATCCGCGACCGCATGAACGACCGGCTCGGCGGGCACCCCATCGTCGAGCTCCGCCTGGTGCCGGGCACGATCACCCCGCGCGCGGCGGAGCCGGAGCGGCTCGTGCCGGCGCCGGCCCAGCGCGAGCCCCTCCCCGCGGAGATCGCCGAGGCCGAGGCCGCCGCCGCCCACATCCCGGACCCCGAGCTCCGGGCGGCCGTGGTCGCCTGCCGCCTCAGCGCGTACCGGCGCCAGCCGCCGCCCGCGCCGCGGCGATGAACCGGCGCAGGCGCTCGGGGTCCTTGACCCCCGGGGCCGACTCGACCCCGGCGGTCACATCGACCCCGAACGGTCGCGCGGCCGCGACCGCCGCGGCCACGTTGTCGGGCGTGAGCCCGCCGCCGAGCACGATGCGCGCGACCCCCTTGGCATCCCGGGCGAGGCGCCAGTCGAAGGCGCCGCCGCTGCCGCCCGGGGCGGCCGCGGGACCCTCGAGCACGAACGCCTGGCAGCGGTAACCGCGCGCCGCCGCGAGCGACGCCGGGCCGGTGATCCGCAGCACCTTCATGGCCTTGGGCCCGATGGCGGCGACGTACTCGGGGTCCTCGTCCCCCGCCAGCTGAATGGCGTCGAGGCCGACCTGGGCATCGATGGCGGCGATGGCGCCGGGCGGCGCGTTGACGAAGACCCCGACGCGCAGCGGCCGCGGCCGCGGCAGGGCCTGGCTGATCGCCGCGGCGGCCGCCGGGGTCACGGCCCGCAGGCTCCGCGCGAAGAAGACGAAGCCGAGCGCGTCCGCGCCCGCGTCCACCGCGGCGCGCGCGTCCGCGAGGGTCGTGATCCCGCACACCTTGACGAAGAGCGCCCTGGCCGCCACGGCCGGAGCCTACCACCCGGCGGGGGCCAGGCGGGAGGCCGAATCGCCGCGCAGGCTCGTATAATGTCCCAACTACTGCGGGAGCATCGCATGACGACGAGAACGTTGATCGCCCTCGGGGCGCTGCTGGTGCTGGCGAGCTGCGCGTCCAAGGCCGCCGACCACACGCGGAGCTTCGGCGGCGCGGCGGCGCCGGCCACGGCCGAGCTGCGCAAGGCGAGCAAGTACCGCGGCTCCTCCGACAGCCGCGGCGGGGACTGGCTCCTCCCGCGCGCCGCGGCCCAGACCTCGCAGCCGGGCGCCAAGAACGACAAGGTCATCCTCATCAAGAAGGGCTCGCTCACGGTCATCGTGCGCGACGCCCGCGACGCCGAGGCCAGGCTCACCACCATCCTCAAGGGCTACGACGCCTACATCTCGGCGCGCAACTCGAGCGCGGTCGTGCCGCAGCACCGGTACCTCGGGCCGAGCGAGATCCGCAGCATCACCATGACCATCAAGATCGACGCGCGGCGCTTCGACGAGCTCCTCGGCCAGGTGAAGCAGATCGGCAGCTACACGAGCGAGTCGGTCACCACCGAGGACGTGACCCTCGCCTTCATGGATCTCAACGCGCGGCTCGCGAACCAGCGCAAGGTCGAGGAGCGCCTGCTGGGTTACCTCGCGGACAGGACGAAGGACTTCAAGTCCGTCCTCGAGATCGAAAAGGAGCTCAGCCGGGTCCGGGAGCAGGTCGAGCAGCTCTCGACCCAGCTCCGCACGATGGAGAACCAGATCGCGTACTCGACGCTCACCCTCGAGATCTCGGTCCAGGCCGACTACGTGCCGCCGGAGAAGCGTGGCTTCGGGCAGGAGGCCGGCGAGGCGCTGCGGGCGTCGCTCGCGGCCATGGGCGCCACCGTGCGCACGCTGCTCATCGTCGCGATCGCCGTCCTGCCGTGGCTCCTCATCGGCCTCGCGCTCCTCTACGTGCTCTTCAAGATCATCAACTGGGCCAGCAGCCGCGGCAAGCGCAAGGCGCCCCCCGCCGCCAAGTAGGCGCCGCGACTCGGCCGCGCCCCGACTGACCGTACGACAGGCATAATTTTCCGAACTTTGGTCCTTGACAGTCGAACACCCGTTCGCATATTCCGAATGCCCGTTCGGAATACGCGCAGGGGTCCATCGATGATCACCGTCAACCGCCGCCGTCGCGCCATCGCCCGCACCCGCGAGGACATCCTCGAGGCCGCGGCGCGGGCGTTCACGCGCGCCGGCTACGCCTCCGCGACGATGCGCGACATCGCCCGGGAAGCCGGGTACACCGCGGCCTCGCTCTACACCTACTTCAAGAGCAAGGACGAGATCCTCGCCGGCCTGCTCGCCCGCTCGATCGAGGGCTTCCTGCAGGTCTTCGACGAGCCGGTCCCCGCGGGGCTCTCGTTCCGCCAGAAGCTCGAGCTCATCTCCCGGCGCCACCTCGGCCTCGCCGAGCGGCAGCGCGACCTCTTCTCGCTCTTCGTGACGCTGGGGGCCGACTGCGCCCCCCCCCGCGCCAAGGGCGGCCGGCAGGGCCCCCACTGGGTCATGGAGCTGCAGATCAAGCGCCTCGCCGACTGGTTCCGGACCAACGCGACCGAGGAGGACCTCGGCGGCCACGACCCGGTGGACGCCGCCCTGGTGCTCATCAGCATCGGCCACGGCTTCCTCCACGCGTGGATGGCGCGCGGCTTCCCCGAGGGCGGCCTGACGCGCCAGGTCGACCTCATCCTCGACTTCTTCGTGCACGGCGTGACCGGCCAGCGCGACGCCCGTCCCTCGCACGCAGCCAAGACCGGAGGTGGCAAGTGAGCTCCAGGACCCTCGGCACGCTCGCGGTCGCGGCGTGCCTCGTGTGCGCCGCCGGCCTCGCCCGGGCGCAGGGCGCCCCGCCCGCTTCGCCGCGGCCCGCGAGCCAGCCCGCGCGCGCCCCGGCGTTCGTCGTGCCCGCGGGGGCGCGCGCCCTCACCCTCGACGAGTGCGTCGACGTCGCCCTCAGCCGCAACCCCGACGTGGCGGTCGCCGACGAGGAGATCGTCGCCGCCGTCGCCGCGAAGAACGCGATGCGCGGCAACTTCGGCCCCAAGGGCCGGGTCGAGTACACGGTGCTGCGCTGGGACTCGCCACTGAACCTGGATTTCAGCGGGTTCCTGGCGATGTTCCAGCAGCTGGGGCTCCCGATCCCGCCCGGCACGAGCGCGTCGATGGCGGTGCGGGACCCGACCACCACGACCCTCACCCTGAGCGCGCTGCAGCCCGTGGGCGCGCTCTGGGGCATCTACGAGGGCTACAAGGTGCGCGAGCTCGGGGTCGACGTCGCCAAGGTCCGGCGCTACATCACGCTGCGCGACACGGCCTACGCGGCCACCGAGGCGTTCTACCGCACGCTGCAGACGATGCGCCTGGCCGAGGTCGCCCACCTCTCGGTCGAGCAGCTCGACGCGCAGGTCCTGCGGGCGCGCAGCTTCTTCAAGCACGGCCTCATCGGCAACAACGACCTGCTGCGCGCCGAGCTCGGCCTCGCCAACGCGCGCCAGCGCTGGATCGCCGCGCGCGGCAACGTGACCCTCGCCCAGGGCCGGCTCGCGTTCGTCCTCGGCCTCCCGGGCGAGACCGCCGTCGTGCCCACCGGCGCGCCGACCGAGCCGCCGGCCCCCGAGTCCACCACCGAGGACGAGGCCGAGCGCCGCGCCCTGACCACCCGCCTGGAGCTGCGCGAGCTCGAGCTGCGCATCGGGCAGGCGAACCGCGGCGTGAGCGCCTCCTGGTCGCGCATGGTGCCGGATCTCAACCTGCTCTTCAGCTACCAGCACAACACCGGCTCGTCGTTCTCGCAGGCCAACGCCTACTTCGGCGGCATGGCCCTGACCTGGAACTTCTGGGAGTGGGGCGCGACCTACTACGGCGTGCCGGAGGCCAAGGCCCGCCTGCGCCAGGCGCTCGCCGCGCGCGCCAAGGTGCGCGACGGCATCCGCCTCGAGACCCGGGCCGCCTACGTGACCCAGGCGAGCGCCGCCGAGATGCTGCGCGTGGCGCAGCAGTCCGTGAACCAGGCGGAGGAGAACTACCGCCTCGAGACCAAGCGCTACGAGGCGCGCGCCAACACCTCGTTCGACGTCATCGACGCCGAGACGCAGCTCACCTCGGCGCGCGCGCAGCTCCAGACCGCGCTCTACGACTACCTCATCGCACGAGCCGCGCTCGTGCGCGCCATGGGCGAGGGGCCCGTGGCAACTCGGCGGGACAGACGTGCTTCTCCGGAGGGATCCCATGCAGCCCCGTGATTTCATCCTCGTCGCGTTGCTTTGCCTCACGGTGCCCCTCGCGGGCTGCCAGGAGAAGTCGGCGCTCGCCCGCCTCCCGGACAAGGCCGAGCCGGCCAACGTGGCGGCGACGATGCCGAGCGCCGTCGCGCCCGCGACCGCCGAGAGCGGCGGCGGCGACAAGGCCGCGCCGGTGCTCTCCGGCACGCTCGAGCCGCACCGCCGCTCGACGCTCATGCCCAAGGTCGGCGGCTGGGTGATCAAGGTGCACGTGGCCGAGGGCGACGTCGTCAAGCGCGGCGCGGCCCTGGTCGCCATCGATCCGGCGCAGTACCGCCTGACCATGCGCCAGGCCGAGGCCGGGCTCGAGGCGGCGCGCGTCGGGCTCGACGCGACCAAGCTCGAGTACGACCGCCACAAGGCCCTCCTCGCGGACAAGGCCGTGCCGCAGGGCCAGTTCGACATGGTCGACGCCAAGTACAAGGGCGCCCTCGTGCAGGTGAAGGCCGCCGAGGTCGCGCGCGACATGGCGGCGAAGGCCCTGCGCGACACGACCGTGTTCGCGCCCTACACCGGCGTCGTCATCAAGAAGCACGTCTCCGAGGGCGACAACGCGGCGGCCATGCCGCCCACGCCGCTCATCACGATGGAGGAGACCGAGACGCTCGACCTGCGCGTGCAGGTGCCCGCCTCCGACAGCGAGCGCGTGAAGGCCGGCGACGAGATCACGGTCCACTTCCCGTCGGGCGGCTCGTCGGACATCAGGGCGAAGATCACCCGCGTCGTCCCGACCATCAACCCGGGCACGCGCACCTTCTCGGTCATCGTCCAGCTCGACAACGCCGACGGCAAGCTGCGGGCCGGCCTCTTCGCCGAGGTCCGGCTCGGCGGCGCGCCGGCCGCGGCGATCGCCGACGCGCCCGCCGGCGCGAGGGCCGCGGTGCTGGCGCCCAAGGCGACGAAGAAGCCCGGAGCCGGGAAATGAAGCTCTCCGAAGTCTCCATCCGCCGTCCGGTGCTCGCGACCGTGATGGTGGCCACCCTGGGTGTGTTCGGCCTGGTGGCGTTCCCGAAGATCGGCGTCGATCTCTTCCCGTCGATCGAGTTCCCGTTCGCCGTCGTCACCGCCATCTACCCCGGCGCCGACGCCGAGTCGATCGAGTCCAAGGTCAACGACAAGCTCGAGGAGGCCATCGGCACGGTCAGCGGCATCAAGGTGCTGCGCTCGACGGCGATGGAGAACGTCGGCCTCGTCATGGTCCAGTTCGAGCTGGACCGGAAGGCCGACGAGGCGGTGCAGGACGTGCGCGACAAGGTCGCGGGCGCGCTGCGCGAGCTGCCGAAGGACCTGGAGCCGCCGGTGGTCGAGCGCTTCGACCCGGGCGCCGCGCCGGTCATGGCGGTCGTCGTCGCCGGCCCCCAGTCGACCCGCGAGCTGACCCACATCGCCGACAAGCAGGTCCGCGAGAAGCTGCAGACCATCAGCGGCGTCGGCGGCGTCGACCTGGTCGGTGGCCAGGACCGCGAGTTCCACGTCTACATCGACCCGAACAAGCTCGAGTCGCTCTACCTCTCGGTCACCGACCTCGCCCAGGCGCTCGGGGCGCAGAACGTCGAGATCCCCGGCGGCCGCATGGACGTCGGCACCCGCGAGTTCGCGGTCAAGACGAAGGGCCAGGTCCACAGCGCGAAGGCGATCGGCGACATCATCATCACCGCCGCGGGCGGGACGCCGGTGCGCGTGCGCGACGTGGCCCGGATCGAGGACGGCGTGCAGGAGAAGCGCTCGCACTCGGAGCTCAACGGCAAGTCCGCCGTCGCCCTCATCGTGCGCAAGCAGTCGGGCACGAACACGGTCGAGGTCGCCCACAAGGTCAAGAAGGCGGTCAAGGAGCTGGAGAAGCGGGTCCCCGCGGGCGTCACCCTCGCCGTCCCCATGGACAACTCGCTCGTGATCGAGCGGGTCATCGACGACGTGCAGTTCGACGTCCTGTTCGGCGCGGTGCTGGCGATCCTCATCATCATGCTCTTCCTGCACAACTGGCGCGCCACGCTCATCAGCGCCCTCGCCATCCCGACCTCGATCGTCGCCACCTTCGCCTTCATCCAGGCGATGGGCTACACGTTCAACATGCTCACGATGCTGGCGCTCTCGCTCAGCATCGGCATCCTCGTCGACGACGCCATCGTCGTCATCGAGAACATCCACCGCCACCTCGAGATGGGCAAGTCGCCGATGAAGGCGGCGGCCGACGCGACCAACGAGATCGGGCTCGCGGTCATGGCGACCACGGCGTCGATCGTCGCGGTCTTCGTGCCGGTCGCCACGATGAAGGGCATCATCGGCCGCTTCTTCGTGCAGTTCGGGCTCACGGTCGCCTTCGCCGTCGCCGTCTCGCTCTTCGTCGCCTTCACCCTGACCCCGATGCTCGCCTCGCGCATGCTGAAGAGCTCGGTCCACAAGACCAACTTCCTCTCGCGCGGGCTCGAGCGGGGGCTCAAGGCCCTCGACAGCGCCTACCGCGTCCTGCTCGGCGCGGCGCTGCGCCACCGCGGCATCACCATCGGCGTCGCGACCGCGGTCCTCTTCGCGAGCTGCGGCATGGCGCGCTTCGTCAAGACCGAGTTCATGTCGGAGCAGGACTCGGGTCAGTTCAACGTCATGGTCGAGCTGCCCCCGGGCACGGGGCTCGAGGCCACGCGGCAGTACACCGAGAAGCTCACCGGGAAGCTGCGCCAGGTGCCGGGCGTCGCCGACACGTTCGCGACCATCGCGGCGGGCACGCAGGGCGAGGTCAACGTCTCGCAGATCCAGGTGAACCTCGTCGCGCGCAAGAAGCGCGGCTTCTCGCAGAAGCAGGCGATGGAGTACGTGCGCAAGCAGCTCGCCGGCGAGAAGGACGTCAAGGTCGCCGTCGAGCCCGTCAACATGATGGGCGGCGGCAGCGCCTCCGCCATGCGCCAGTCGGCGGTCCAGTTCAACATCCGCGGCAAGGACTACACGGAGCTGAACAAGGCCGCCGAGCAGATCATGAAGGCGATGCGCGACAAGGGCGGCTACGTCGACTTCGACACCAGCTACCGCGGCGGCAAGCCCGAGGTCGTGGTCAACATCGACCGCGACCGGGCCGCCGACCTGGGCGTCCCCGTCGCCTCCATCGCCCTCGGCGTCCGCATGCTGGTGGGCGGCGACAAGGTCACCGACCTCCAGACCGACGGCGAGCGCTACGACGTGCGCGTGCGCCTCGACGAGCAGTTCCGGCGCCGCGCGCAGGACGTGCTGAACCTGAAGGTGCGCTCGACCAAGCCCGGCGAGTACGGCATGCCCCCCGCCCTGGTGCACCTCTCGAACGTGGTCACCGTCAACACCGGGACCGGCGCGGGCAAGATCGAGCGCCAGAACCGCCAGCGCCAGGTCACCGTCTTCGCCAACCTCGAGGGCAAGGTCATCGGGGATGCCATCGGCGAGATCGACGCCGCGGCGAAGGCCCTGCCCAAGACCGTCGAGACCGGCTGGACCGGCCAGGGCGACATGATGGTCGAGTCGTTCGGCTACATGCTGAGCGCGCTCATCCTCGCGATCGCGCTGGTCTATCTCATCCTCGCGGCGCAGTTCGAGAGCTTCATCCACCCCTTCACGATCATGCTCTCGCTGCCCTTCTCGCTCATCGGCGCCTTCGGCGGCCTGCTCATCGCGCGCCAGACGATGAGCATGTCCGCCATGATCGGCATCATCATGCTGATGGGCCTGGTCACGAAGAACGCCATCCTCCTCGTCGATTACACGAACACGCTGCGCGACCAGGGCATGAGCCGCGACGACGCCCTGCTCGCCGCCGGGCCGGTGCGGCTGCGCCCCATCCTCATGACCACCTTGGCCATGATCTTCGGCATGCTGCCGGTCGCGCTCGCGCTCAGCGAGGGCAGCGAGTTCCGCGCCCCCATGGCGACCGTGGTCATCGGCGGCCTCATCACCTCGACCCTGCTCACCCTGGTCGTCGTGCCGGTCGCCTACTCGCTGCTGGACGCCGCGGCCGAGCGCATCACCGGCAAGAAGCGCCAGATCATCCACACCATCGCCGACGAGCCCCAGGCCGCCGGCCACGCCGCGCCCGCGGGCGAGGCCCGCCTCGAGCAAGCCCGCCGGCGCTAGGCTACTATCCCCCCAGGAGGTCCCATGACGATCTTCGCCGCCATCGGCGGCGCGCACGGCACGCTCGTCGAGGTGAAGTGCACGCACTGCGGGGCGCGCCAGGCGCGGGCCCGCGGCAAGGCGCAGTACCGGTGCTCGACGTGCCATCGGCTCTTCGACGCGGACGCGGGCCGCCGCGCCGCGGCGGAGGAGCGCCCCCGGCCCCCTCCCCGCCGCCGCTGAGCGCGGTCGCCGCGGGTGCCGCCGGCCGCGAACCCCGTCGCAAATCGCGCACTTGCCGTCGCCGCGCGTCCGTGATATCTCTGGACGCCGACGCAACCTGCGAGGTTGAGCATGAACCGGCTCCTGCTGTGCGCCGCACTGTGCGCCGCCGTCTCCATCGGCGCCCTCGCGTGCGAGACCAACAAGGGTGGCTCCACGATCCACGAGACCGAGGCGACGCCGCTGCCGCCGATCAAGGTCGATCTCCCGCCGCCGCCGGCCTTCAACGCGCCGACGACGCCCGAGAAGTACCCCGACGGGCTCTACAGCGTCTTCGGCCTGCGCAAGGGCATCGAGAAGCTGACCGGGCAGCAGGTGACGGTGAAGGCCTTCGTGCGCGAGGTGTACCAGTGCCCCGAGTGCCCGAAGGGCCAGGAGTGCAAGGCGTGTGAGCAGCCGCACTACTGGCTCACCGACGAGAAGGAGGGCAAGAAGGAGAAGGCGATCATGGTCGTGGACTACCCGACCAAGAAGCCGCTCGTCGAGACGCCCCCCGTCTTCACCGTCGGCGCCAAGGTCACCGTGAAGGGCACGCTGCAGCGCGCCACGCTGAGCGGGTTCAACGCCTCCGACGGCCTCCTCACCCACCTCGAGACCAAGGACGAGGCCGGGCAGATGATCTCCGAGGGCAACACGAACGTCGCGTTCGACACCAAGGGCACCGCCGCCGGCAAGGGCGACAAGATGCGCGCCCGCGTCGAAGGCACCGACGGCAAGAAGATCCTCACCGGCGGCCCGAAGGGCGCCCTGCCGAAGAAGCGCACGAAGTAGCTCCCGCCCCGCCCAACCTACCGCGTGACCACCGGGGCGACGTTCAGCGCCCGCGCCAGCGCCAGCGCCGTCTCGGCCGACCCCGCGATCAGCTCGAAGCTCCAGGTCGCCGACTCGGCGGAGGGGAACGTCATGTCGTGGAGCTCGACGCTGGCCGCGCCCGGGGCCAGCACGGCCGCGACGTGGACCGTGTGCAGGTCCTTGATGAGCCACAGGTCCGGGCCGAGGCCGATCAGGCCGTTCGCGAGCGGCAACGCCAGCGTCACGTCGGGGGCGAAGGCCGTGCGCGGGTAGCTCACCACCTCGGACTCGAGGAGCGCGGGGGAGTAGGCGATGGTGTCCCCGGACCAGGGGAAGCTCACGCTGACGGCCCCGCCCTTGCCGGCGGGGGCCGCGCCCCAGGCGATGTCCAGCTGGTGGTGGCCCTCGCCGACGGCTTTCCAGGTGGCCGTCATCGGCCGCGACGTGGTGATCGTCGCCTCCACGGGGGCGGCGGCCGGCGGGAAGTCGGAGGGCGTCGGGAGCGCCTCGAGGCGCGTGACCGCGCCCGTCGCGAGGTCGACGGCGACGTGCGGGTAGCCGAGCGCGGCGCGCAGGTCCGCGAGGATGCCGTCGCCCAGGGCGAGCGCGCGGGCGGCGTGGTCGAGGCCGTACTGCACCTCGTTGCCGATCGGGTTCCAGCCCGAGGCGTCGGAGACCTCGCCCCAGAGCAGGTGCCGGACCGCGTACGCCCAGTCGCGCTCGGCGGCCGCCGTGTCCTGCCCCGCCGCCCCTGCGTGGTCGATCATCGCCCGCGCCGCCAGCACCGCCTCGCGCGCGCGGACGTTGGCGGTGAGCACGGCGCCGTCGCGCTCGACGTCGCTGTTCATGCCGGGGTCGCCCATCCACCGCAGCAGCATCACCGTGTCCTTCGGCTGCCAGTCGCAGTCGAGGATCGGCGGCAGCTCCGGCGGAGTCCCGCGGCCCGGCAGCGCGCGGATGGCCTGCGCGGCCGCGGCGACGCTCGTGACGGCGTAGCCCTGCGCCTCGAGGTCCGCGATCGCCTGCTCGTGCGCCGCGGCCTTGGCGGGGTCGGCGCGGTAGAGCTTGCCGAAGTAGGGGTTCGCCTCGAGGCCGCCGACCGCGCCCGCGGGCGCGAGCTCGCCGTCGTTGAAGAAGGTCCAGCGGATCGAGACGCCGTCGGCGGTGTCCACGCCCTCGCCGGCGAGCACGACGTCGACGCCGCGGCTCGTGTAGAGCGGCTCGCGCTCGAGGTCGGGGTGCAGGTAGCCGAAGAGGTTCTTGGGGAGCGCCGCGACGGTCCGGCCCTTCTCGGCCATCAGGTCGAGCAGCCCCTCGCCGAACTGGCCCTCCTGCGTGAAGACCGCCGGGCCCGCGGCCACGCACCCGGCCGCGAGCGCCTGCTCGTTGCGCGCGAAGCTCAGCTCCATGTCGGCGCGCGGATAGGCGAGGAAGAGCTGGTCCGAGTAGTGGACGCTGTCGAGCTGGACCTGGCCGGCGGCGAGGAGCGTGCGGAGCTTCTCGAGCACCGCCGGGTGGCGGGCGGCCATGACCTCGACCATGTAGCCCTGCATCTCGAGATCGGCGCCCCAGGCGGGGTGGCGCAGGTAGAGGTCGACGATCGGCTCGAACCCCTGGACCACGATGGCGTCCTCGACCGCCTCGTTGTCCATGTCGAAGTTCGGGTCGGTCTTCCAGCCGGCGAGCCCGCCCGGCACGTACTGGACGTTGTAGTGGTACATCGAGAGCGCGAACTTGGCGCCCGGCGCCGGCGTGATCACGGGCGGGGTCGCCGGCTGGCACGCCGGAAAGACCGGATCCCACTCGGTCGCGGACGGCGTGCTGGTGCCGCCGTCAGAGCAGGCGACGGCGAGCGTGGCGGCGAGGGCGAGGGCGAACGCGGCGCGCATGTGCGCCGATCATCGCCTGGCGGGGCGCACGGGCGCAAGTCGGCGGCGGGTGGCGTAGATCAGCGACGGCGGCGCGTGGCGGCGAGGGCGACCGCCACGAGCAGGAGCACGAGCGGGGCCGCCGGCGCCGGGGCCGCGCGGCAGCCGCAGCCGCCGCCGCCGGGCGGGGCCGGCGCATCGGGGCCCGGGGTCGCGTCGACGCCCGCGTCGTCCGGCGGCACGGCCGCGTCGTCCGGCGTGCCGGCGTCGTCCGGCGGCGCGGGCTCGGTCACGCCGAGGTACGCGAGAGTCCGGGCCATGACGTCCGCGCGGGTCGCCGCGCCGGTGATCGTCTCGAACGGGAAGCCGAACATGACGCCGCGGTCGCCGGCCGCGCCGGTCCAGGCGATCGCGGCGCCGCCGGCGCCGCCGCCGTAGCCGAGCGCGAGCGTCGCGTCGGCGCCGGGGGCGATCACATCGGGGTACTCGACGGCGTAGGACTGCGGGCCGGGGTCGTCGAAGGCGAAGTCCGCGAGCCCGGCGTAGGGCCCGTCCGGCGCGGTCACGGTCGCGGTGCCGGCGTCGTCGCTCACGTAGGTGGCGTGCAGGACGTCGCGGTAGAAGGCCTGCTCCTCGGCCGAGCCGCGCGCGACCATCGCCCACCCGATCTCGGAGCCGCTGAGGAAGAGCCGGCCGCCGGCGGCGAGGAACCGCCCGAGCGCGTCGCGCTCGCCCGGGTCGAGCGGCACGTCGTGCGTCGACTCCTCGCCGAGGAACCAGTCGACGGCCTGGTAGCGGGCGAGGTCGACGTCGGCCGCCTGCACCGCGCCGTGCTCGGCGCCGTCGAAGCTGAAGGCCGCGGCCGCGATGGCGAGGCCGTGGCGCGCCGCGTAGGTGCCGTCGTTCAGGCGGTCCAGCCGCAGGCGCTGCACCTGGCCGAGCCCGTACGCGCTGAGGTCCTCGGTCGGGAGCAGCGAGGCCTCGAGCCGGTCGAAGCCGCCGACGATCAGCACCGGGGCCTGGCCCGCGGCCGCGACCCGGGCGCCGACGACCGCCGCGGGCAGCGACTCGCCGCCCGCGTTGACCGCGGCCACGCGCACGAAGCGAACGTCCCCGGGCGCGAGGCCGGCGAGCGTCGCCGCTTCGCCGACCACCGCCACGCCGTCGTCGAACGCGAGCCCGTCGCGGCTCGTGTACACCCGGTAGCTGGCCGGCGCGTCCCCGCCCGCGGGCGCCGCCGCCGGCGGCCGCCACGACACGAGCAGCGCCCCCGCCCCGTCGTTCTCCACCCGCACCGCCGCCGGCGGCTCCGGCGGCAGCGTCACCGCCACGCCGTCGCGGTCGGCGAAGTAGCGCGCGATCCCCTTCGCCATGGCCCGGGCCACGACGCGCCGGAAGCGCGGGTCCTTGATCGCCGCCGCGTCCTCGGGCGTGTCGTGGAACGCCACCTCGACGAGCATCGCGGGCATCTCGGGGTTGTGGGTCGGGTTGATCTCGCCGAAGTAGGCGGTGAACATCCCGCGGTCCTGCCAGGCGGGGTCCCAGGCGGCCCGCAGGTCCGCGATGAGCGCCCCGTGCACCGCGGCCTGCAGGTCGAGCGACCCGGCCACGCCCGAGAAGTGCGACAGCGGCCCCGGGGGCGCGTCCGGCCCGTAGGTGTAGGACTCGGTGCCGCGGCCGGGGTTCGGCGCGTTCGTGTGCCACGAGAGATAGACGGCGTCCTCGCCGGTCTCGTGGTCCCAGGCGGCGAAGCGGGAGCGCGTGCCGACGTCGTCGGTGCGGTCGCTCGACGTGTAGGCGAAGACCGACGCCGGCGCGCCGCTGAGCTGCGCGTAGTAGCGGGCGCAGATCTCGTAGCCGGGCCGGGCCAGCACGCCGCCGCCGCGGTCCATGAGCCCGACGCCGCCGCCGAGGCGCACGGCGTCGAGCGAGACGACCGCGCCGCTCGCCGCGTCGGCGCTATCGTTCGCGACGGCGACGGCGAGGCGCTCGACCGGGTCCGCCGGGTCGAACCAGTAGCGGCCGAGGAGCACCCAGGTCGAGCCGTGGCGCCGCTGGTCCACGCGAAAATGCGACTCGCCGCCGGCGTGGCGAACGATGTAGTGGGCGTCGGAGACGCGGTTCGCGCCCTGCGCGTACGAGACGTAGACGTTGTAGTAGCCGGCCGCGGGGAGCGCGGTCAGCGGGTAGACGGCGCGGCCGGTCTCGGTCGAGCTCGACGGGACGTAGCTGGTGCCGCCGGCGGTGAAGGGGTTCACCGCGTCGCTCGTGATCGGCAGCGTCACCGCGCCGTAGCCGGCCGCCGTCGAGGCCTGCAGCGTGACGCCGTCCGCGACTACCTGGGCGTCGTCGACGATGAACTGGGCCGCGGTGAGGTCGACCTCGCGCACGGGCACGACGTGCGCGCCCATGTTGCGGAGCTGGTCGACGAGGAACTGATCGACCGACTCGGCGTTCGACAGGTCCTCGACGAGCCCGTTGGTGTTCCCGCGCTGCGTCTCCCACGCGCTCCCGCCCCAGACCCAGCCGTGCCCCGGCGAGAGATACACCGTCTTGCCGGTGAGCGCGCCGGTCGCGTGGTGCCCAGTCGGCCCCAGCCGCACCTTGATCACGGGCGGGCCGGTGACGGGCCCGTCGAAGGCGTTCGGCTTTTGCGGCACCGGCGGCGCGGCGGCCGCGATCGCCGGCGGCTCGAGGCCGGAGGCGGGATCGTCGAGCGGCGCCGCGCCCGCGGCGGGCACGAGCGTGAGGATGGCGGCGAGGAGGAGGAGGTGCCGGAGGCGCATGCGGCCATCCTACTAGGAAAAGGGACCCTGGGAGGGTCCCTTTCACCTCCCGCGCAGAGTGCTGGCAGGCATAGCCCGCCAGCACTCACGCGCCGCCGGCCACGCCGGACGGAATGGGTGGTGCACAGCATCGGGTCGCACCGCGGGGGATCGCGATCCCCTGGGTCGCGGCCCCCAGGCCGGGGGCGCGAAGCCTCAGCCGGGGCCCCTCGGGCGCCCGCCCGCAGCCCGTAAGGCCTTGAATTACACCCTCATTCCTGCGACGCTGATTCAAAGCTGGCGGCGTGGATCTTGCAGCCCCGCGTCCCGGAGGAAAACCATGCGCTCCCCCTGTCCCTGGATCGTCCCGGCTCTCTCGCTCGCCCTGGTCCTCGCGCTCGGCGCCTGTGTCGACGACGCGTCGCAGACCGCGCTCGAGCGGCGCCCCATCATCAACGGGCAGGTCGACGACAGCCACACCTCCGTCGTCGCCCTGGTGATGAAGGGCTGGAACGAGGAGTTCTGCACCGGCACCGTGATCGCGCCCCGCGCGGTGCTCACCGCCGGCCACTGCATCGTGGAATCGCAGATTCCGGCGAGCCAGATGGCCGTCTTCTTCGGCACCACCGTGGGCGGCGGCGGCCAGACCATCAACGTGACCAAGGCCGAGGCCCACCCCAACTACTACACCGCCCCCAGCGGCGCCCCGATGTTCGACGTCGCCGTCGTCACCCTCGCCGCGGACGCGCCGGTCGCGTCCATGAAGTGGCAGCGCCGGCACCTGGCGGATCCCACCGGCAAGACCGCGACGTTCGTGGGCTACGGCGTGACGAACGCGGCCAGCCAGACCGGCAGCGGCACCCGCCGGACCGTCGCCGAGGTGATCACCGCCATGGACTCCGACTTCATCCACTACGGCGGCGGCACGAGCGGCACGTGCCAGGGCGACTCGGGCGGGCCCATGTTCATCGACGACGGCAACGGCGGCGAGATCATCATCGGCGTCACCTCCTACGGCGACCAGAGCTGCGTGCAGGAGGGCGCGAACACGCGCGTCGACATCTACGCCGACTTCATCGCGCCGCGCGCGCCCGTGCCCGCCAACCTCCAGCTCCTCGCTCCCGAGGACAACTCCACCCAGCCGGCCGAGTTCACGGTGAGCGCCCAGCCCGACAGCCTCGCCGGCATCGACAAGGTCGAGCTCCTCGTCGACGGCGCGCCGACCGCGACGCTGACCGGTGCGCCCTGGGACTTCCAGGTCAGCGGCCTCGGCGACGGCCCGCACACCATCCTCGTGAAGGCGACGGCGAGCGACGGCGCGACCGCCCAGGCGACGGTCACCGTCACCGTGGTCACGGTCGCGTTCGGCGGGACCTGCGCGCACAACGGCGAGTGCCACAGCGGCGTGTGCGCCGAGGGCGACACCCCCAACGGCTACTGCACCCAGCTCTGCGACAGCCAGGTCGCCTGCCCCGGCGGTGCCACCTGCACGCCGGTGGACCAGAACACCTCGATCTGCGGCCGCCCCGGCTCCGCCGGCGGCGGTGGCTGCCAGGTCGGCGGCGGCCCGCTCGCCGGCAGCGGGATCGGCCTGCTGCTCGGCCTCGCCCTCCTCGGCCTCGCTCGCCGCCGCGCCCGCTAGCTCTCGTCACGCTCCCGACGCCAGACTCCAGGCTCCAGCCAGCCCGTCAGGCATCCGATAGAGGCGCCGGCGGAGCCGGACCGGCATGGAGGACCGATGGACCCGCTGATCCAGCTCGAAGGCAAGGTGGCCGTCATCACCGGGGCCAGCCGCGGCATCGGCGCCGCCATCGCCCGGGGCTTCGCGGCCCACGGCGCGAGGGTGGTGCTCGCGGCGCGCAAGCCCGAGGGGCTCACCGAGGTCGCGGCCGCGATCCAGGCCGGCGGCGGCCAGGCGCTGACGCGGCCGTGCCACATGGGCCGCGCCGACGACGTGCGGGCGCTCTTCGCCGCCGCGGTCGCCCGCTTCGGCCAGGTGGACGTGCTCGTGAACAACGCGGCCACGAACCCCTACTTCGGCCCGCTGTGCGACATCACCGACGCGGCCTTCGACAAGACCATCGAGGTCAACCTCAAGGGCTACTTCGTCGCCGCCCGGGAGCTCATCCGCCACGTGCTCGGCCGCCAGGGCACCGGGGCCATCGTGAACATCGCGAGCGTCGTCGGCATGCGCGGCGCGCCGTTCCAGGGCGCCTACGCCATGACCAAGGCCGCGATCCTCTCGATGACGCAGACCCTGGCGGTCGAGGTCGGCGGCCGCGGGATCCGCGTCAACGCCATCGCCCCGGGCCTCATCGAGACGCGCTTCGCCGCCGCCCTCACCCAGAGCGACACCGTGCGCGAGATGTGGCTCGGCCGCACCCCGGCGGCGCGGCTCGGCCAGCCCGAGGACGTCACCGGCGCCGCCCTCTTCCTCGCGTCGGACGCCGCCAGCTACGTCAACGGCGCGACGCTCGTCGTCGACGGCGGGTTCCTGGTCTCCTAGCCGAGCAGGAATTGAACAGGGAGGCGGGGAGACGGGGAGGCGGATTGGGGTTGGTTGCGGTAGCGCGCGGCAACGTGCTCGGGCGCCATTCTCGCGCGCTCAGCACGGCCTAACCCAAATCCTACTCCCCGACTCCCCGCCTCCCTGTTTCCGATCCTACGGCGCGAGCTTCTCGAGCGTGTCCACCGCCGGACGCGGCACGACGTAGGTGAGATCGCGGCCGGCGACGCGGGCGTAGTACCCGGCGTCGGCCTCGGCGCCGACGGCGAGCTTGACCTCCTTGCCGCCGTCGAGCTTCACGGTGAGCTCGAGGCGCGCCGGCGCGAGGCCGTGGCCGGCGTCGGCGCCGTAGCGCGCCACGCTCCTGGCCGCCAGGCCCCGCAGCGTCCCGAGCAGCTCGTCCATCTGCTCGGTCGGCACCCGCGGCCCGGAGGCGCGGTGCCAGTCGGGGCCCCGCTTCTCCAGCGTCTCGGTCTTGCCGCCGCGCGCGATGGTGATCGCCGCGGGCGCCTGCTCGCCGAGATCCATCAGCTTGCGGCTGGCGAGCCGCACGCGGAGGTCGTCGCACACGGGCTTGCTGAGGACCAGCACGGCGCCGCCGCTGCGGGCATAGCAGCCGTGCCCGGCCGTGTCGGCCCCGAGCTCGAGCGTGTAGCTCTCGGCCTTGCGGGCGCCGCCGTCGGCCGGCGCCTCGCCCTCGCCGGGCGTGGTGTCGAGGCGCAGCGCCCAGGGCGCGGCGAAGCCGCCGGCGGCCCCGCCCGGCAGGTACTTCTCCGCCCGCAGGTCCGCGAGCGCGCCGAGGATCTTGTCGATGACGCCGGCGTCCGCGGCCATGGTGATCGGCTTGACGAGCTGCCAGGAGTCGGCCGCGCCGCGCTCGGCGACCTCGGTCGTGCCGCCCGTGGTCAGGGTGATCGTCTTCACCTCCCAGCGCGGCACGGCCATGACCCGGCGCGACCGGAAGTACAGCGGATCGGCGCTGACCAGGTCGCCGGCCTCGGCGTGCACCTGCAGGAGCACCGGCTCGTCGCCGCGGCGGGCCCAGCGCCGCCCGTCGCGCGCGGCCGCGAGGGCGATGGTCGTCGCCGCGGCGCCCTCGCCCTTGATCGTGATCGTGATCGGCGCCTTGCCGGGGGCGACGCCCGCGGCGGCCGGATCCAGGGTCTCGGCCTTGAGCGCCCGGTAGGACGCCAGGTCCTCGAGCCACTTGCGCACGATGTCATCGTCGGCCAGGGCGCCGGCGGGCGCGGTCACCTTCCAGGCGCCGCCGTCGCGGGCGAGGCTGAGCTCGCGGCCGTCGACGCGGATGGTGACGCCCCGCGCCTCCTCCGGGCGCAGGGTCAGGAGCCGCAGGTCGCGCAGCGCCTCGGGGTCGACGCGCAGCCGGTCCGCGTCGGCCTGCGCGAGGCAGAAGCTGCCCGGGTCGGGCGCGCCGCGCACGGCGAGCACCTCGCTCGCCGCGCCGGGGCACGCGCCGCCGACGGTGAGCGAGTGATCGCCGTCGGCGGTCACGACGATGGTCACGCCCGCCGGGTCGGCGGCCGCGGTCACGAACCGCGTGGCGCGGATGCTGTCGAGCCCGTGCAGGAGGTCCTGGACCTTCGCGTCCGCGGCTCGCATGCGCTGCGGCGCGGTCAGCATCCAGCCGCCCGCCTCCTTGGCGAGGGTGGCGCCGCCGGCCTTGAGCGCCTTCACCGCGAGCGGATCGACCGGGAGCACGCGCTTGTCCCGCAGCGCGTCGGCGTCGCGGTCGCACAGCTCGCGGAACCGCTTCTCGACCACGTACACCGCCGGCTCGTCCCCGCGGGCGGCGTAGACGCCCTGCCCGGTCGCATCGTCGTTGCCGGCGTGCAGCACCAGCTGCCTCGCGCCCGCCGTGAGCCGGACGGTCGCCTTCGGCGGGTTCAGCCCGTACTCGGCGCGGGTGCGGGCGCCCTTGTCGGGCACCCGGGCGCGGTGCTCCAGGAACTCGACCGAGCTCAGCAGCTCCGACACGGCGGTCGCGTCGGCGCGGCCGAGGGCGGGCGCGGCGAAGCGCCAGGCAGCATCCTTCGTCTTCTCCCGCTCGAGGACTATCTCGGGGCTGCCCGGGCGGCTGAGCGCGATCCGGGTGACGGTGTCGCGGTCGAGCCCGGGCGCGAGCTTCACGCGATCGGCCTCGACCTGGTCGGAGGTCTGCGCGTGGCGCTCGACGAAGAAGACGTAACCGGCGAGGCCCGCGGCGATGACCGTCAGGATGATCGTGGTCGTGTAGCGCATCAGCTTCGCCTCATCCACCAGACCGTACCGCCGAGCAGCGCCGCGCCGAACGGCAGCAGCAGCACCGCGATCAGGCCGATGGTCCACAGCTGCGAGCCGGTGATCGAGAGCTTGATGTGCTCCGTCGCCTTCGGCCCCACCCCGCCCACGGCCTGGGTCCGCCCGGTCACCCAGGCGGCGGCGTTGAGGAAGAGATCGCGGTTGTAGTCCGCCTCCATGTCGAGGCGGACATTGGAGACGAACGAGAAGGAGCCGAAGACGACCAGCCGGCTGCCCTTGGCCGCCTCGTCCACGGCGACGGCGACCGGGACGGGCCCCTTGACGTCGGTCGCGGCGTCGAAGCGCGGCTCGCCGTCGCCCTCGAAGGAGGCCAGGTTCGTCTCGCCCCAGCCGTCGTCGCTCGAGGTGACGATCGCGGTCGCGGCGAGCCCCTCGCGGGGGGCGGCGCGCACCTCCCGCGCGAGCGGCCAGATGGTCGGCGCGTTCGTCATGCGCGAGGTGATCGGGTGGTCGGCGTAGCGGTCGCCCTTCCACACGAGGCCGCCCGTGGCGAGGCCCTTCTTCGGGTCGAGCACCACGTTCTGGCCCACTTGGGCGCCGTGGCGCAGGGCGAGCTCCTCGAGCCCGGTCTTGACGAAGCTGCGCTGCCCGCGGTCGAAGGCCGGGCCCAGCAGCAGGATCGCCCGGCCGCCCCGGGCGAGGTAGGCCTCCAGCGCCTCGGTCTCGGGCGGCAGGAAGGCGCGCTGCGGGCCGCCGACGACCACGCCGTCGCACTCGGGCGGCACGCCGGTCTTGCCGAGGTCCTCGATGGCCTTGGTCTTGAAGCTGTCGCGGCGCAGCTCGTCGGAGAGCGTGGAGTAGCCGGTGCGCTCGAACGACTCGATGTCGCCCTCGAGGTGGCCCTTCGTGAAGCAGAGCGTGCGCGGCTTCTCGGAGATGGTCAGCATCGCCGACAGGAACGCCTGCTCGCCCTTGAAGGCCTTCATCGTGCGTGAGCCGCGGCCGGGCGGGCCGGAGAAGTCGTAGTCGACCATCTCCTCCTGGGTCACGTACTTGTTCTGCGTGCCGTTGTCGAAGACGACGACGCCGCTCTGGATGTCGAAGTTCGTGATCCGGTACTTCGCGAGCAGCACCTTGGCGCGCTCGGGGTCGCGCACCGGGTCGAGGTACTCGACCTTGATGAGCTTGCTGTGCGACTGGAAGCGGTCGAGCACCTCGCGGATGGCGCCGTAGACGTCGCCCGCGGTGGCCGCCGCGTCGGGGATCTCGACGACGGTGACCCGCAGCTCCTGCGGCAGGGCGCGCAGCACCTGGATCGTGCGGTCCGAGAGCGAGTAGACCCGCGCCCGGGTCCAGTCGGCCCGCTTGTAGTGCCGGGCGCCGAGGTAGTTGGCGAGGACGAGGACGAGCGCGAGCAGCAGCAGCCCGAGCGTGGCGTTGATGTCGCCGGCGAACCGGCTGCGACGGCGGGCCGCCATGTCCGGCAACAACGAGGCTCGTCTGCGACTCACCTCAGGCCTCCCGCCGGACGTCGAGGAGCTTCACGGTCGCGAAGAGCGAGAAGCCCGTGAGCGACAGCAGGAACAGGACGTGCCGCGTGTCCACGATGCCCTTGCCGAAGTCCTCCATCTGCCGGAACAGGTTCACGTGCTTGAGCGTCGCCTTGAGCCACTCCGCCTGCACGAGGCTCTCGAGGATGCCGAGCAGCAGCAGCACCCACGCGAAGACGAAGGCGAGGATGAAGGCGACGAGCTGGTTGCGCGTCAGGGCCGACGCGAGACAGCCGACGGCCAGGAAGGCGGCGCCCTCGAGCAGCGTGCCCAGGTAGCCCGCCAGGATCGGCCCCCACTCCGGCCGCGCCGCCGAGTAGCCGCGCAGGATCGCGACGTAGAGGAGCGTCGGCACCCAGAGCGCGGCATAGAAGCCGAGCGCCGCCAGGTACTTGCCGAGGACGACCTCGGCCGAGGTGACGGGCGCCGTCATGAGCGGCTCGAGCGTGCCGGCGCGCCGCTCCTCGGCGAGGAGGCGCATGGTCGCGGCCGAGGACACGCCGAGGAGCGCGATCCAGAAGAGGATCGTACCGCCGAAGAAGT
>DASXVK010000155.1:0-4692 GCA_036504295.1 Polyangia bacterium
CCGGGCGGGGCGCGGTGATGTGCTGCGGCGCCATCGTGCGCGGTGGCGCCATCGGGCGCGCCGGCGCCATCGGGCGCGGCGGGGCCGCCGACCGCGCCGGGGGCGCCAGGCGCGTGGGCGCGGCGTGCGCCCGCGGCATCATGCCCGGGTGCGCCATCCCCGGCCGGGCGCTCGGGGCGAGCGGCCGGGCGCTCGGCGCGAGCGGCCGGGCCGCCGGACCGGCGTGGGGCAGCCGCGAGTAGGGCGCGCCGCGGCCGACGACGGGGCCCCGGCCCGGGAGCGGCCGCGCGTAGCCGCCCGGACGGCGCCAGCCGACGTGGGCCCAGCGGCCGGGCGAGGCGGCGACGTGGGTGCGGTAGTAGGCGCCGCCGCGGTAGAAGCGCGGGTAGTAGGCGCCCCAGTACCCGACGTAGTAGGGCCGCCAGCGCCAGTACCACGCGTCAAACGGGCCCGTGTAGCAGAAGTACGAGCCGCAGGCCGAGTAGAACGCGCCCATCGGCTGGTACAGGTGGCGGTGCGGGAAGCCGATGAAGCACCAGCCCACGCCCCAGCCGGTCGCGATGGGATGCGCGGCGTTGTACCAGTAGAGGCTGCCGCCGCCGTAGCCGAAGTCGACGGGGTCGCCGAGGAAGTAATAGCTGCCGTTCTGCTCCTGGAAGAGCCGGTCGTCGAACGGCGGGTACGGGTGCGTGTGCACGCCCTGGACGGTGCAGAAGCCGGAGCCGGCCTCGGCGTTGATCGCGTGCGGGCCCGCGTAGCGCCACTGCGGCTCGGGCTCGACCGGCGCGGGCTGGGCCTGCTCGGGGGCGGGCTGGGCCTGCTCCGGCGGGGCGGGCGGCGCCGGCACGGCCCCTTGATCGCCGTCCTCGTCGTCGGGGTCGACCGCCTGCGCCCAGGCGGTGCCGGCCAGGCCGAAGGTTGCTGCGAGAAGCACGGGTAGGAACTTGCGCATCGTGACTGCCTCCTGCCCTCGCCGGGAATGAGATGAAGTGAACCGGCCGAGAGCCGACGTCCGCGTGACGTCTCAGCCTGGCTCATATGCAAGGGCCGTGCACGCCCGCGCGGCCGGCCCCGGAGGCGACAAACGACAGTCCTTTCGAATTGATATCCGCGAGCCGGCGCCGGTGCCCGCCGCGGATCGTGAAGCCGGGGGTTCACACCGCCGTGTCGGCGGGGTCACAGCTCAGCCGGGCAAGAGCGACGCCCGCGCCGCCTCCGAGATGGCGACGACCGCCGGGTGCTTGAGCCGGCGCTCGACGGTGATCGCGTAGTAGCGCTCGCGCACCGCCGGGGCCCGCCCGACGAGCGCCACCCGGTACTGCCGGCGCACCGCCGCCTCGACCGCGGCGGGGACCGGGAAGAGCGCGACGCCGTCCTCGCCGAAGGACATGAGCAGGGCGGTGTCGTCGAACTCGCCGACGATCACGGGCCGCACCCCCACGGCCTCGAACCACTGGTCCAGCGACCGGCGCATCGAGCTGTTGTCGGTCGGCAGGAGCATGGGCGCGCCGTCGAGCGACGCGGGGAAGCCGCGGCGGTGCGCGGCGGCGAGCCGCGCGGGCGCGAGGAAGCTCACCTCCGACTCGCCGAGGAGGTGGTTGAAGGCGCGGACGTTGCTGCCGGCGCCCAGCGGGGCGTCGGCCAGCACCACGTCGAGCGCGTGCAGCGCGAGGTCGGCCAGCAGCCGCTCCGGCTTGTCCTCGCGGCACACGAGCCGGACCGGCTCGGGGAGGTGGCGCGCCGGCTCGAGCAGCGAGCGGACGATGAGCTTCGGCACGACGTCCGCGATGCCGACCGTCAGCCGCAGCGGGCGCCCCGTCGGGCGTCCCCTCACGGTGTCGAGCAGCTCCTTGCCGAGCGTGAAGATCTCGTCCGCGTAGCGGTAGACGACGCGGCCCATCTCCGTCAGCTCCAGGCGCCGGCCGACGCGCGTGAAGAGCTTCTCGCCGAGGGCGGTCTCGAGCGCGCGGATCTGGCCGCTGATGGTCGGCTGCGCGAGGCGGAGCTGCGCCCCCGCGCGCGCGACGCCGCCCTCGCGGGCGACGGTCCAGAAGTAGAGGAGGTGGTGGTAGTTCAGCCACTCCATGGCCGCCATCATATCGGTTTTTGCGATGTAAACCGCTCGAACTACCTTATTGCCGATGATTGTCAGCATGCGCAACTAAGTGAGAGGCAAGCGGACGGAGTGAATGATGGCGATGCAGATCGAGGTTCGCGGCGGCGAGGGCGGGTGGGAGCTGCAGGAGCAGGTGGAGCGGCGGCTCCGGTTCGCGCTGGGCCGCTTCGGCCACTGGATCCGGGGCGTCATCGTGCGGCTCGTCGATCTGAACGGCCCCAAGGGCGGCGTCGACAAGCGGTGCCGGGTCGAGGTGCGCGGCGGCAGCCGCCGCGCCATCGTGGTCGAGAGCACGGACGCGAGCGTCCTCGCGGCGGTCGACGACGCGGCCGCCCGCGCGGCCCGATCGGTCGGCCGGGCCATGGAGCGAGCGCGTGGTCGGTAGTCGTCCCAGTCCTCCCGTCACCGACCGTGACGCCGAGCGGCGGCTCGCCCGCGTGCTGCGGGGCCGCGGCGGTCAGCTCACGCGCGCCGACGCCCAGGTGCTGACGGCGCTGCCGGCGGACCGCGTCGAGCGGACCCTCGGCGAGATGCTGGCCGCGTACCGCAGCCACCTCGCGGCGACCGACACGGGCGAGCTGCTCTACTCGTTCGACCCGGCGCTCACGCGGCGCGACGCGACCCCCCTCGGGGAGCGGCTCGCGCGCGCGGCGGCGGTCCTGTGGCGCGGCTTCACCGTCGCGTTCAAGGTCGGCATCGTCGCGGTGCTGGCGATCTACGTGCTCGTGTTCCTCGCGCTGCTCATCGCGCTGATGGTGGCGCGCCTCAGCGGTCGCGGCGACGATCGCGACGACCGCGACGGCGGCGGCCTGCCGCTGGGGCTCCTCTTCTGGGTGCTGCCGTGGGATCCGGTGGGCCCGGGCACGGGCGCGGCGCCGCGGCGGCTGCGCCCGCGGGAGCGCCGCAAGAAGCTCTACCAGCAGGTGTTCGACTTTGTCTTCGGGCCGCCGCGGCCCCGGCCCGAGCCGGGCGCCGCGGACCGCGAGGCGCTGGCCTACATCCGGGCGCACCGCGGCCGCATCACCGCCGCCGAGCTCGTGGCGCTGCAGGGGGTCGACCTCACGCGCGCCGAGGAGGAGGCGACGCGCCTCATGTGCGCACACGGCGGCGAGCCCGAGGTCACCGACGACGGCGTCGTGGTCTACGTCTTCCGCGACCTGCGGCTGACGGCCGGCGGCGGCGGGCCGGCGCGCTGGACCTACGCCTGGGAGCGGCTGGAGCCGCGGCCGCGCCTCACGGGCAACCGCCCCGGCGCCGACGCGCTGATCGCGATCGTGAACGGCTTCAACCTGGTCGCCCCGGTGCTGTTCGTGCCGCAGGCCATCGCGACGCTCGGGCTGACGGGCGACGCGGCCGTCCTGTGGCTCCAGGCGGTGCCGCTCGCGTTCTCGGCGACCTTCTTCGCGGTCCCGCTCGGGCGCGCGCTGCGCCGGGCGCTGGGCGAGCGCGGGCGGCTGCGCCGCAACCGGCGGCGGCTGATCCTGCGGGAGGCCTTCGGCGGGGCGGGCGCGGCGCGCGAGCTGCGCGCCGGGGCGGCCGGCCGGCCCCTCGCGCCGGCGGCGGTCGCCCGCGCGCTCGGCGGCGGCGATCCGGTGGAGGACGCGGCCGTGCGGCGTGAGCTGGACGCGCTGGTCGGGCCGCTCGGGGCCGACGTCGTGATCGACGAGGGGGGTGCGCCGTGGCGGCTCGCGTTCCCGCGCTTCGAGACCGAGCTCCGGGCCGTCGAGCGGGTGCGCGCCGCGGCGCCGGCGGGCGAGGCCGAGCCCGGGGCCGTGGTCTTCGACTCCGCCGCGCCGCTCGAGGCCGGCGACGCCGCCCCGGAGGAGCCGGGTGACGAACCGCGGCCGCGGCTGCCCGCCCCGAGCCCCTGGCGGCTGCCGTCGTGACGGGCAGCCGCGTGGTGATCCGTCTCGCCCACACGAAAGGACGCTGACGTGCCCTTTCACACCGTCGGCTCGCCGGTGATGTGGGCCGGGTTCATCGGCTTCGTGCTGGTGATGCTGGTGCTGGACCTCGGCGTGTTCCACCGCCAGGCCCACCGCGTCAGCCTGCGCGAGGCCGCGATCTGGACCGGCGTCTGGATCGCCCTCGCGCTCGTCTTCAACGTCATCGTCTACCGCGCCTTCGGCCCGCAGCGCGGCCTCGAGTTCCTGACCGGCTACCTGATCGAGAAGGCGCTCGCGCTCGACAACATCTTCGTCATCGCCGTCATCCTGTCGTTCTTCGCCGTGCCCGCGAAGGACCAGCACCACGTGCTCTTCTGGGGCATCCTCGGCGCGCTCGTGCTGCGCGCCGCCTTCATCTTCGCCGGCGCGGCCTTCGTGCAGCGGTTCGCGTGGGCGATGTACGTCTTCGGCGGGGTCCTGGCCGTGACCGGGCTCAAGCTGCTCTTCCGGGGCGGGGCCGAGGCGCACCCGGAGCGCAACCCCGTCGTGCGCCTGGTGCAGCGGGTGCAGCCCGTGACCGGCCACCGCGACGGGCGCTTCTTCGTGCGCGAGAACGGCCGGCGCTTCGCCACCCCGCTGCTGCTGGCCCTCGTGGCCGTCGAGGTCTCCGACGTCGTCTTTGCCGTGGAC
>DASXVK010000156.1:0-1620 GCA_036504295.1 Polyangia bacterium
CTGAACGTGTTGGTCCCTGCGCGACTACCCCGTCGGGGCGGAGAGGCGGCGTCCGCGAGGCGTGAATCCCGTTTCGCGGAAGCGCCCGCCGCGTGAAGAGCGCCGCAATCGGCGTAGCTCAGGCGCGCTCGCGTGCCTCGAGCGCCGCGCGCGCGAGCGCCTCGGCGCGGGCGACGCCGCCCCCCTCCGCCACTGCGTCGAACAGGGCGGCGGCCCGCTCCGCTGCGAGCGCCGGCCCGTGGGCCGCGGCCACGTACCGCCGCGCGGCGAGCCCCAGGTGCAGACGCAGTTCGGGGTCGTCGCGCAGCACCGCGATGCGCTTGGCCATGCGCAGGGGGTCGAGCGGGTTGACGACGAACGCCTCGCCGTCCAGTTGCGGCAGGCCCGTGAACGCCTGCGGCGTGCCGATCACCGGGAGGCCCCAGGCCATTGCCTCGAGCGTCTTGTTCTTGGTCCCGCCGCCGTGGGGCAGCGGGGCGAGGACGATGTCCGCGCTGCGGTAGAGTGGGTCGAGGTCGGGCGCGTCGGAGATGACGGTGACGCCGGCCCCGCCGGCCTTCTTGAGCCACGCCGGCGCGTGCAGACCGGCGATGACCAGGGCGAAGGGCACGCGCTCGGTGCGCAGTTCGGGCGCCAGACGCTTGACCAGCCACTTGGCGGCGTCGCGGTTGGGTGGGTGGACAAACGACCCGATGAAGAGCAACCGGACGGCCACGTCGTGGCGCAGGGTCGAGCTGCGCTCCCAGATCTCGTCCTCGGACGGGAGGTCGATGGCCAGCGGGACGGTGTAGGCCTCGACGCCGAGGGTGGCGAGGCGCTCGCGGTCGCCGTCGTTGATGGTCACCGGGAGCGTGTCGTCCAGCAGGTGCCGCTCGTAGCGGCGGCTTGTCGCCGCCTGCAGGTTCGCGCCCAGGTAACGGAACGGCCGGGCGGCGGCCGCGGACTCACAGAGGCCGCTGGGCACGTCCGGCAGGTCCACGATCAGCGGCACGTCGGGGACGCGGTAGTGGGCCGCGTAGAGCGTCTCGACGAGCATCGCGTCGGGCTTCCACGAGGTGACCATCTCGTTGACCAGCGCGGCGATGGCCCGCGAGCGCCCGGTGCTCACCAGAGGGACCGGCGTTACCAGCCGCCTGCCGGCGGTCAGGGTGCGCCGCTGCGCCGGCACGGCTGCGCCCGCCGGCGCCACCCGTACGTCGGCGCACAGCTCGCGCAGCAGGCTGAGGTCGGCGTCCGGGACAGCCGCGCCCACGACGGCCACTTCGTGCGCCGCGGCCGCGGCCCGCATCAGCGTCAGTGGCCGCGTGTGCATCCCCGTGAACGGCGGGTGGGGGAGTTCGGGCAGGACGAACAGGATGCGCATGTCACGAGCCTCCAGCGGTGCGTTCCGGGCCGTCAAGCCCAGTGTGTCCTCGTGCAGGTCAGTCTATCCACAACCGGTCGGTGAGTATCCACGCGGCCGCCTTTGGTAGCATAGGAGCTCGTCCGTCACACACGATCGCGAGGCCCCATGCGCGTCAGCCAGCTGCTGCTTCCCACCGTCAAAGAAGATCCCGCCGGCGCGGAGGCCGTGAGCCACAAGCTCATGGTGCGCGCCGGCCTCGTGCGCCAGCTCGCCGC
>DASXVK010000157.1:0-5422 GCA_036504295.1 Polyangia bacterium
GCGTCCTCGCCGTCGCTGCCGTCGGTGCCGGTCCAGCAGCCCGCGCCGCCGCCGCCGCCCCCGCCGGCCGCGATCACGCCGTGGACGGCGATGGTCGGGGCCTCGAGGAGGACCGCGCCGCCGCCGCCGCCCCCGGAACCCGAGCCGGTGTTGCTGAAGGACGCCACGCCGCGGCCGCCGCCGCCGCCGCCGGTGAGGATGGCGCCCGCGACGGAGATGCTGACCGCGGCCGAGAGCTGCACCGCGCCGCCGCCGCCGCCGCCGTCGTTGCCGTCGCCGCCGCCGCCGCCGCCGCCGGAGCCGCCGAAGAGCGGCGCGAGCGTGCGGTCGCTCGCGCCGGCGCCCCCGGCCACCGCCGCGGCGTTGCCGCCCTTCGCGCCGGCGCCGCCGCTGAGGCCGCCGCCGCCGCCGCCGCCGCCGCTGTCGTCGCCGCCGCTGTTCGCGGCGGCCGGGCCGCCGCCCGGCCCCCCGCCGGCCGCGTCGCGCGCGCCGCCGGCCCAGCCGCCGGGGCCGGGATCGCGCCCGCGGCCGGCCGCGTCGAGGACGCCGTCGATGGCGATGGTGCGCGACGCCAGGATCACCGCCGCCTCCGCGCCCGTCACGGTCAGCCGGCCGGCCTCATTGATGATGAGGTCGCGCACGCGGATGACCGCGAGGGCCGGGAGGTTCGAGCCGGGCTGGTCCTCGAGGTGCCACGAGACGCCGGGGGGCAGAGCGCCGCCCTCGAGCAGCCCCAGGTGTAGATCGAGCACCTGATCGCCGTCGATGACGAGATCGCCGGTGCCGTGGCTCAGATCGCCGTCGGCGACGTTGGCCGCCGCGAACCGGTAGCAGCGCGCCTCGTCGGGCTTGCAGCTCAGGGGGCACACGGTCTCCTGCTGGAGGTGGCCGCCGGTGCACCGCAGCAGCACCTCACCGCTGCACACGGCGCTGCCCTCCACGCAGCTCGGCGGCGGCCCGTCGACGCCGCCATCGTGCTGCGCCGGGCCGTCCGCCGCCTCGCCGTCCGGCGCCGGGACGTCCGCCACCGCGCCGTCGAGCGGCAGCACGCCGGGGCCGTTCAGCGCGGAGCTGTCGAAGGCGCAGCCCCCGGCCCCAGCGATGACGAGGGCGCCGGCGGCGATGGCAAAGAGGGAGCGACGGAGCAGCGACATGGCCGGGATGCTATCACGGTTGACGCTGACCGTCATGGGGCCCGCGCCGCGGTCAGCGGGCCGTCGCCGAACCGACGGTTCGCAGCGTCGGCTCTACGCTGGCGTTCTCGTTGACATTTGGTCCGACCGCCGCGTACGATGCGCCTCGACTCAGGCGCATGCGGCCATCAGGAGGAGCACGACACATGGCCAGCGAACCTCGCCTCAGGGGCGACGCGCGACGGCGCGCCCGCCTCGACGTCGTGAACCGGTACCAGGCGTCGCGCGGCGCCGGCAGGTGCATGCCCGCGCTGGCGGCGCTGGCGTTCGTCGTCGCCGTCGCGGGCTGCGGCCGCTCGCAGGTGTTCGTGCCGTGCGCGAACGGGCTGTGCGAGGCGCTCTGCAGCGGCCCCGGCTGCGCCGACGCGGGCCCGCCGCCGCTGAGCTGCGCGACCAGCGCCGACTGTCCGGCCGACTACGCGTGCACCGCGGGCGTGTGCCGGCTGCAGGCGGGCGACTGCCGGACCGGCCAGCCGTGCCCGTCGGGCAGCCACTGCGTCCAGGGGACGTGCCTGTCCGATCGCTGCACCGCCAACGGCGACTGCGCCGCGGGCTCCATCTGCGACAACGGCTCGTGCGTGCCGGTCCTGTGCGACCGCGGCCAACCGTGCCTGCCGGGCGAGCAGTGCATCGGCGGCCGCTGCGTCCCGGGCGCCCGCGTGTGCAGCGACGGCGCGCAGTGCCCGAGCGGCACGTGGTGCCTCGACGGCACCTGCCAGCCGATCAACCAGGACTGCACGGCGAGCCGCGACTGCCCGGCGGACCAGGCGTGCGTGGACGGCCGCTGCGTGCCGCTCGGCGCGGAGTGCTCGGGCTCGGTGCCGTGCGCGCCGGGCGCCAAGTGCAGCGAGGGCCGCTGCATCCCGGATCTGCCAGGGTGCGGCGCGGGTGGTCCTTGCCCGGCGGGGTTCGAGTGCTCCGGCAACCAGTGCTGCGGGATGAGCATCTGCGTCTCGCCGCCGGTGCCGTGCGGCACTCAGGTCGCCTACTGTCCGTCCTACACCGAGTGCATCGACAACGCGTGCTGCATCCCCAGCACGGCCCTCTGTTTCCAGCCCGCCGTCACCTGCCAGGAGACGGTGGAGTGCCCGGAAGGACTGCGGTGCGTGCTCGGCCTCTGCATGGGGCGCACCGGCGGCGGCACCCCGGGCGGATGACTTCGCGCGCCGGGCGACCGGCGCCAAAAGGACCGAGGCCGGCGCGGCCTCAGAGACTGCGGATCACCGGAGCGACGACATGAGCACGAAGCGGAATTGGACCCTCAGCATCGCGTGCGTCACGCTGCTCTCTGCCAGCGTATCGTACGCCCAGGGCGCCCCCGAGAAGGGCACCGCGGCTCCGGCCCGGCCGGTGTCCGACACCAGGGGGGACCTGCCCACGGTCTCCGCGGCGCCCGGCGCCGTGCCCGGCGAGGGCGAGACCGCCGAGGTCGTCTCCCAGCCGGCGATGCCGCGCGGCATGATGACGCTGCCCACGCTCACCGGCCAGACGGGCCTGTTCCGTCTGGCGACCACCGACGTCGGCATCAAGCACCACTTCAAGGTCAGTATCCACGGCGAGGGCTTCACGCGCGACGGCTTCCTCGCCGGCGGCGCGGAGGACAAGAACTCGCGCGTGGCGGGCGATCTCACGATCTCCTACACGCCGTCCACCTTCGCCGAGATCTACGGCGCCTGGCTGTCGACCTCGAACTCCAACCCGCTCGTCAAGGCGTACGCGCCCGAGCTCGTCAACGCGCTCGGCGACTTCCTCATCGGCGCGAAGGGCCGCCTGCCCGTGGCGAAGGGCTTCGAGCTCGGCCTCGACTTCAACCTCCGCTTCCTCAACGGCGTCAGCCAGGCGAGCGTCAACTTCGACGCGACCAACGTCTGGATCGGCGGCATCGCCAGCTTCGACTTCCAGAAGCACTGGAGCAAGGTGCCGCTCCGCGCGCACCTCAACGTCGGCTACCAGGTGGACCGCTCGTCGAAGCTCATCAACCTCGGCGCGTACAAGCCGTGCGTCGCCGGCGCGAGCGGCCAGCCGGCCGACGGCACCACCTGCGACAACCTGCACCTCGTGCTCGACTACGCCTACGGCATCTACCCGAGCCGCGCGCGCATCGCCCTCGGCTTCGACGCCCCGATCCTCCTCGCCAAGAACGTGGTCCTGCGGCCGCTGTTCGAGTACCACGTCGACGTCGCCACCGAGCGCGACGCCTACTTCGACACGCGCGCGAAGGCCGTCGCCACCTCGAGCGACCCGAACCCCGCCACCATCAAGGCGAACCTCGACGCCACCGCGATGCAGTGGTTCACGCTCGGCCTGCGCCTGTCGCCGCTGACCGGCCTCACCTTCGACCTCGGCTTCGACATCGGCGCCTCGAGCCCGGGCTACGCCTACGGCCCGCCCGTCGTGCCGTGGAACTTCATCTTCGGCGTGACCTACGCCTACGACCCGATCCCGCAGGTCGAGCGCCGCACCAAGATCGTGACGCTCACCCGTGAGGTCGTGCGGCCGCCCGTCGAGGGCACCGTCCGCGGCATCGTCACCGACGCGGTCACCAAGCGCCCCGTCGACGGCGCCGTCGTCCGCTTCGCCGGGCGCCCGGCCACCGGCCTCGTCAGCGGCGAGAACGGCATGTTCGTGTCGTACCCGCTCACCGCGGGCGCGGTGGACCTCGAGATCACGCACGCCGGGTTCCAGCCGGGCAAGGCCCGGGCCCTCGTCAGCGCCGGCGCCGAGGCCACCGTCGAGGTCGCGCTCACGCCGAAGCCCCCGGCCATGGGCAAGCTGCGCGGCCGCATCTCCGACGAGGTCGGCGCGCCGATCGCCGCCACCGTCAAGCTGTCGGGCACGACCAAGATGGAGCTCGCGGTCAACCCGGCGACCGGCGGCTTCGAGGCCGACGTGGTCCCGGGCGAGTACGTCGCCCGCGTCGAGGCCGACGGCTACCTGGCGCGCGAGCGCGCCGTCACGGTCGCCAGCAACTCGGCCGTCGTCTTCGACGCCTCGCTGCGCACGAAGCCGAAGAAGTCGCTGGTCGAGATCGCCGGCGACCAGATCAAGGTGAAGAGCGCCGTCTTCTTCAAGAAGAACGGCAGCGCGCTCGACCCGAACTCGATGCAGCTCCTCGACGAGGTCGTCGACATCCTCGCGCGCAACCCGCAGATCAAGCGCATCCGCGTCGAGGGCCACACCGACAACACCGGCAAGGTCGAGTCGAACCTGCTGCTCTCGAAGGACCGCGCCAAGTCCGTCGCCGACTACCTCCTCGCCCACGGCGTCGCGCCCACGCGCGTCGAGTCCGAGGGCTACGGCCCCACCAAGCCGCTCGTGCCGAACATCGGCGCGCGCAACAAGGCGAAGAACCGCCGCGTCGAGTTCAAGATCCTCGAGCAGTAGCCAATCGGTCGTCGGGCGGCGGCCGCGCGGCCGCCGCGCGGAGGCTCGCATGTGCCGCACCCTCATCAGCCTCGCCCTCGTGCTCGTCGTCGCCGGCTGTGGCGGCCGCACCGGTCTCGGCGTGTTCAGCGACACTCCGCCGCCGGAGGACGCCGCGGTCGCCGATGCGCCGCCGGACGCGACCGCGCCCGAGGACGCGACGCGGGTCGATGCCCACCAGGGCCGGGACGGCAGCGCCGGCACCAACTGCGCGCAGATCATGATGTGCGTCCTCCAGAACTTCAGCGGCGGCCTCTCCGGCCTCACCCAGTGCTCGCAGGGCGCGACGGCCTCCGGCATCAGCCAGGCGGTCAGCGTGGTCACCTGCCTCGCCCAGAACTGCTACCAGTACTTCATCAGCGACGCCGGCGGCCAGTTCGAGGCCCTCGCGTGCATGGTCCAGAGCTGCACGGATCAGCTCTGCGCCTGCGACGGCATCGACACGCAGCTCCCGCCCGGCATCCTCATCTGCCCGCCCGCGAACTGATCCTGCGAGAGCAAGGCGTGGACCTGGCCCCGCGCTGCGCGTTGGGCCGGCGGCCAGGCGCGGCCAGAAGCCGGGCAGGGGCACGGGCAGGGGCACGGGCACGAGCCCGCGCCCGGGCTGCAGCGTTTCCGCTCGTGCCCGTGCCCCTGCCCCTGGCCGTGCCCGGTAGTGGCTGTGCGCCGTCTCGCCGACTTCGCAGTTGACGTGCGCCGCCCCGGGCGCCCACCATCGTTGCACATGCCCGGTCACCGCCTCCTGGTGCTCATCGCGCTAGCCTGGATTTCCACGCCTGGGAAACCCGCTAACCTGAGAGATCGGT
>DASXVK010000158.1:0-3695 GCA_036504295.1 Polyangia bacterium
TCAGGCTGAGCGGCACCACCGACGCGGGCACCGGCGACTGCGCGGGGCGGGCGCCCTTGGGCGCGAGCAGGTCGGCCTCGTCGTCGTCGAGGTCGAAGGCGCCGAAGCCGGCGGCCGGCGGCGGCGGGGTGATCACCGGCGGCGGGGTGATGACGGGCGTCTTGGGCGCGGGCGGCCGCACCGCGGGCCGCTCCAGCACGGTCGCGGGCCCGGGCGGGGGCGCGGCCGGCCGCGGCGGCGACGCCGTGCGGGGCGGCTCGAACCGCGGCCCGGTGGACGGCCCCGGGGGGGGCACGCGCGGCGAGGAGCCGGCGTTCGTGCGCAGCGAGTCGAAGAACCCCTTGGGCGCGGGCAGGTCCGCGGCCTCGTCGGGCGCGCGCTTCGGCATCGGCAGATCGACGTCGTCGGGGCCGTCGAAGCTGGTCGGCGGCGGCGGGCTCGGGGCCGCGGCGCCGGCGCCGGCGCTCTTGGCGTAGCGCGCGACGGCGGGCACCTCGGCCAGCGTCAGCCAGGTCGTGCCGTCGGTGGAGAGGTCCTCGTCGCCGTCGAGCTTGCCCTGCTCGAGCATGCCCACGATCGCGCTCTCGAGGAACGGACCGAAGGTCCGGCCGGTGCGGCGGCGCACGTGATAGCGGATCGGTCCCGCGGGCGCCGCCGGCGGGGGCGCGGCAGCCGCCGGGGGCGGGGCGGGCGCGGGCGCCGGCGGGGCGGGCGTGGGCGCCGCCGCCGGCGGCGGCGCGGCGGTCGGCGCCGGCAGCGCCGGGCCGATGCCCATCACCGTGCCGCGCTCGCGGCGCAGCTCGGGGCTCGTCGCGGGCTGCGGGGCTGGCACCGCCAGCGCGGAGCCCGGGCGCCGCACCGGGAAGGAGTGCAGGCAGGCCGGGCACTTCATCATCATGCCGCCGACCGGGACTCGACCGTCATCCAGGTCGTGACTGGCGCCGCACTTCTCGCACAGGACCTTCATCCGGACCTCAGGATGGATGCTCCGGGCTGAAGCCGCGGCCGGCACCGTCGAGCGGCAGCCACGGCGATGTGTACAGGGCTCGCCCCTGGCCGCGCTGCGCGGCAGAGGGCTGGCGCCGCTGCTGGTGAATGCTTACTCATATCACACCTCGACGGGTGGAACCAGCGGCCGGCCAAGGGATCGCGTTTTCCTCTTTACAACGCGATTCCGGCCGCTATACTCTGCGCCGTCGCGCCGGTGGATGCGGAGAAGCCCCAGCGGAACGTTCGGAGGAGTGGCCGAGCGGTCTAAGGCGGCGGTCTTGAAAACCGCAGAGCGAAAGCTCCGGGGGTTCGAATCCCTCCTCCTCCGCCGGACTGACAATCGAATAGATGACCAAACGCTGCGCCGCAGCGGTCGGGAGAGGTGGCCGAGTGGCCTAAGGCGACGGTTTGCTAAACCGTTGTATGGGGAAAACCTGTACCGGGGGTTCGAATCCCCCCCTCTCCGCAGCAGGCCAAAGAAGAAGAGTCGCACTTTTCATGAAGTATCCCGCGCCCATAGCTCAGCTGGATAGAGCATCGGTCTACGGAACCGAGGGTCGTATGTTCGAATCATACTGGGCGCGCTCAAACATGCGCGAGCTGCACGAAGAGATGATGCGGCGATGTCTCGCGGCCGCGGCCACGGCGGCCGCCGCGGGCGAGGTGCCCGTGGGGGCGCTGGTCGCCATCGGCGACCAGGTGCTGGGGGTCGCGCACAACCGGCGGGAGTCGGACCACGACCCGACCGCGCATGCCGAGATCCTCGCCATCCGCACCGCCGCCGCGGCGCTCGGCAGCTGGCGCCTGTGCGACGCGACGCTGTACGTCACGCAGGAGCCGTGTCCGATGTGCGCCGGGGCGATCGTGAATGCCCGCCTCCCCCGGCTCGTGTTCGGGTGCCTCAACCCCAAGGCGGGGGCCGTCCGGACGCTGTACGCGCTGTGCGAGGATCCTCGACTGAACCATCGCGTCGAGGTCGTCGGCGGCATTCTCGGCGAGGAGTGCGGGGCGCGGCTGCGCCGCTTCTTCCTCGAGCTGCGGGCCGGCGCCGCCACGAACGCGCCGGGTCCCGACGGCGACGCCGACGGCGAGGCAGACAAATCGAGGAGAGATGGCCGAGAGGTCGAAGGCGCCTGATTCGAAATCAGGTGTGGTCGTAAGGCCACCGGGGGTTCGAATCCCTCTCTCTCCGCTCCGCAAGGCTGGGAGAGGTGCCCGAGTGGCCGAAGGGGCACGATTGGAAATCGTGTGTGCCTAACGGTACCGCGGGTTCGAATCCCGCCCTCTCCGCTCCGACGTACGCAGCAGACCGGCGGCGCAGCCGGTTTCAGGTCTCAGCTTATGGCTCTGGGCGACGCAATGTCGGTGAACCCCGCCAGGCCCGGAAGGGTGCAACGGTAACTGACGGCGCGGGTGCCCGGGGCCACCTCTTGGACCCGAGATCCTCATCAGGATCTCGGGTCTTTTTTTTTGCCCGCCAGCCCGCTGGCTGTCGTGCCCCTTTGTGGTTAGACTGAGGCCGCGATGAGCTACCTCGTCCTCGCGCGCAAGTGGCGCCCCCAGACGTTCACCGAGATCGTCGGGCAGGAGCACGTGACGCGCACCCTGACCAACGCCATCGGCGCGGGCCGCATCCACCACGCGTTCCTCTTCTCCGGCGCGCGGGGCGTGGGCAAGACCACGGCCGCGCGCATCCTGGCGAAGGCGCTGTGCTGCGACCAGGGGCCCACCCCGACCCCCTGCAACGCCTGCGATCTCTGCCGCGAGATCACGGCCGGCAACGCCGTGGACGTGCAGGAGATCGACGGCGCGTCGAACAACAGCGTCGACGAGATCCGCCAGCTGCGCGAGAACGTGAAGTACCAGCCGGCGCGCGCGCGGCGCAAGATCTTCATCATCGACGAGGTGCACATGCTCTCGGGCAGCGCCTTCAACGCGCTGCTGAAGACGCTCGAGGAGCCGCCGCCCCACGTCACCTTCATCTTCGCGACCACCGAGCCGCACAAGATCCCGATCACGATCCTGTCGCGCTGCCAGCGCTACGACTTCAAGCTGGTGCCGACCGCGACCCTCGACGCGCACCTCGCCCGCATCACCCACGCCGAGCAGCTCGCCATCAGCCCCGGGGCCCGGGCGGCCATCGCCCGCGAGGCCCAGGGCAGCGTGCGCGACGCGCTGTCCCTGCTCGACCAGATGGTGGCCTACGCGGGCGCGGCGCCGATCGACGAGGCGCTCGTCGCCGGCGTCCTCGGCATCGCCGACCGCAGCATCCTCTTCGACCTGAGCCGGGCGGTGCTCGACCGCGACGCCCGCCAGGCGCTCACCATCCTGGCGCAGGTCTTCGAGCGCGGCGCCGACCTCGGCCAGTTCGCGCGCGCCTTCGCCGGGCACCTGCGCGACCTGCACGTGACCAAGGCCTGCGGCGGCGACCCCAGCGGGCTCGTCGAGGCGGCCTCGGCCGACCTCGAGGAGCTCGTCGCGCGCGCGACCCGCGCGCCGCAGGGGCTGCTCGGTCAGCTCTTCGAGCGCATGAGCCGCGCCGTCGACGAGGTGGCCCGCGCCCCCCTGCCCCGCCACGCCCTCGAGGCGGCGCTGCTCGATCTGTGCCACGCGGAGCCGGTGCTGCCCCGCGGCGACCTGCTCGCCCGGCTCGCGGGCCTCGAGGCGCGCCTCGGCGGCGCCGCCCCGCCGCGCGGCGCCGGCCC
>DASXVK010000159.1:0-7102 GCA_036504295.1 Polyangia bacterium
GTCCCGGCCGGCCACGCCGGCCTCGCGCCCGGCGAGCCAGCCGGCGCGGGTCGAGGTCACCCTCGCCGTCGACGACGTCTTCGAGGTCCGGGTGTACGGCGAGGCCGACCTCTCCAACACCTACCGCGTCACGCCCGACGGCAGCATCAGCTTCCCGCTCATCGGCAGCGTCGCCGTCGCGGGCCGGCCGCCGGCCGCGGTCGCGCGCGAGATCGAGCGGCGCCTCGGCGAGCGCTACCTCCAGCGGCCCCAGGTCACCATCTTCGTGCGCGAGTACCACTCGCGGCGCTTCTACATCTGGGGCCAGGTGGCGCGCCCCGGCACGCTCGCCTACGAGGAGAGCATGACGATCATCGACGCCATCGCCCTCGCCGGCGGCTTCACGGTGATGGCGTCGGAGAACGACGTCCAGATCACGCGCACGGAGGACGGCCGCGAGCGCGCCATCCGCGCCCCCGTCGCCGACATCCGCGACCGCAAGGCGCCGAACGTGCCGATCCGACCGGGGGATCGGATCTACGTGCCGGAGCGGTTCTTTTAGGAGAATGCAACACGGAGGCGCGGAGACACGGAGGTTCTTGAGGTTGGAGTGGCGGAATCTCGTCGCCCGATGCTGAAGCCACCTGCCACCCCGACAAGTCCCGTCCGAGCTCCGTGTCTCTGTGTCTCCGTGTGATCCGGAGGGCCTCAGTCGCCCGTCTGCAGGAAGAAGCGGATCTTGAACCCGCGCACCCGCACCGGCACCGGCTCGCCGTTGCGCTCACCCGGCGTGAAGCGGCAGCGCTTGAGCGCGGCGAGCGCCGCCTCGGTGAGGCCGTGGTCCAGGCCCTGGACCACCGTGATGTCGCGCGGCGCGCCGTCGGGGCCGACGACCAGATCGAGGATCACCGTGCCCTCGAGGCCGGCCTGGCGGGCCGCGTCGGTGTACTCCCCCGCGCAGCGCCCCTTCGGCAGCGGCATCTTCGTGACCTCGTAGGCCTGCACCGGCGCCGCGAGCGGCCTCACCTTCGCGGGCGCGGGGGCCGGGCCGCGCTGCTTCGTTTGCAGCGTGTTGCCGACCTGGATCGCGGGGCCGGTGCCGCGCTCCGAGGTCGAGTCCAGCGACGCGCCGAACTGCGGCTCGTCCGTGGTCGGCCCGCCGGTCGCGGGGCGCTCCGTGGGCGGCGCCGACCGCGGCGTCGGGCCCCGCGGCGCGTTGGCCGGGATGGCGGCGAGCTTGCGCGCCGGCGCCTCGTGCACCGGCTGGCGGCGCGGCTCGGGCGCCTTGGGGGGCTCGGCCGGCTTCGGCGGCTCGGGCGGCGGCGCGGGCGCCGCCTGCGGTGGCTCGCGCACGCGCACCTCGACGGTGACGAGGCGGGGCGCCGCGGGCCGCGCCGGCAGGTGCGAGACGCCGCGCGCGAAGAGCAGGTGGCCCAGCAGCGACAGCGCCGCGAACGCGCCGATGCGGAGCCAGTACCTCATGCCCTCACTCCGCCACGGGCGGGGTGCGCCCCGCCGGGTCGATCTGGATGGCGAACGAGGTCACGCCCAACCCCTTCACGAGGTCGAGCACCCACACGACGCGGCCGTGCGACACGTCCTTGTCGCCGGCGACGATCACCTGGGCCTTCGGGTCCTTCGCCACCGCCTCGCCGATCGCGCCGCGCAGGGCCGCCGCCGTCGTGGGCGCGCCGTTGAGGAAGATGTGGCCGTCGCGCGTCAGCGTCACCGCGAGCGTCGTCGGCGTGATCGTACCGCCCTGGGCCGCCTTCGGCAGCTTGACCTCGATCGCCTGCCGGGCGATGAGGTGCGCCGTCAGCATGAAGATGATGAGGAGCACCAGCATGATGTCGACGAGCGGCGTCACGTTGATGTCCGTGATGAGGCCGCGGCGGCGGGCGGCGCCGGCCATCAGCGCGCCTCCGACGCCGCCGCGGGCCGCGCCGCGGCGGGCGCCGGCGCGGCCTTGAGGTGGCCGAGGATCTGGTGGCCGAGCGCGCCCGCGGCGGCGCCGGCCGTCTCGACGTGGCGCATGAGCGCGTTGTAGGCGGCGACCGCCGGCAGCGCCACCAGGAGCCCGATGGCCGTCGCCACGAGCGCCTCGGCGATGCCCGCCATGACGGCCGAGGTGCCCTGCGCGGTGTTGCCGGCGAGGTCGTGGAAGGCACGCACGATGCCGAGGACGGTGCCGAAGAGGCCGACGAACGGCGCGTTGTTGCCGAGCGTGCCGATGAAGGCGAGGCCGCGCTCGTAGCGCAGCCGCTCCTCCTCGACCGCCGCCGCCACGTGCTCCTCGATGGCCGCGGGGCCGTCGGCGGCGTGCTCGAGGCAGGCGCGGGCGACGGCGGCGTCCATCGAGCGCGCCGCGCCGAGCGCGGCGAGCGCCGCGGCGGGGCCGGTGGTGCGCAGGGCGCGCAGCATGGCGGCGACCTCGCGGCCGGGGCGCCGCTCGAGGATGAAGAAGACGACGCGCTCGAGCACCACGGCGATGGCCGCGACGCTCAGGGCGATCAGCAGCCACAGCACCCAGCGCGAGCCCGCGCGGAGCATGAGGTCGAGCGCCTGGGCATCGATGGAGTGGGCGTCGTTCATCGGGTCTCCTGAGCTAGAAGCGGCCGCGCAGGCCCACGCTGGGCAGCACGTAGCGGATCTTCTGCCCGGGCGTCACCTCCTCGGGCAGCAGCGCGGCGTTGAGCAGGTCGACGTAGAAGTCCAGCAACCAGCCGCGGTACACCGCGCGCTTGTCGACGCGGAAGTCGACGCGCAGGTAGCCGTCGGTCCGGGCGGTGTTGTAGCCGTAGGTGGTCGTGGTCGGTCTCCCGCTCTGGTATTGGAGCCGGAGGCCCAGGTCCCAGTTGCGCGGCAGCGGGAGCCCGGCCACCAGGTTGACCAGGTGGGTGCGGTCGAAGTCGTAGGTCCCCCACTGGCCGCTGCGCTCGCGCTCCGCGCGCGACAGCGTGTAGGAGATCCAGCCGTAGAGGCCGGTCCGCGCCTGACGCCGCACCAGCACCTCGAGGCCGTACGCGCGGCCGGTCTGCGGGTGCGTGAGCCGGTCGAGGAGCTCCTGGCCGGTCGTCGTGCCCGGCGCCGTCGTCGTGGGGAAGAGCGCGCCGTTGCCGAGCGTGTTGAGGTCCAGCGAGTTGAACGCGAGGTCGAAGACGGTCGGGTCGAGCGCGCTGTAGTAGCCCTCGACGCCGACGCTGAAGTGGTGCGCGAGCGGCACCTCGGCCCCGAGGCTCGTCTGGATCGCGCGCAGGAGGCCGTACTTGAGCGGCATCAGGTCCATGCCCGGCAGCGGCAGCACGAAGCGCGGCGGCTGGTGGTAGATCCCCACCGCGGCCTTGAGCCAGATCGCGCTCGCGTCGCTCGTCGGCGAGACGTCCGGCAGGTCGAGGGTGCGGAGCCGGTAGCGCACGGTGAGCCGCGGGTCCACGGCGTGCTTCTGCGTCATGCCGTCATCGTAGAGGTCGCCGCGCACGCCCGGGCGGATGAGCCACCGGGAGCTCGGCCGCCAGTGCGCCTCGAGCAGCGCCCCGCCCGAGTAGAGCTTGTGCAGGTCGCCGGTGATGGCGGCCAGGCTCACCTCGCCGGCGCCGGGGGTCGGCGGCGTGCCCTGCTCGATCTTGCGCAGGTTGCCCTCGATGCCGGCGGCGACCGTGAGAGAGCGCGCCGCGCGCCACGTCCAGCGCAGCGACGGCTCCAGCACGTAGTTGGTGACGTTCGTCCCGGCGCTCGCCATCTGGTCGAGCCCGAGGACGACCCGGTACAGCGCGTCGAAGCTCCCGCTGCCGTGGTAGGCGCGCAGGTCGAGACGGTGGAACTCGAAGATGAGCGCGGGGGTCAGCGGCGGGCTCGGCTGGCCCGGCTGCGCGCTGGGGGCCTGCGTATCGAGCTCGTCGCCGGCGCCGAAGACGAAGAGGGTCCAGCCGTTGCGCGCGTTGCCGCCGTCGACGCGGAGCTGATAGTCCCAGTAGGAGAGCGACGCCTCCTTCGTCGCCAGGCTGAGGACGAGGCCCGGGTAGCCGTAGCGCGCGGCCGCGGTCACGGTGATGCCGAGCTTGGGGAAGGGCTCCCGGACCAGGCCGCCGGCTTCGAGGGCGTTCACGTCGACGTCGATGAGGCGCTCGTCGGGGCGTCCGCGGCGCGTGCGGCCGTCGATGATCCCGCCGGTGTAGCCGCCGTAGAGCACCGGGGCGCCGCCCGGGAAGAACTGGACCTCGTCGATGAACTCCGGGTGTATGACGCTGGGCCCGGAGAGCAGGTGGAACAGGAGCGGGACACGCGTGCCGTCGAGGAGGAAGCCGGTCGAGCTGGGGGTCGCGCCGCGGATGACGGGATACGGGAGCAGCGACATGACCGCGGCGGTGCCCGGCAGCGTCTGGATCACGCGGAACGGGTCGCCGAAGGTGCCCGGCACCTGGTGGATCTCGGGGCCCCGCAGCGTGATGCGCGACACCTCGACGCGGCGCTGCTCGCCGACGACGACGATCTCGTAGGGATCGTAGCGCTCGCGCTCGACGTAGTAGCTGACCGCGAGCTCCTGGCGCGCGGCGAGCGTCTCCTGCTGCACGAAGGGGTTGCAGCTCGGCGCGTGCACGGTGATGCGCGCGGCGCCCGCCGGCAGCGGCAGGCGGAAGCGGCCCTTGCGGTCGGCGTCGGCGACATAGCGGCGGCCGTTGATCAGGGCGGCGATGGTGGCGCCCGCGAGCGGGGCACGCGTGCCCATCTCGCGCAGGCGGCCCTTGAGCACCGCGTCCAGGGGCGGGCCCTCGGCCTGCGGCTGCGACGCCGGCGCGGGCGGCGGCGGCTGGAACGTGTGCGTGAACGTGACGGCGACGGGCACCGGCACGCCGCCGTAGCGGCCGGGGGCGAACCGGAACGCGCGCGCGGCGCGGATCACGGCGTCGTCGAAGACGGGCTGCGGCGGCGTGAGCCGCTCGACGCGCTGCACGGCCCCGTCGGCGCCGACGACGATCTTCACGCGCACGACCACTGGCCGCGCGTGCGCCGGGGCGCTGGCGGGGTAGGGGACGGTCGCCGCGGTGAGCGGCCGCGGCGGCTCGAGCTCGGCGGCGCGGCCGCCGGGCTGCGACGCGGGCGGCGGGGCGGGCTGGGAGGCCGCGGGCGCCGGGCGCGGCGGGGCGGGCTGCGCGACCGCGCCGGGCGGCGCCGCGAGCAGCCAGACCAGCCCGGCGAGGGGCAGGGCGGCGCGCCTCAGCGCCATGCGATGACCCACGCGAGCGACGCGCCGAGGTGCGGCCACCACTGGCGCCGCACGATGGCGGTCGCGGTGTCGGGCTCGAGGCGGCTCGTGTCCTGGACGCAGCCGGTCCACTGGGCGCCGAGCTCGAGCGCGAGGCCGGTCGCGGACCGCGGGCCGATCACGACCAGGTACTCGCCCCGGACGAGGCCGGCGACGCCCACGCCGTTGCAGCTCGGCACCGGCGTCCGCGCGCTCGGGAAGGTGTACGAGGTGTCGAGCGTGCTCGGCAGGGGCGTCGGGTCCGCGCGGCTCGTGGCGTTCTCGACGATGCCGCCGAAGCCGAGCCCGAGCGCGACGGTGAGGCGGTCGGTCGCGTGCCAGGTCGGCTCGACGGTGCCGGCGAAGCGGATGCCCGACAGGCCTCTCATGGCGTAGTGGTACTGGAGCGACGCCTGCAGCGACCAGCTCTGGTCGAGGCGCACGCCGAAGCGGACGAGCGGACCGACCACCTGGCCCGTCGGGGCGCCGTCGATGCCCGCGAGGCCGCCGTAGGCCAGGCCGAGCGCGAGGCGGAAGCCGGGCTTGTGCCAGGCGGCGCGATCGGTCTCGGTCGGCAGCGAGAGGCGCGGCGGCGGGTCCTCGTCGACGATGGCCGCGGCGGCGCGCGCGGGGGCGGCCGCGGGGGCGCTCGCCGGCGCGGTCGGCGGCGGCGCGGCGGGCGCGGGCCGGGCACCGAGCAGCACGCCAACGAGCGCGGCGAGCACGGGCACGAGGAGCGGGGCGCGGCGCCGGCTCATGGCGTGACGGGGCACGGCCACCAGGCGGGCGGCGTCGCGGTCAGGTCCCACGCGGCCGTGGGGCACGCGGGATCGTCCTCGCAGCCGCGCAGGGTGTAGTGCGTGAGGCTGCGGCACGGGGCCGCCGGCGGCCCGGCGACCACGAGCTGCGTCGCGGTCGAGGCCACGCCGCCGTCGTCGCCGGGGAGCCGCGGCAGGGGCGCGCACGCCCAGGTCAGGTTCGCGAGGTCCGGGGCGTCCTGGTCGGCGGGCGGATCGCGGTACCGCGCCGTGCCGCTCGTGTTCCGGGGCACGCAGGCGAGCTGCTTGATCGGCTCGGGCGCCTGGACCGGGACGGTGACGACCGCGGCGTCGAGCGGCGCGGCGCCGCAGGTCGCGGGGTCCTCCTGCGGGAGCTGGCCGGCGAGCTGGGCCGCGATGGCGTCGGCGAGCGAGAAGCCGCCGGCCGTCAGGAGCGAGAAGCCCGGCGGCGGCTCCGGGCACCCGCCGCGCGGGTAGAAGGCCATCACCGCGTTGAACGCGCCCTCGCGGAAGGCGAGCCGCTGGTCCGGCAGCGTCATCGAGATGAAGCTGGCGCCGTAGATGATGTCCGCGTCGAGCTCGATGCCGGCGTCGGCGGTCAGGGCCGGCGTGTGGTGCTCGCCCCCCCCTTGATGCAGCTCGTCCAGATCGAGGGTGCCGTTGCCGTTGCGGTCGTCATACACGTACACGCTGCCGTAGGCGACGCGGGCGGTGACGTCGCCCACCATCACGTCGGCCCCGGGGAGCGTCATGAGCTCGAGGCGCGCGGTGCCGTCGGGCGCGACGGCGGCGTCGGCCGCGACCCGCGCCGGCACGAAGCCGAGGAGATCGGGGCAGCCGGCGGCGATGACGGCGGCCGCGGCGTCGGAGGCGGGCGGCAGCAGGCACAGCGGCTCGGGCAGCCACTGCTGCCCCCACACCAGCGCCACGCGCAGCCGCGGCGGGGCGCCGGCGGTCCAGGACGGCGCGAACGGCGCGGGGTCACCCGTGACCTGCACCTGGACGGTGGCGAGCGGCGTGGCCGGGCCGCCGAAGCCGACGAGGTCGCCGCAGCTCGCGACGGCGCTCGCCAGGGCCGCGCCGCCCGCGAGCAGCAGGACGA
>DASXVK010000160.1:0-24612 GCA_036504295.1 Polyangia bacterium
CGGCTCGGGCTCGGCGTAGCCGCCCGCCGCCGCGGGCAGGGGCTCGCCGTAGCCGGCGGCCGCGTCGGGTAGCGCGTGCTGGTCGGTGGACGAACCGGCGTCCTCCTCCAGCAGGTCGCTGCCGTCGAGCGCCTCGTCCCCCTCGTCCTCCTGCGACAGGCGATGGGGCGCGGCGCCGTCGTCCGCCGGCGCGCGCTGCGGCATCGGCGCGCCGTAGCCCGGCATCCCATCGACGCGCTCCATGACCGTGCCCTCGGCGGGGAGATCGTCGATCTCGCCCTCCATCATCGGGTCCGGCGGGGGCGGCGTGGTGTGGCTAGGCCCGCGACGCATCAGAAAATTCTACCATGGCAGAGTGTCTGGGCAAGGTGACAGGCCCGCGCTGGCTGACCTTGGGTCAGTCCCCCTCGGCCGCATCGATCTGGCGCTTGATCTCGCGGTAGCGAAAGTCCTCCTTCGCGAAGAACCCGAGCGCCCGCCGCAGGATCTTCTTCGACTCGTCCGCGCCCTTGAAGCGGTCGGCGCGGCGGGCATCGAAGAGCGCGTCCTGGAATTTCTGGGTGAGCGCCTGATCGGTCTTGTCGATGAGGTCGAGCGCCTCCTGGTAGATCTCGGGCTTGTCCGGCAGCTCCTCGAGCAGGTCCCGGGTCTTCTTGAACTTGGTGAGGGCGACGTAGAGGTTGCCGGGCGAGATCTCGCGGTCCTCGAAGGCCTTCTTGCCGAAGTCGAACTGCTGGCGCGCCTCCTCGCGGTTGGCCGGCGGGATCGCCTCCTGCACGATCTGCACGTAGCAGACCTCCCACTTGTCCTTGCCGGGCGGGTTCAGCGTGCTCTTGAAGGCCACCCGGTTGGTCCCGCCCTTCTTGAGCTTCTCGCGCGGGAACACGACCTTGAGGCCGTACACCCAGCGGCCCATGGTGAGCGGCGGCTCCGCCACCTTCTCGCCGTTGAGCAGCACCTGCAGCTCACCGACCTTGTCGAGGCCCCAGGCGCCGTACTGCAGCGTCGCCCGCCCGCCCAGGTACTCGAAGTCGAACTGCACCTTCTCACGGTGGGTCTTGTCGTAGGTGCCGAAGCCGTACACCTTGTTGAAGAAGTCGTCGGCGTCGGAGTACGCGATCACCTCGCTCGAGCGGTCGAGGACGAGGCCGGCCCGGCCCGAGCGCAGGAACCGGTAGCCGCCGAACCCGCCGCCGCCCACGACGATGATCGCGAGGACGAGGACCACCGCGCGGTTCTTGAACAGGCGCCGCAGGCGGAGGCCGACGGAGATGTGCTCCTGGGTGAAGCGCTTGTCGGCGGCGGCCTCCTCGATCTCGGCGAAGCTCGTGCGCCCGGTGACCTCCTCGTGCGCGACGTCGAGCACCGAGAAGAGCATCGTGGTCTCGCCGATCTGGATGTAGTCGCCGTCGCGCAGGACCTCGGGGGTGGCGAGCTTGTCGCCGTTGAGGCGGGTGCCGTTGGAGCTGCCGAGGTCCTCGACGGTGTAGATGCCCTCGCTGCCGGCGATGTGGGCGTGGCGCCGGCTGACGCCGGGGTCGACGATGATGACGTTGTTCTCGTCGGTGCGGCCGAGCGACGCCTCGTGCTCGAAGAAGTACTCGCGGCCCGCGTTGCGGCCGTCGGTGATCGTGAGGATGAAGCCCTTGCGCCCGGCCTGCGCGCGCGCCTTGGGGCCGCGGCGCACCGAGGCGGCGCCGGCCCGGGAGCCGCCGCCGCGCTTGTCGGCGCGCGACTTGGTCGGATCACTCACGGCCCGCCCCCCGACATGAGCCGGTAGAGGATCGGGCCGAAGAGGACCATGAAGACGGTCGGGAAGATGCAGCCGATGAGCGGCGCCAGCATCTTGATCGGCGCCTCGTTGGCGAGCTTCTCGGCGCGGTGCGTGCGGGCGACGCGCATCTGGGTCGACTGGATGCGCAGGATCTTGCCGAGGCTCGTGCCCATGCGCTCGGCCTGGACCAGGTTCGACACGAACGAGGTGAGCACGTCGAGCTGCACGCGGGCGGAGAGGTTGCGCAGCGCCTCCTCGCGGGTCTTGCCGAGCCGGATCTCGGACAGGACCATGCCGAACTCCTCCTGCAGCGGCCCGGGGCGGCCCTTCTCGACCACGGTGCCGAGGGCGGCCTGGAAGTCGAGGCCGGCCTCGACCGAGAGCGTCAGCAGGTCGAGGCTGTAGGGCAGCGCGCGAGAGATCTGGTGGTGGCGCTTCTTGATCTTGTCCGACAGCCAGATGTAGGGCATGAACCAGCCGAAGCCGCCGAACGCGACCGACCAGTAGAGGCCCTTCTTGAACGAGTACATCAGGAAGAGGCCGAGGAGCAGGAAGAAGACGGTGCAGAGCTGCTGGTAGGCGATGAAGTCCTGGGGCCGGATCTTCGGGTTCCCCATCGAGACGAAGCGCTTGGTGATCTTGTCCTTGAACTTGGGGCGGACGAAGCGCTCGTTCGCGTCGCCGAGCCGCTTGACCATGAGGTCGCCGGCCGCGCCCACGACCGCCTTGGCGCCGACCTGCACGTTGGCGCCGCGCTTCGCGCCCTCCTTGCGGGCCGCCGCCTCCTCGGCCATCGCGCGCGAGTCCCGCAGGAAGCTGTCGGGCCACAGCGCCCGCACGAGCAGGAAGACGACGACGCCGAAGATCGCCGCCGCGCCGAGGAGCATGCCCTGGGTGAGGATGAGCGTCGTCATACGTCGATCGCCACGATCTTGCGGATCATCCAGATGCCCATGGTCTCCATGACGGCGATGGCGAGGATGAGGCCGTAGCCGAACTTGGAGTTGAGCATCGGCCCCATCAGGTCGGGCCGCATGTAGTTGAGCACGAGGCCGAGGATGACCGGCATCGCGCCGACCACCCAGCCCTGCATCTTGCCCTGCGCGGTGAGGGCGCGGATGCGCCCCTCGAGGCGGAACCGCTCGCGGATGGTCTGCGAGATGATGTCGAACATCTCGGCCATGTTGCCGCCGAGCTTGCGGGCGACGTTGGTGGCGGTGACGACGAGGTGCAGGTCCTCCGAGCCGACGCGCTCGGCCATGTTGTTGAGCGCGTCCTCGACCGGGGTGCCGAGCTTGAGCTCCTTGACGAACAGGCCGAACTCCTGCCCGAGGGGGGCCGGCGCCTCCTTGGCGACGTTCTCGGCCGCCTGCGGCAGCGAGAGGCCCGCCTTGAACGCCGACGCCATCTGCGTGAGCGAGTCGACGAGCTGCATCTCGAACTTGAGCAGGCGCTTCTGGCGCAGGTGCTTGATGCCGTAGAACGGCGCCAGGCCGCCGAGCGCGGCGAGCAGCACGCCGACGAGGATGTTGGCGACGGCGAAGCCGAGCAGGCCGAGGGCGACGGCGCAGCAGACGTCCAGGATGAGGAGCTGCCGCGGATCCACGAAGTAGAACATCTCGCCGAGGTCGCGGGCCGAGCGCGTGAGGAAGCGCGACTCGTACTGCTCGATACCGCGCGAGATCACCGACATGATGATCAGCGCGATCAAGAAGACCGCGGCGAAGATGAGCAGGACGATGAGACCGAGCACGGTCTGGCTCTCCCTTACTGCGCGGGCTTCATTCCTTGAATGCCGCGGATGATCTGGATCGTCTGGTAGCGCTTCTCCTGCAGCTTCTTCACGCGCTCGCCGGTGAGCAGCGTCTCGATGGTGGTGCGGGCGCGCTCCTCGAAGATGCTGATGTCCTCGCTGTTGCGCAGCGACAGGTAGAGCGTCCCCATGTCCTGCGCGAGGACGAGGATCTCGGCCTCCTCGGGCAGGGCGAGCACCGTGACGGTGCCGTAGTCGGTCTCGCTCTTGGCCGAGCCGGGGTTCGAGTTCGCGCCCTGCTGGCCGGTCGCGAGGACGATGACGTTCTGGAGCAGCGTGACGGCGACCATCTGGTTCGAGCCCGGGTCGCGGAAGGTGCCGAGGACGTCGACGTGGTCGTTGGGGCGCACCCACTGGCCGACGGCGGAGCGCTCGTTGACGCCGATGGTGATGGCGCGGCCGCGCTTGCGCACCGCCTTCGACAGGCGCTCGAGCGCCTTGATGCCCTGCAGCTGGTACCAGTGCACCGGCTCGCCGCGCTTGATCGGCACCAGGACCTCGCGGCCGAGGGCCACCTCCATGTCGCCGGGCACGAGCACGCTCTCGTAGACGAACTTGCGCGGCATCTTCGAGATCTGGACGACGTCGTTCGACAGGAAGGTGCCGGGCTGCACGTCCGTCGCGGCGACGACCACGTCCTCGAGCTCCCACCCGCGCGTGACCTCGGCCTCCTTCATCTTGATGGCCCGGATCGAGACGAGCACGGCCAGGAAGCCCAGCACGATCGCGACGATGAGGGGAGCCTTGCCCTTCAGCATGCCGGGATGATAACGCGGATCGGCTCGCCGCCTCAAGCGCGGCGCGCTGGCGGCTAACTGACGGGCACCTCACCGCTTGCGGGCGGGCTCCGGGGACCCGTCAGGCGGGCGGCCAGCTCTCCCCCACGCTCGCGAGCGCGGCGGCGATCACGTGATCGTCCAGATAGAGCCCCGCGTGCCGCAGCGCGCGAATGATACCGGCGGCGGCCGGCACGCGGCCAAGCCGGCGCGCGCGCATGACGACGCCCACGGTCCCCATCACGGGCAGCCGAAGGGAACGCGCACACATCCGCGCTGCCGCGTCGTCGAGGAGCGCGACGCTGCCGGGCCGGGCGCTGGCGAGCGCGATGACCTCGGACTCGCCGCGGCCGAGGCCCCATTCGAGGATCACCTCAGGCACAGCGATTGTCGGAGCGCGCTGACCCCAGCCGGCCTCGAGCGCAACTCGCGCGGGATCGACGGGTGGACCCGCGAGCACCTCGGCCGCAACCGCCTGGGGGACCATCACTTCGATGTCTGGCCACGTCAGGAGATCCAGGTGGCCCGCCTTGGCGAGGGTGATGAGGGGCGAGGCGTTCGGCCACCAGACGTCACTCACGCTGCGCTTCCTCGAGGATCTCCTCGGGCCCGTACTGGAAGGGCGACACCCCGAACCGGCCGAGGCAGTCCAGGAACTCCGCCCGCGAGATGCCCGCGATCTCCGCCGCACGGCCCTGCGAGACCAGCCGCAGCTCGTACCACTTGACCGCGGCGGCGACGCGCAACTCTCGCGTGAAGCTCGCGGGATCCTTGTGCAGCGCGGCCAGGGCGCCTTCGGGCATGTCGACGATGAGGCGGACCATGGCGCACCTCGGCAGCGGCGTGAACCCTGCCTGTCGAGGGTAAGGCCGGCGCCGGGAGGGGTCAAGACCGAGGCCGTCGAGCCGAGGCCGCCGGAGCGGGAGTGCCGAATCGGCTCACGGCGGCACGGCGAGCGGCCCGGCGGCCGGAGGCGCTCAGCGCGCCGCCTCGCACCCCTGTTGGCTCGTGCTCGCACCCGACTCGGCGCTGCGGCCATAGCAGCGGCGGTCCCCGGCTACAGCCCGCCGAGGAACCCGGGCGGCAGCTCGAGGAAGAAGAGCATGTTCTCGCTCTCGTCGGCGCCGCCGTACCAGTTCGAGTGGAACGCGACCCGGGTGAAGTCGGCGTTCACGGTGGCGTGGGACTCCTGCGTCCAGTACTCCGTGGAGCGCGTACGGTGGTGGGCGAGGTGCACGACCCGTGCCACGGCCAGGTCCTTGAGCTCGACCGCGGCGATCTGCCGGTTCAGGTAGTGGCCGTTGACGTCGTGCGAGTCCTCCGACAGGAGCACCCAGCCGGGCGCGGCCCAGCTGTTGCCGGAGACGTGGTAGTCCCACGCCTGCGCGTCGAGGTTCAGGGCCGCGATCGTGGTGAGCGCCCCGGTCTCGAGATCGACGGCCTCGATGAAGTCGGTCGAGTTCGACTTGACGACGACGACGTCGTGGCCGTCCCGCCCGAGCGCCTCGTCGTGGTGGCCGGCGCTCGGGTGCACCATGAAGGCGGCGTCGAGGCGCACGGTGTAGGCCATGACGCCGCAGGGGCGCGCGAGCGTGCCGTCGGCGTCGCAGGGGCGCTCCTGGAAGTTCGCGACGAAGTAGGCGCCGGTGAGGCTCATCGAGGAGTTGTCGGGCAGGTCGACGCCCGCCGGGAGCGTGTGCACGAAGGTCTCGCCGCGCTCGAGGTCGGCGGTGACGAAGTGCCGGTCGTGGCCATGGCAGGTGCCGATCGTCACCACCTGGAAGCCCCAGAAGCGGCTCGCCGCCGAGCCGTCGCCCTCGGAGCCGCCGAGGCTGACGGCGGCGACGCCGCCGCAGCCGGCGAGCCCGGGGACGGCCGCGAGGTCGAGCGCGACCGTGCTCGTGCCCGGCGTGACCTGGTAGCGCACGAGGCGCGGGCCGTCGAGGTAGAAGAGCACGTCGGGGTCGCGGCCGTGCCAGCGCGGCGCGGCCTCGTCGCCGTAGGGGGGGAGCGCGCGGGTCGGGGCGCCGAGCGCGCCCGCGTCGAGCAGGAACCAGGCGCCGCCGGCCTGGCGGACGAGCAGGCGGGTGGCGTCGGCGTTGAACGCGCCGAAGCGCGAGTAGCCGTTCATCCAGCCGCGCGGCGTCGCCCGCGTGAGGCAGGTGTGGAAGTCGGGCTCCTTGACGCGCACCGCCTCGGCCGGCAGCGCGAGCGCGGACTCGGCGTAGCCGGTGACGCTCGGCGCGGTGCTGACGACGTAGCCGGCGTTGGCGCCGGCCGCGGCGCAGCCCGGATCCGGCGCGACGGCGCGCACCAGGGCGCAGGGCACGTCGCCGTGGCACAGGCCGGCCTCGGGATCGGCGCCGATGGCGTCGCCGCCGAAACCGCCGTCGGGCCGCGGCGCGGCGTCGGGCGCGACCGCCGCCTCGCTGTTGCACCCGAGCACCGCCAGCACCAGGAGCCCCGCCGCCACGCCGCGCATTGGGGCGATGATACCGTGGAGGCGGGCCGGGGCTCAATGAGGGATCGCCGAGAGGGCGCCCCCCGAGCATCCGCCGGCAAATCACCCCTAACGCGTGATCCGCGGAGGCATGGGCAAGCATCCCCTCGAAAATCACGCCGGAATGGTGATCGCGGAGGGGATGGGTTGGCGGCATGGCCGAGGCCGCGCGAAGTCGCTTGCGCTCGCGGCGCGGACCTGATCAACTGACCCTGGCTTGCCCCACCGAGGTTCCATGACCGTCCGCGACACCATCGCCCCCGAGGCCGACCCGCCCGACGAGGCCCCGGCGCCGCCGCCCGCGGTCCGCCACCCGCTGCTCATCACCGCGGGGCTCGTGACCACGGTGTTGCTCCTGCTCCTCGCGGGCAGCGCGCTCAGCGTGTGGACCTGCCGCCTGCTCGAGCGCTGGTTGGGCCTGCCGGCCCCGCTGCTGCTCGCCGCCTTCCTGGTGCTCGTGCTCGTCGTCGCCCTGGTGCTCATCGCCACCCGTCTCACCACCGCGCTGCGCGAGGCGGCCGAGGAGGTGACGTACGCGGGCTGGCGGGACATCGTGCTCGACGCCGCGGCCGACGAGCCGCGCCGTCGGCGCCCGCGGCGGCGCTGAGCCCGGCGGGCCCCGCGCCACGGCCCCGCCGCCGTGCTATAGGTTGCCGCATGCGCATCTGCCGGGTGGAGACGGACGGCGGGCCTCGCTGGGGCGTCGTCCTGGACGACCGGATCGAGCTCATGGCGGGCGATCCCTTCACGGGCCCCGCGTCGTCGGGGGAGTGGCGCCCGCGGGCGGGGGCGCGGCTGCTCGCGCCGGCCACGCCATCGAAGATCCTCGCCGTGGGCCAGAACTACCGCGCGCACGCGGCCGAGATGGGCAAGGGGATCCCGGACGAGCCGCTCCTCTTCCTCAAGCCGCCCTCGGCGCTGCTCGCGCCCGGCGCCCCGATCGTGCGGCCGGCGGGCTACGAGCGCGTCGACCACGAGGGCGAGCTGTGCCTGGTCATCGGCCGCCGCGCCCGCCACGTGCGGCGGGAGGAGGCGCTCGACTACCTGCTCGGCTACACCATCCTCAACGACGTCACCGTGCGCGACCTGCAGAAGAAGGACGTGCAGTTCACGCGGGCGAAGGGCTTCGACTCCTTCGCGCCGGTCGGGCCGTGGATCGAGACCGACCTCGACCCCGGCCGGCTGCGCCTCCAGACGCGCGTGAACGGCGAGCTCCGCCAGGACGGCCAGACCGACGACCTCATCTTCCCGGTCGCGGAGCTCATCGCCTTCGCCAGCCGCGTGATGACCCTCGAGCCCGGCGACCTCTTCTCGACCGGCACGCCCAAGGGTGTCGGCCAGATCTACCCCGGCGACGTCGTCAGCATCACGATCGACGGCATCGGAACCCTCGAGAACCCTGTCATCGGAGAGTCGTGATGAAGATCGAGCTCGCGCACCGCATCCGGGAGCTGCCCCCGTACCTCTTCGCGCACATCGACGCGCTCAAGGAGGCGGAGCGGGCGAAGGGCCGCGACATCATCGACCTCGGCATCGGCGACCCCGACCTGCCGACCCCGCCGCACATCGTCGCGGCGCTGCAGACCGCCGCCGCCGACCCGGGCACGCACCGCTACCCCGCCTACGCCGGCATGCGGCAGCTGCGCGCGGCCGCGGCGCGCTTCTACGAGGCGCGCTTCCACGTGCGCCTCGACCCCGACCGCGAGGTGATCGCGCTCATCGGCTCGAAGGAGGGCATCGCCCACTTCCCCTTCGCCTTCGTCAACCCCGGCGACGTCGTGCTCGTGCCGGACCCGGGCTACCCGGTGTACGCGACGCTCAGCCGCTTCGCCGGCGCCGAGGTGCACCGGATGCCGCTCACGCGCGCGCGCGGCTTCCTGCCCGACCTCGCCGCGATCCCGGCCGAGGTCGCGCGGCGGGCGAAGCTCATGTGGCTCAACTACCCGAACAACCCGACCGGGGCGCTCGCGACGCCGGAGTTCTACCGCGACGTGGTCGCGTTCGCGCTCGCGCACGACATCATCGTCGGCAGCGACATGGCCTACTCGGAGACGTACCTCGAGGGGCCGCCGCCGCCGTCGTTCCTCGAGACCCCGGGCGCCATGGAGTGCGGCCTCGAGTTCTGCTCGCTGTCGAAGACCTACAACATGACGGGCTGGCGCGCGGGGTTCGCCGGCGGCCACCCCGCGCTCGTGGCCGGGCTCGGCAAGGTCAAGACCAACGTCGACTCGGGCGTGTTCGACGCCGTCCAGCGCGCCGCCATCGCCGCCCTCGAGGGCGACCAGGGCTGCGTCGCCGAGATGCGGCGCATCTACCGCGAGCGGCGCGACCTCTTCTGCGACGGGCTCGCGCAGGCCGGCTTCGACGTGATCCGGCCGCGCGCCACCTTCTACGTGCTCTGCGCGACCCCGGGCGGCATGCCCGCCATCGACCTCACCGCGCGCCTGCTCACCGAGGCGGGCGTGGTCGCGACCCCGGCGACCGGCTTCGGCCCGGGCGGCGAGGGCTTCATCCGCTTCTCGCTCACCGCCGCGACGGAGCGCCTGCGCGAGGCCGTGCAGCGGCTCGCGGCCGTGAAGCTGTAGCGGCTCAGTCCGCCCCCAGCACCACCCGCAGCACGATCGTGAAGAGGAACCCGCACACGACGCCCACCGTCGCGTGGGCCTCGTTGCCGTGGCTGTGGGTCTCGGGGATGATCTCGTTCGAGGTCACGCTGATGAGCGAGCCGGCGCCGAGCGCGAGGGCGAAGGGCAGCGCGCCGCTGATGTGGCGCGAGAAGAGGTAGCCGAGGGCGGCGGCGACCGGCATCGTGAGGCCGCTCGCGGTGATCCAGCCGAGCGCCTTGAGCGGGGCCACGCCGCCGGCGCGCAGGGGCGCGGCGCTCACGATGCCCTCGCACACGTTCTGCAGCGCGACGGCGATGGCGACCAGGCCGCCGAGCGGCGCGGTCTCGCCGGTCGCGAAGCTCGCGCCGATGGCGAAGCCCTCGGGCAGGCGGTGGAAGACGAGCGCGCCGGAGATGGCGACCCCGAGGCGGTGCTGGGCGGCGCGGTCGTCGTGGTCGTGGCCGGCGTGGTCCGCGTCGGCGTCGTCGCGGCGGCCGCCGTGGCGCAGGTGCTCGCGGTGACCGCCGGCGTGCTCGTGCGGGATGATGCGCTCGACCAGCCACAGGATGCCGAAGCCGCCCACGAAGCCGGTGAGCACGAGCACGAGGCGGCCGAGCAGCAGCGGCCCGCCGGCCGGGCGCAGCGACCCGAGGGCGTGGCCGAGCAGCCCGATCGTCGCCGCCGACAGCATCAGGCCGGCGCCGAACCCGAGCAGCGAGTCGTACACCCGCCGCGGGACGCCACGGACGACGAGGAAGGGCAAGGCACCCAGGCCGGTGCACAGGCCGGTGGCGGTCGCGGCGAGGACGACGAAGAACACGGCGGCATTGTGCGCAAGCCGCGCGCGGGGGTCAATGAGGAGCTCGCGCGCGCGGCTATGGCTGCCCGCGCCAGAGCGGCCGGCCGTAGGGGTCGCGGAGCTGGATCACCTGGCCGCCGCGGCTGAGCTGCGTCGCGATGAACGCCGGCTGCCCGGTGCCGGTCCTCACGCGCGCGCCGGTGATCCGGATCGCGTCGCCGGGCAGGATCAGCAGGTTCTGCTCGTGCAGGTACCACCCGGGCGCGACGTCGACGACGACGGTGCTGGTGCCGCTGCGCACGACGAGGTAGATGGCCTGGCGCCCGCCCGGCGTCGGGTTGGTGGTGCCGACCGAGACGACGACGCCGCTCAGGGGGGTGACGGCGCGCGGGTCGAAGCGCGGACCGAGACCAGGGCCGGGCGCCGGGAGCGCCGCCGGCGCGGGCGCCGGGAGCTCCGCCGGCGCGGGCGCCCGGTACTGCCCCGGCGGCGCCGGCGGCGGCGCGGCCTCGGGCACCCCGCCGGGGCCCGGCGGCTGGTACTGCTCGGGGTTGGGCGTCATGATCTGCCCGGGGTCGGGCCCGGGCGGCAGGTAGGGCTGCGCGCCGGCCGTCGCGGCCACGGCGAGGACGAGAGCGGAGACGGTGGTGCTGACTGCTCGCATGGGTACCTCTCAGACACTTCGTAGGCATCGCGCCGCCCGTGTCAAAGCAGCGGAATGGCTTCCCGCACCGGCGCGAACCGGGCAGAATGCAGTGCGCCCGCGGCGCCGCCCCGGGCATCTGTTTCGAGGGCGGCGAGAGACCGCGCCAATGCACACCGCCTACGTCGGGCTCGGAGCGAACCTCGGCGACCGCCTCGCGACCCTGCGCGAGGCGGTGCGGCGGCTGGGGCAGGACGCGGCCGTGGCGGTGCGGCGCTGCTCGCCCGTGTACGAGACGGCGCCGTGGGGGCCGATCCAGGCGCAGCCCGCGTTCCTCAACGCCGTCTGCGAGGTCGCGACGACGCTCGACCCGCGCGGGCTGCTCGACCGGCTGCTCGCGATCGAGGCGGCCCTCGGGCGCGTCCGCGACGTGCCGCAGGGCCCGCGCGTGGTCGATCTCGACCTCCTGCTCTACGACGCGGCGGTCGTGGAGGAGCCCGGGCTCACCGTCCCGCACCCGCGCCTGAGCGAGCGCGCGTTCGTCCTCGTGCCCCTCGCGGACCTCGCCCCCGCCCTCGTCCCGCCGGGAGGCGCCGAGCCGATCGCCGCCCGGCTCGCCCGGCTCGGCGGCGCGGGCGTGACGCGGGTCACGGGGGCGCGGCTCGACTAGCGCGCCGTCGACGAACGGTGGTCGACCTCCTATAATGGCCGGGCCCATGAAGCTCGCGCTGGCGCTCACCGGCGACGCGGTGACCTGCACGGCGGGCGACGGGACGCTGTCCCATCGCTTCGCGGTGCGCTACGAACGCGAGCGCGTCCTGGCGCTGACGCGCACGGTCGCCGGCGTCCTCGAGCGCGCGACCCACGTCCGCGGCCTCTCGGCGGCGAACCTCGACGACCTGCGCCACGCGGGCGACGAGCTGTGCCGCTCCCTGCTCGCGCCCGAGATCCAGGACGCGCTGCGGCGGCAGCAGGGACCGCTGCTGCTCGAGCTCGACGAGGCGCTCGTGCTGGTGCCGTGGGAGCTGCTGCACGACGGCGAGCGGTTCCTGTGCCGCCGGTTCGACGTCGGGCGGGCGGTCTCGACCGCCCAGCCGCCGCGGGGGGTGGCCGCGCGCGGCGTGGGCACGCCCATGCGGGTGCTCGTGCTCGCGTCGGACCCGGCCGGCGACCTGCCGCAGGCCGGGGCCGAGGCCGAGGCGCTGGTCGCGGAGCTCGACCGGCACCCGGGCGTGCGCGCGCACCTGCTCGCCAGCCCGGACCTCGCCGCCGTGCGCCGGCTGCTCAAGGACTTCGACGCCGTCCACTACGCCGGACACGCCGACGCCGACGGCGCGGGCGGGCCCAGCGGCGAAGGCGGCGGCGGCTGGCGCCTCGCCGACGGCCGCCTCACCCCCGGGGGCGTCGTCGAGCTGGCCGGCGGGCTCCCGCTGCCGCTCATCGTCTTCGCCAACGCGTGCCGCTCGGGCCCGACGCGGCCGTGGGAGGGCGAGCCCGGCGGGCTCTACGGCCAGTGCAACGCGTTCCTGCTCGCCGGGGTGCGCTACTACGTCGGCACGCAGTGGGACGTCGTCGACGCCGGCAGCGCCGCCTTCGCGGTCGCCTTCTGGGGCGAGATCGGCGCCGGCGCGAGCGTGGGCGCGGCGGTGCGGCGCGCGCGCGAGCGCGTGGCCCTGGCCCGCGGCGAGGACGACCTCGGCTGGGCGCCGTACGTGCTCTACGGCGACCCCGCGTTCGCCCCGCTCGGGCGGCGCGCCGAGCCTGACACGCGCACGCTGCTGCCGTCGCCGCGCGCCCTCGCCGGGCGCAAGTCGATGCCGTTCAAGCGGCCGCTCGCGCCGACCGACGCGGCGGCCGGCGCGGCGGCGAGCGCGGCCGCCCCCGCGCGGGGCGGCCGGCGCCGCGCCCTGCTCGCGCTCGGGCTCGCGCTGGCGCTCGGCGCCGGGGGCGTCGCCGCCCACCGCGCGCTCGGGCCCGCCGGCGCGCCCGCCGGCGCGCGCCCGCAGACGCTCGCGCTGCTCGGCATCCGCGCGGGCCCGTCGATCGAGGAGGGCGCGGCGGCCGAGGCCGCCGGGCTCGAGAGCTGCCTGCTCGTGGGCCTGTCGCGCGGCCGCCGCGTGCGCCTCGTCGACCGCGCCCGCATCACCGCGTTCCTCGCCGAGGCGCGCGACGGGGGCCTCGCCCTCGCGAGCGACGACCGGCAGGCGAGCGCCGCGGGCCGGGCGCTGCGGGCCGACTACGTGCTCTACGGCGAGGCGACCGTCGTCGCCCGGCGGCCGTTCTTCAGCGTCTTCTGCGCCGACCCGGCCACCGGCCACGTGCTCTTCGCCGACCGCCTCGACGGCCGCGACGCCGCCGGCTGCGACGCCCTCGCCGCCCGCATCCTGGCCCGCCTCGACGAGGCCGGGCGAGCGCGGCGGTAGCGCCCCGCTACACCTTGCCCTCGGTGCCCGCGATCAGGCGCCGGATGTTCGCGCGGTGGGTGATGAGGATCGTCACGAACATCACCCCCGCGAGGAGCGTGAAGGCGCGGTTGCCGCGGGTCGCGCCCCAGGCGAGCGGCACGAAGGCGGCCGACGCCACCAGCGACCCGAGCGACGAGAGGTGCCAGAGGGCGTAGACGACGGCGTACACCATGATGGCGCCGACGGCGGCCAGCGGGGCGACGGCCAGGAAGACCCCGAGGGCGGTCGCCACGCCCTTGCCGCCGCGGAACCGCTGGTACACCGGGAAGAGGTGACCGAGGAACGCCGCCATCGCCGTCGCGGCCACGACGAGGTCCGGGTGCGGGACGTCGCGCAGCCACAGCCGCGCCACGAGCACCGGCGCGAAGCCCTTGAGCGCGTCGAGGAGCAGCACGACCGCGCCCAGCTTCTTGCCGAGCGCGCGCGCCGCGTTGGTCGCGCCGATGTTGCCCGACCCGACGGTGCGCAGGTCCACGCCGCGGGCCCGGGCGAGGACGACGCCGAACGGCACCGACCCGAGCAGGTAGGCCGCGATCGGCGCAGCGATGGCGAGCGCCCACATCACGCGGGTGATGATAAGAGAAGGCCCTGGCCGGTCAAGCTACGGGCAGGCCTCCCGCCAGGCGCCGAGGTCGCGGTGCCGCCGCCCGCGGGGCGGGTGGGTCAGCGCCCGCGCGCCGCCTTCTCGTCGAGGCCCGAGGTGCCGAAGCGGCGGCGCAGCTCGAGCATGACGTCGCTGACGGGGATGCCCGCCTGCGCCAGCCCGACGAGCACGTGGAAGACGAGGTCGGCGGCCTCGTGCACCGTGTGGCCGGGATCGCCCGCGGGCAGCGCCGCGGCCAGCTCGGCGCTCTCCTCGGCGATCTTGGCGAGGATCTTCACCCAGCCCGCGTCGAGGAGCTGGCGGGTGTAGGAGCGCGCCCCGGCGCCGGTGCGGCGCGCCGCGATCACGCGCTCCACCTCGGCCAGCATGCCGCCCGCGGGCCCGCCGTCGGCGACCAGCGCGTCGCCCGCGACCGTGCGGTAGAAGCAGCTCCGCGCGCCGGTGTGGCAGGCGGGGCCGGCGGGATCACACACGAGCAGCACGCAGTCGCCGTCGCAGTCCACCCGCACCTCGACGACGGTGAGGGTGTGGCCCGAGGTCTCGCCCTTCTCCCACAGGCGGCCGCGGGAGCGGCTGAAGAAGGTCGCGCGCCCGCCCGCGAGGGTGCGGCCGAAGGCGGCCTCGTCCTGGTAGGCGACCATCAGGACCGCGCCGGTGGCGCGGTCGACGCAGACCGCGGGCACGAGCCCGCGCGCGTCGGGCTTGAGCTGGGCCCAGAGCGCCGCCGCGGTCACGGCCGCACCGGCACGCCGCGCCCGGCGAGGTACTGCTTCACGTCGCCGACGGTGTGCTCGCCGAAGTGGAAGATCGACGCCGCCAGCACCGCGTCGGCACCGCCACGGGTGAGGCCCTCGTAGAGGTGCTCGAGCGTGCCCACGCCGCCCGAGGCGATGACCGGGATCGGCACGGCGTCGGCGACCGCGCGGGTGAGCTCGAGGTCGTAGCCCGCCCGCGTGCCGTCGCGATCCATGCTGGTGAGCAGGAGCTCGCCCGCGCCCAGCGCCGCCATGCGCGCGCACCACGCGAGCGCGTCGAGGCCGGTCGGCGTGCGGCCGCCGTGGGTGAAGACCTCGAACCCGCCTGCGACGCCCTCGACGCTCCGCCGTCTCGCGTCGACGGCCGCCACGATCGCCTGGCTGCCGAAGCGGTCGCTCGCGCGGCGCACCAGCTCCGGGTCGGCGACCGCGGCGGTGTTGAGCGCGACCTTGTCGGCGCCGGCGAGCAGCAGCCGGCGGATGTCCTCGACCGAGCGGACGCCGCCGCCCACGCACAGCGGGATGAAGACCTGCTCGGCGGTGCGCGCGACCGTCTCGACGATGGTGTCGCGGGCGTCGCTCGAGGCGGTGATGTCGAGGAAGCACAGCTCGTCGGCGCCCTGGGCGTCGTAGGCGGCGGCGCACGCGACCGGGTCGCCGGCGTCACGCAGGCCGACGAAGCGCACGCCCTTGACCACGCGCCCGTCGCGCACGTCGAGGCACGGAATGATGCGCTTGGTCAGCATGCCGCGAGCGCCTCCACGAGCGCCTCCGTGAGGGTGAAGGCGCCCTCGTAGAGCGCCCGGCCGACGATGACCGCGAAGGTGCCCGCCGCGCGCAGCGCCGCGAGGTCGGCGAGCGTGCCCACCCCGCCCGACGCGATGACCGGCAGCGGCGCGAGCGCCGCGGCCAGCGCCGCCGTCGCCGCGACGTTCGGGCCCGTGCGCATGCCGTCGCGCGCGATGTCGGTGTAGAGCACCGCCGCCGCGCCGGCCGCGCGCGCCGCCGCGCCCACCGCGGCCGCCGTCAGGCCCGTGCCCTCGGTCCAGCCGCTCAGCGCCACGACCCCGTCGCGCGCGTCGACGGCGACGACGACCCGGCCGGGGTACGCGGCGCACGCGGCGCCGAGCAGCGCCGGGTCGCGCACCGCCGCGGTCCCGAGCACGACCGCGCCGGCGCCGAGCCCGAGCAGCCGGTCGACGGTCGCCCGGTCCCGCACCCCACCCCCCACCTGCACCGCGAGCCCGGGGGCTGCGGCCAGGATGCGCTCGATGGCGGCGGTGTTCTCCGGCCGGCCCGCGAAGGCGCCGTCGAGATCGACGACGTGCAGCCGGGTCGCGCCCGCGGCGGCGAAGCGGGCCGCCACCGCCCACGGCGCCCGGTCGTACACCGTGGCCGCCTCGCGCCGCCCCTGCGTCAGGCGCACGGCGCAGCCGCCGAGGAGGTCGATGGCGGGGATGACGATCATCGTCACAGCGCGACGAAGCGCGCGAGCAGGCCGAGGCCGACCGCGCCGCTCTTCTCCGGGTGGAACTGGCAGGCGAAGAGGTTGTCCCGGGCCACGGCGACGGCGAAGTCCACGCCGTAGGTGCAGCGGATGGCGACCACGTCCGGGTCCGCGGGCGCGGCGTAGTAGGAGTGCACGAAGTAGAAGTAGGGCTCCGGCGGCAGGCCGGCCGTGAGCGGGGCCGCGCGCACGAGCCGCACGCTGCTCCAGCCCATGTGCGGCACCTTGAGCGGCCGCCCGTCGGGGCCGGCGCCGCCCGGCAGCCGCACCACCCGCCCCGGCAGCACGCCGAGGCCGCGGCACACGCCGTGCTCGTCGCTCTCGTCGAACAGGACCTGCATGCCGAGACAGATACCGAGGTACGGCCGCCCCGCGTCGATCACCGCGCGCACGGCCTCCCCGAGCCCGCCGCCGAGCGCGCCCATGCAGTCGTGGAACGCGCCCTGCCCCGGGATCACGACCTTGGCCGCGCGGCGCACGACCTCCGGGTCCGCCGTGCGCACGACCGCGCCGCCGACGTGGGCGAGGGCCTTCTCGACGCTGCGGAGGTTGCCGAGCCCGAGGTCGCAGAGCGCGATGGGGTCGCTCGCCGACATACCCGGGCCCGCGCGGGCTACTGCACCATGAGGTTGGGCGGGGTGCTGCCGGCCGGGATGGCCCCGAACCGCGCCTCGTACTTGGCGATGTTCTCGGCGAGCGCCGTCGCGAGGCGGCGCGCGTGCGCCGGCGTCAGGATGAGGCGCGAGAGCAGCCAGCCGATGTCGTTCTGCACCCAGGCGAAGTCGATGACGAACTGCTCGGCCTGGTGGCCGATCTGGGCGTAGTTGGCGAACCGCCCCTTGGCGACCTCGTCATCGGCCTTGATGGTGAGGTGCGGCTGGGGGGTCGGGGTCTTGCCGTTCATGGGACATCCTCCGTAGGACTCGGCTGTAGCGTGCAGTAAACGGCCCTGGGACGCAAGCGGCGGTCACGGCCCACCAGCAGCTCAGGTGGGATGCCGGACGCACGACGTGGCGCATGACCGATGCCGCCGGACCGCGACCTGGCGGACCCGCCGCTACGCGGGCGTGAGCGTGCCCTTCGTCGAGGGCACGCCGCCGACGCGCGGGTCGTGGGCCACCGCGGCCCACAGGGCCCGGGCGGTGGCCTTGAAGAGCGCCTCGACGATGTGGTGGGCGTTCTCGCCGTAGCACAAGGTGAGGTGCAGGTTCATGCGGCCCTCGACCGCGAGCGCCTGGAAGAACTCCTTCGCGAGCCCGGCGTCGAAGGTGCCGACGAGCCGCCCCTCGAGCGGCGGCACGCGCCAGACGAAGGCGGGGCGGCCCGAGAGGTCGATGGCCGCCTGCGCGAGGGCGTCGTCCATGGGCACGAGCGCGTCGCCGTAGCGCCGGATGCCGCGCCGGTCGCCGAGCGCCTGGGTCAGCGCCTGGCCGAGCACGAGGCCGACGTCCTCGATCGTGTGGTGCGGGTCGACCTCGATGTCGCCCTGCGCCTCGACGGCGAGGTCGAACACGGCGTGGCGCCCGAGGGCCTCGAGCATGTGGCTGAGGAACGGCAGCGGCGTCTGCGCGCGCGCCTGCCCGCCCCCGTCGAGGTCGAGGCGGAGCGCGATCTGCGTCTCGCGCGTGGCCCGCTTGATCTCGGCCGTGCGGCTCATCGCCTCACCCCTTGGTCCCCTTGAGCTTGGCGTCCACGTCGCGGATCTGGGCCGCGATCACCGTGTTCGCGGGCTCCATGTTCGCGGCGAAGCCGAAGTTGAGCCGCGCGCCCTTGAGGTCGCCGGCGCGCAGGCAGTCGAGCCCGAGGCGGAAGAAGCGCTTCGCCTGCAGGTTCGTGATGCCCTCGTCGGGCTGCTTGAGGTTCACGCCCTCGCGCTCCTGCCGGATGAGGCGGTACTGGCCGTGGCGCAGCCCCTCGTCGTAGAGCTTGCGGCTCGCGTCGTCCTCGAGCACGCGGTAGGCCTCGGCGACCCGCTTGTACACCTCGTAGATCTTGGTGCGCAGCGCCGTGTCGGCGAGGTTGTAGAAGCGGTCGGGGTGCAGCGTCTCGGCCCGGCGGTAGAAGGCCTCGCGGATCGTGTCCGTGTCGGCGTTGCGGGGCACGCCGAGGATCGTGTAGTAGGGGATCCGCTCGAGGTGCTGGTACAGGTCCTCGACGAGCGTCCGGACCATCGCGGCCTCGACGGCGGGCGCGGTCACGAGCCGCTCCGGCCGCTCTCGGCCGCGGCGCCGGGCCGCTGCTTCGCCGCCTGGATCTCGTCCTCGGTCATGGTGCCGAGGACGCTGATGGTCGCCTGCTGCGCCGCGCCGGTCTCCTCGTCGCGCGCCCGCACCTTCAAGATGCCGTCCGTGTCGATCTCGAAGATGACGCCGATCCGCACCTCGCCGCGGCGCGCCGGCCGCAGGCCGTCGAGCGTGAGCTCGCCGAGCAGCGTGTTCTCGTCGAAGCGGCGCGACTCGCCCTGGCACACCTGCAGCAGCACCTGGGTTTGATTGTCGGCCGAGGTCGTAAAGATGCGCGTCTGCTCCATCGGCACCTGGGCGTTGCGCTGGATGATGGTGTCGGCGTAGCCGCCGACCGTCGCGACGCCGAGGGCGCGGGGGGTCACGTCGAGGAGCAGCGCCTTCGGCTGCTCGCCGCGGAGGTCCTGCATGAGCGTCGCGCCCTGGATGGCGGCGCCGATGCCGACGACCTCGTCGGGGTTGATGTCGGCGCGCGGCTCGCGGCCGAAGTACTGCTTCACGCGCTCCTGGACCAGCTGCGCCTTGGTGGTGCCGCCGACGAGGACCACGTCGTCGATGGCGCCCTGGTCCATGCCCGCCAGGCGCAGCGCCTCGTCGCACACGACGAACGCGCGGTCGACGATGTCAACGATCTTCGCGTTCATGCCGTCGCGCGTGAGCGAGAAGGTGAAGTCGAGCACCTGGCCGTCGGTGGTGCGGGCCACGTCCTGCACCCGCACGACGGCCCGCGGCCGCTCCGAGAGCTGGCACTTGACCTGCTCGGCCACGGCCCGCAGCCGCTGCACGGCGATGGGGGTGTGGCGCAGGTCCACGCCGTGCACCTGCAGGAACGCCTGCACCATGCTGTCGCACAGGCGCAGGTCCACGTCGTCGCCGCCGAGGTAGGTGTCGCCGGCGGTCGCGAGGACCTCGAAGATGCGCGCCTGCAGCCGCAGGATCGTGATGTCGAAGGTGCCGCCGCCGAAGTCGAAGATGGCGACCCGGCTCTGCAGGCTCTTGCCGTAGCCGTAGGCGAGGGCCGCGGCGGTGGGCTCGTTGAGGATGCGCAGCACCTCGAGCCCGCCGAGCCGCCCCGCTGCCTTCGTCGCCTCGCGCTGCGCGTCGTTGAAGTTCGCCGGCACCGTGATGACCGCGCGCTCGACCGGCACGCCGAGGTAGGCCTCCGCGAGCTGCTTGAGGTAGCCGAGCGTGTAGGCGCCGATCTCGGGGACCGTGAACTCGCCGGCGCGGGTCACGATCATCGGCTGCTCCCGGGGGCCCTCCTTGATCGTGAAGGGGGCGCGGGCCACCATCGCCCGCACCTCCGGCGAGCCGAAGCGGCGGCCGATGAGCCGCTTGGCCGAGAACACGGTGTTCTCGGGATCCGTGATCCGGCGCTGCTTGCCCTTGTGGCCGCACAGCACCGTGCCGCTCGCGTGGAACGACACCACCGACGGGTGGATGCGGTTCCCCTCCGCGTCCGGGATCAGGACGATCTGCTCCCCCTGCATGACCGCGGCGACGGAGTTCGAGGTGCCGAGGTCGATTCCGAGAACGATGGGCGTGCTCATCGGAGGTGCGGCGGATCCTAGCACCCGGCCAGAGGATTGTGAAACCGCGCCGCCGCGTTTCCCCTGGCCGCCGACATCGGCTACAGTTCACCGCCGAAAACGGAGGACCGGGATGGAGGCAGACCTCGCGCAGCGCCGTGTCACGAACCCCCTCGACCTCGTCGGGCGCACGCCGATCGTGCCGCTGCGGCGGCTCAACCCGAACCCGCAGGTCGAGGTGTGGGCCAAGCTCGAGGGCTACAACCCCGGCGGCTCGATCAAGGACCGCATCGCGCTCGCGATGATCCAGGCCGGCGAGCAGGACGGCCGGCTCACGGCCGGCAAGACCATCCTCGAGGCGACCAGCGGCAACACCGGCATCGGCCTCGCGCTCGTCGCGGCGGTCAAGGGCTACCGCCTGCTGCTCACGATGTCCGAGGCGGTCTCGGTCGAGCGGCGCAAGATCCTCGCCGCCTACGGCGCCGAGTTCCTGCTCACCCCCGGCGACCGCGGCACCGACGGCGCCATCGAGCGCGCCTACGACCTGGCCGACCGCGAGGGCGACCGCTACTTCCTCGCCGATCAGTACAACAACCCGGCCAACCCGCTCGCGCATTACCAGGGGACCGCGCCCGAGATCTGGGCGCAGACCGGCGGGCAGATCACGCACTTCGTGGCCGCCCTCGGCACGACCGGCACCGTCATGGGCTGCTCGCGGCGGCTCAAGGAGTACAACCCCGCGGTGCACGTGACCGCCGTCGAGCCCTACCTCGGCCACAAGATCCAGGGGCTCAAGAGCCTCAAGGAGGCCTACGTCCCGGGCATCTTCGAGCGCAGCCTCGTCGACGAGAAGGTCAACGTCGCCGATGACGACGCCTACGGCACCGCGCGCACGCTCGCCAAGGCCGAGGGCATGCTCGTCGGCATGAGCGCCGGCGCCGCGGTCTTCGCCGCGCTCGCGCTCAGCCGCCGCCTCACCGCGGGCGTCATCGTCGTCATCCTGCCGGACTTCGGCGAGCGCTACCTCTCGACCAGCCTCTTCACTGCCTGACGATGCTGCGGCTCTACAACACCCTGACCCGCAAGAAGGAGCTGCTGCGGCCGCTCACCGAGGGCCAGGTCGGCATCTACACCTGCGGCCCGACGCTGCACGACTGCGCCCACATCGGCCTCATCCGCCGCCTGCTCAGCGTGGACGTGCTCAAGCGGCTGCTGCAGGCCGACGGCTACCAGGTACGGCACATCGTCAACCTCACCGACATCGACGACAAGACCATCGCCGAGTCGGGGCGGCGCGGCGTGACGCTCGCGGAGCTGACCGGGCAGTACGCGACCGAGTTCTACGGCGACGTCGCGGCGCTGCGCATGTTCCCCGCCGACCACTACCCGCGGGCGACCGAGCACGTCGAGGACATGCTCGCGATGACGCGGCGGCTGATCGGGGCCGGGCTCGCCTACGAGCGGCAGCGCTCGGTCTACTTCGACATCGGCAAGCACGCCGGCTACGGCAAGCTCAGCCGGGTCGACCTGTCGAAGATCAAGGCCGGCGCCACCGTCGAGCTCGACTACTACGAGAAGGACAACCCCAAGGACTTCACGCTCGTGCGCCGCTCCGACCTCAAGGAGCTGCGCCGGCGGATCACGTATCAGACCGAGTGGGGCAACGTGCGGCCGGGCTGGCACATCGAGTGCGCCGCCATGGCCGCGCGCTACCTCGGCACGCCCTTCGACATCCACACGAGCGGCCAGGACCTCACGTTCCCGCACAACGAGAACGAGAACGCGATCTGCGAGGCGCTCTCGGGCCACGCGATGGCCCGCTACTGGATGCACACGGGCCTCATGCTCACCGGCGGCAAGAAGATGTCGCGCTCGGCGGGCACGGCGCTCACGCTGCGCGACCTGCTCGGCCGCGGCTACACCGGCAGCGAGGTGCGCTACTTCCTGCTGCTCGTGCACTACCGGCGGCCGTGCGACTTCTCCTTCGCCGGGCTCGACGCTGCCCGCCGCGAGCTCGCGCGGCTCAACGCCGTCATCCGCCACCTGCGCCACGTGCGGCGCGGCGGCGGCCCGCACCGCGAGGTCGACGAGCTCGTCGAGGCGGCGGACCACGCCTTCTTCGCGGCGCTGCGCGACGACCTCAACGTACCCAAGGCCAAGGCCCGTCTCTTCGAGCTGCTGCGGGCGCTCAACGCGCGGCTCGACGCCCCCACCTTCTCGCGCTGCGACGCGCAGCTCGCCCTCGATTTCCTCTACCGCGCCGACCGCGTGCTCGCGGTGCTGGACTTCGGCCCGGACCCGCTCGTCGACGAGCACGTGCAGGCGCTGCTCGCCGAGCGCGCCGCGGCGCGGACGGCGGGCGACTACGCCCGCGCCGACGCCCTGCGCGCCGAGCTCGTCGCGCTCGGGGTCACCGTCGAGGACACCGCGTCCGGCGCCCGCGTGCGCAAGCCCTGACTGGCGCGCGGGCCGGGTTTTCGCTACGGCTCTGCGCATGAGCTACTTCGCGCACGCGAGCGCGGTCATCGACGCGGGCGCCGTCATCGGCGACGACACCCGCATCTGGCACTTCTCCCACGTGATGGCCGGGGCGCGCATCGGCGCGCGCTGCGTCTTCGGCCAGAACGTCTACCTCGGCAACGTGACCATCGGCGACGGGGTCAAGATCCAGAACAACGTCTCGGTCTACGACGGCGTCACCCTCGAGGACGGCGTCTTCTGCGGGCCGAGCTGCGTCTTCACGAACGTCATCAACCCGCGCTCCGAGGTCGAGCGCAAGCACGAGTACCGCCCGACGCTGGTGAAGCGCGGCGCGACCATCGGCGCGAACGCCACCATCCTCTGCGGGGCCACCATCGGCGAGTACGCCATGGTCGGCGCCGGCGCGGTCGTGCGCGCCGACGTCCCGGCCTACGCCCTCGTCGTCGGCGTCCCCGCCCGCCGCATCGGCTGGACCTGCGCCTGCGGCGTGCGCCTCGACGACCGCCTCACCTGCCCCGCCTGCGGCAGCCTCTACTTCCCCGCGAACGGCGGCCTCGCTCCGGCGATCGTCGACGGCGCGTAGGGGACACGCAGCCCCCAGGCAACCGCGCGAGACAACTGGGGTTTTCAGGCACACCGCGCATTTCGTGCAAGCCCGCGGAATCGGGCGCGTTTCCGGCGCCGAACGAAATGCGCGGTATGGTCAAAAATGTCCCTGCGTACGGGTGCTTACGGGGGGGCTGCGTGTCCCCTAGGCCGGCGGGCGGTGCGACAGGCGCAGCAGCTCGCCGGCGACCTGGAAGGGGTTGAAGCCGAGCATCGTGAAGGGGCCTTCGGCGGCGCGCTCGGCGACGCCGCGGGCGATCGACATGAGCGACGACGGCACGAAGCGCTTGAGGAGGCCGGCGCCGGCCTGCGCCATCTGGGCGCCGGCGTCGGCGGCGACGAGGGCCATGAGCCACGGCGGGGCGGGATCGAGGACGATGGCGCGGGCCGCGACCTCGCGCGCCACGCTGCTCGTGCCGGCGAGGATGCGCTGCACGGCGCCGAGCTCGGCGAAGATGCCGAGGAACGGCCGGGCGAAGCGGCGCTCGACCGCCTCGAGGACCCGCGGGTACTCGCGCCGCCACTCACCCGTGAGCGGGAAGGTGAGCGCGAGGTGGGTGGTGACGAGCGCGATGTCGCCGCGGCGCTTGGCCGAGATGACCGAGGTGTGCACCCCGCCGCGGTCGAAGACGTAGCACGCCGCGGCGCGGTCGTCGGGGTAGAGGAGGTCGAAGGTGCGCTGCACCGCCTCGTACGACGGCACCGGCACGCCCTTGAGCAGCCGCGGGCTGAGGTAGATGCCCTGCCCCATGCGCCCGCGCACCGCGGTCGCGATGCGCAGCGCCTGCGCGACACCGTCCTCGTCGAGCCGCACGCTCGACTCGAGGGCGCGCAGCACCTCGCGCAGGGCGTCGATCTCGGCGGCGAGGAGGAGCGCGGCGCCGCTCTCCTGGCGCGCGCGGTCGATGCCGTCCGGCCCGTACCACTTCAGGCCCGCGAGCGGCACCCGCCCGACGCCCGCGCGCACCGCCTTCACCGGCCGGCCGCCCTCGGTGAGGATGACGAGCGGCAGGCGCCCGGGGCCGCCGGCGCGGTAGGCGTCGGCGTCGGGCTCGAGGAGCCGGACGAGGTTGGTCCAGTGCCGCGCGTCGATGTCCTCGAGGCGCAGGTCGCGGCTAATCACGGGCGGCCTCCTCGCCGGCCGGCGCGGGCGCGTCGACGCGGAACAGGCGCACCCCGTAGGCCGGGAGCGCGACCGCCGCGGTCCCGTCGCCCGCGAGCGTCTCGCCGGAGATGAGGTCGGTGAGCCGCGCCGGGGCCGGCAGCGTGATCGTGGCCGTGAGCGGTCGCGCCGCGCGCGTACCGACGAAGAGCACCGCGGGCCGGTCCTGCGCGGCGTAGAGCGTGGTGTCGACGTCGGCCTCGGCCGCCGGGTACGGGCGGGCGAGCCCGAGCCCCGCGAAGAGCTCGGCCAGGCGCGCCTCGTCGCCGAGCAGCGCCTCGTCGAGGGTCGGGTCCGGCAGCGCGACCGCGAGCGGCAGCAGGCGCTCGTCGCGGTCGGGGCGGCGCGG
>DASXVK010000161.1:0-6462 GCA_036504295.1 Polyangia bacterium
GCCGCCGCCGGTAGTGCACCCGCTGCGCCCGGGTGCGCCACGTGTGGCGCGCCATCGCGAACATCGACAGCGAGAAGGTGAGGAAGACGTTGATGCTGTACATGACGACCAGCCGGCGGACATCGCCCCGCTCGTAGAGCAGGATGAGCAGGGAGGCCGCGCCCATGAGCAGGATGCCGTTCTGGGTCGTCAGCCGCTCCGAGAGCGCGGCGAAGCGCCGCGGCACCCACGAGTCGACCGCCATGTTCGCGAGCACGCGCGGCCCGTCGATGAAGCCGGCCTGGGCGGCGACGATGAGGAGCAGCGCCTCCGACAGGAGCGTGACGAGGATGAAGCTCCAGCCGCCCGGCACGCCGTGGACGAGCCGCTCGAGGAGCACGGCGTTCATGGTCTTGTGGCGGACCGGGTCGACGTTCCACAGGAGGTAACAGAGCAGCAGGCCGCCGGCGGTGACGGCGAGCGAGACCGCCATGTACACCATGGTGCGCTTCGCCGTGAGCACGCGCGGCTCGCGCATGATCGGCAGCGCGTTCGAGACCGCCTCGATGCCCGTGTAGGTGCCGCCGCCCATCGAGTAGGCGTGCAGGAAGAGCAGGAGGATGCCGACGACCCCGATCTGCGGGTTGTGCGCCGACGCGCGAAAGCCGTCGGCCACGGCGCGCGCGTGCTGCGGGATCTCGGGGACCTTGACCAGGAACCCGCCGCCGATCGCGAGCGCGTGCGTCAGCAGGAAGACGAGGAAGATCGGCATGAGCATGAGCACCGACTCGCGTACGCCCCGGCTGTTGATCACCGTGAGCACCAGGATCGCGGCCACCTCGAACGGCAGCTTCCAGCCCACGAAGGGGAGGAGGAAGTCGAGGCTGAAGAGGGCGTCCCCGGCCGAGGCGACCGAGACCGCGATCGTGAGCACGTAGTCGACGAGCAGCGCGGACCCCGAGACCACGCCCACCCGCGCGCCGAGCAGCTTCGTCGCCACCACGTAGCCGCCGCCGCCGTGCGGGAACTCCTCGATGATGCGGCTGTAGGCGCCGGCGATGATCATGACCGTGAGGGCGGTCATGGCCGCGAGCGCGACCAGCAGGTACCGGTGCTGCGCCCCGAGCGTGCGAAAGGCCTCGTCCGGCCCGTAGGCCGACGACGAGAGGCCGTCGGCGCCGAGCCCCACCCACGCGAGGAACGCGATGAGGGTCAGGTGGCGGAAGAGCGAGGTGTCGGCCAGGCTCTTGGGCGCGCCGAACAGGACGCGCCGCAGCCGCGCCGCCGGGGATGGCGCTTCGGGCTCCGGCTCCTCCGGCGAGGGCGAGTGTCCCGGGTCATGGTCGGCCATGTCGCACCTCGGTCCCTTCGATGCCGCTGCGCGCGGGCCGGCGAGCGCCGCCGGCGCGCCGCGTCAGCGCACCCGGGCCGGCAGGATCGCCATGGTCTTGCCGGCCCACTGCAGGCGCTTCTCGATCGCGAACGCGGTCTCGTTGTGCAGGAAGCGCTGGTACCAGCGGTCGCGCTGGAAGATGATCTTGCCGGCGAAGAAGGTCACGTTCGGGAACTCCTTCGCCACCTCGAGGCACAGCCGCGTCGCCTCGCTCACGGCGTCGGTGCCCACGGCCAGGCGGTAGGTCGCGGGCACGCCGAGCTTCTGCGCGAGCGCGACGTACTTCCTGAGCGTCTCCGCGGTCTCCCTCCTGAGGTCCTCGACGGCGCCCTCGCCCTTGAACTCGCCCGAGCCGAGCACGCCGACGCCGACGACCACCAGGTTCTTGAAGTGGCCCGGGAAGGCCCGGAAGATGTTGAGCATCGTGTGGATGCCGAGGCCGCCGAAGCCGCCGACGAGCAGCGCCGCCGTCGGCCGCGCGGGATCGAGCTTGGCCGGCACCACACCGGGCACCTCGGGGATCGCGCCGAGCTCGGCGAAGAGCGCCTGCAGCTTGGAGCCGACCAGCCGGTAGTGACGGCGGATGAGGAAGCAGAGGAAGATGAGGCTGCTGGTGACGGTCACCGTGAGCCAGCCGCCCTGGGTGAACTTCTCGAGGGTGGTGATCACCAGCACCGCCCCGCACAGGAGGAAGCCGAAGACGAAGAGCCCGGTGCGGCGCCGGTAGTGCGCCCGCTGCCGGCGCGTGCGCCAGGTGTGGCGCGCCATGCCGAACATGGAGAGCGAGAAGGTGAGGAAGACGTTGATGCTGTACATGACGACCAGGCGGCGCAGGTCGCCACCCTCGTAGAGCAGGATGGCGAGGGACGCGGCGCCCATGAGCACGATCCCGTTCTGGGTCGTGAGGCGCTCCGAGAGCGCGGCGAAGCCGCGCGGTACCCACGAGTCGACCGCCATGTTCGCGAGCACGCGCGGCCCGGCGATGAGGCCGGCCTGGCCGGCGACGACGAGCAGCAGCGCCTCGGCGAGGAGCGTGAAGAAGACGAAGACGCTCCCGCCGGGGAGCGTCTGCATCATCCGCTCGACCAGGACCGCGTTCATGGTCTTGCCGGGCACGGCGGCGACGTTCCACAGCAGGTAACAGAGGAGCAGGCCCCCGGCGGTGATGGCCAGCGACACGGCCATGTAGGCCATCGTGCGCTTGGCGGTCTGGACGCGCGGCTCGCGCATGAGCTGCAGGCTGTTCGACACGGCCTCGAGGCCCGTGTACGTGCCGCCGCCCATCGAGTAGGCCTTCATGAAGAGCAGGAGGATGCCGATCGTGCCGATCTGCGGGTTCGCCGCCGCCGCGTGGAAGCCCTCGGCCACGGCGCGGGCGTGCACCGGCACCTCCGGCACCTTGACCACGAACCCGCCCACGATCGCGAGCGCGTGGGTCACGAGGAAGAGGACGAAGATCGGCATGAGGGTGAGGATCGACTCGCGCACGCCCCGGATGTTGATGATCGTGAGCGCGAGGATCGCGGCGATCTCGAAGGGCAGCTTGAGGCTCGCGTAGGGCTGCAGGAACCCGAGGCTGAAGAGCGCGTCCCCGGCGCCGGCGATCGAGACGGCGATCGTCAGGACGTAGTCGACGATGAGCGCGGCGCCCGCGACCAGCCCGGCGCGCGGGCCGAGCAGCAGGGTCGCGACGTTGTAGCCGCCGCCGCCGTGCGGGAACTCCTCGATGATGCGGCTGTAGGCCGCGGCGATGACGAAGATGGTGATGGCGGTCATCGCCGCGAGCGCGACCAGCAGGTAGCGGTGCTCGCCCACGGTCCGGAACGCCTCGTCCGGGCCGTACGCCGACGACGAGAGGCCGTCCGCCCCGAGCCCCACCCACGCCAGGAACGCGATCAGGGTGAGGCGGTGGAAGATCGAGGTGTCGGCCAGGCTCCGGGGCGCGCCGAGGAGCACCCGCAGCAGCCGCTGCAAGGCTGACGGCGGCTCGGACTCGGGCGCCGGCGGCTCCGCCGGAGCGCCCTCCGGCTCGTGCTCGACCATGCTGCAGAAACCTCCGTGCTTCGATGCTGTGCGGGGAAGGACCTGGCCTCCGACCGGGATGCGGCGGGTTGCGCGGCGTTGCATAATGATCTCGGCGCCACATCGCAATATCGCGGGCAACTCGACGGCGCGGCGCGGCGCTGCAGGGCGCGATTTGGCTTGACACCTGTCCGGCGGAGCACTACCCCTTTGCTGCCTCGCCGGATCGCGTGGGGGCCAAGGATCGGCTGATGAGAATCGCGCTGCTGCTCGATGACGACGACGCGCGTTGCCGACTCACCGAGGCGCTCGGCGAGCACGAGGTCGTCGTCGCGACGGCCCTCGCGCCCGGCGACCAGGGGGTGGACCTGTGCGTGGTCGCGCCGGCCCTGCTGCCGCGCCTGCGCAAGGCGCTGCGCGCGCGGCGCGCTGGCCCGGTCGCCGGCCCGGTGCTGGGCGCGGTCGGGCCCGGCGACGAGGCCGCGGCCGCCGCCGCGCTGGGCGACACGCTCGACGATCTCGTGCGGCTCGACGCGAGCCGGGCCGAGGTGCAGGCGCGCGTCGCGGTCCTGCTCCGGCTCCGCGCGGCGACCGCCGCGCTGGCGACCGCCTCCGGCGCGAGCCCCGCGGCGGCCCAGACGGCCGAGCTGCGCGTGGTCAAGGACCAGCGCGACGACCTGCTGCGCGCCGTCTCGCACGACCTGCGCACGCCGCTCGCGATCATCCACCTGCAGTCGCAGCTCCTGCGCGAGGTGCTCGAGAAGGCGGGCCAGCGCGACAAGACCGTGACCCGCTCGCTCGACGCCATCCTCACGGCGGGGCGGCGCATGAACTCGATGATCGAGGACCTCGTCGATCTCTCGCGCCACCAGCGCGGGATGCTCAAGCTCGAGATGCGCAGCGTCGATCTCGCGGCGTTCCTCGGCGACCTCTTCGATCGGGCGGAGCCGTTCATCCGCACGCCGCGGGGCGTGATCGAGATCCCCGCCGGCACGCCGCGCGTGCTCGTCGACGAGAACCGCCTCGAGCGCATCTTCCTGAACCTCATCACGAACGCGCTCCGGCACGCGCCCGCCGACCACCGCCCCCACGCGCGGGCCGCGGCGGGCGACGCTGACCTCTTCGTCGCGGTCGGCGACCACGCCGCCGCGGGCGCGGCCGAGCCCCTCGAGGCCGTCCGCGCCCGCCTGACCGACGAGGCGCTCCTCGCCCGCCAGGTCGAGGGCCTCGGCGCCGGCCTGCTCATCACCGCCCTGCTCGTCGAGGTCCACGGCGGCCGCATCTGGGCCGAGCGCACCGGCCCCCGGAACGCCCCGGCGTTCTTCTTCACGCTCCCGCTCGCGCCGGCGGCGTAGCCCCGCGCCCCAATGCGGTAAGAAGCTTGACGGATCGCCGGTTCCCGGCGATTGTGGCGTGAAGGAATTCGCAGCAGTGCATCGCGGGCTACCGGGGGCCCGGCGGTGCGCACACGCTCAGGAGCGGCGGGACGGAAGGGGGCTTCCACCCGATCATGGGGGGTACCGGCGTGGCACTCCGCGTCGTGCTGGTCGAGGACGAGGCGTTCATCAGGCGGGGCTTGCGCCAGATGCTGGAGCGGGCGCCGGGCCTCGCGGTCGTGGGCGAGGCCGCGGATGGGTGGCCAGCCGTCCACCTGTGCCGGCAGGTCAGGCCGGACCTGGTGCTGATGGACCTGCACCTGCCGGGGCTCAGCGGCTTCGAGGCGATCCGCCTGCTGACGAGGGAGTCGCCGCCGATCAGGTGCCTGGCGATGTCCTCGGTCTGCTATGCCGAGTGGGTGATCGCCGCGTTCAAGGCCGGCGCGCGCGGCTTCCTGCCCTAGAAGGCGGAGCTCGCGGACGCACTCGAGGCCTTCGCTCAGGTGATCGCCGGGCAGCGCTACGTCCCCCCGGACCTGGGCGAGGAGGTGCTCGACCGGGTGTCCCGCTGGGTGCGGGATCCCACGGCGTCGTGGGACCCGCTCACCGCACGCCAGTGCGAGATCCTGCGGCTCATCTGCAAGTGCCTCACCACCCCGGAGATCGCGAAGACGCTGTGCGTGAGCGTGAAGACGGTCGAGGCCGACCGTGCCGAGATGATGCGCAAGGCGGACGTGCGCAAGGTGGAGGGGCTGGTGCTGTACGCGGTGCGGACGGGGCTGGTGGTGCCGTGAGGAGTCCCGCCACCAGGGTCTCCGGCTGCGCGGTCGCCCATACCATCGCGGCCCTGTGTATCAGGCCAACTGCGGTGGCTGGTGCTACCTGACCTGCTGAGGGATCAACCGCTCATTATCCCGGTGCTGCACACTATCGTGCTGCGCCGACGTGAGCGCGCCCGCGGCGACGTTGCGGTACGTCTCTTCGAGGGGCTGGTGCTGTGTGCAGTGCGGACGGGGCTGGTGGTGCCGTGAGCATCGGCGACAGAGGGGGCCCCGTGCGTGACCCACGGCGGCCTTTTTTGCGCTCCTCCCGGGTCAGGCGCGACGGCCCGATCGACGGTTTGCCCTCCTCTGCCCTTGGGCCGGGCCACCTCATCCCGCAGCGCCTGGTTCATCAACCCGGGTCGCTGGCCTTGGCTGCTTCGACCACCGCCTCACGGAAGACGCGTATGATCTTATGCAGCTTCATCGGGTCACCGGCGCCGTGGAACACCCCCTCGCGGATCTCGCAAAGCAGCCACTCGGCGCTGCCAAGCGAAGTCTCGCTGGGCGGGTCACCCTCGACGCAGAGCACTCCTGGCGCTAGTCGCTGGGCCTGGGACGCATCTAGTGGCACGCGAAACCACCAGCCAGGGTTATCGATCGACTCTATCGACAGCCCCACCTCTTGATGCTCATTGCCAGCCAATTCGGCACAACGATTCGCGTACCAGCTCTGCAGCCATTCAAGATCGTCTGCGATCCCGGTGTACATTGTGTCCTACAGACGTCGCCAGGGTGTGGATCCCACCCTGCGCAGCGACGGCCTGATCGCGTGAGCAGGTGCAGGAGAACTTGAGTACGGGGCAGAGCCGTGCCATCGGAGAGGTGTTCTAGGCCCTTCGGTGGAGGATGCCCCGTGGCGACGATCATG
>DASXVK010000162.1:0-8553 GCA_036504295.1 Polyangia bacterium
TCCCGGCCACCCTCTACATCGTCTCCGAGCCCTTCGGCGCGGAGATCGCGGTCAACGGCCAGTCGACCGGGCTCAAGACGCCCGAGTCGGTCGACGGCCTCGCGCCCGGCCGGACCTACAAGGTGACGCTGACGCGCAAGGGCTACCAGACCTGGGAAGAGGACGTCGAGGTCGTGGGCGGCGGCCCGAAGCACGTCTCCGCGCGGCTGATCCCGGGCGGCCGGAAGAGGAAATAGCCCGGCCGCTGTGCTAGCGTCTCCCTCGTGAAGTGCCCCCGCTGCAGCGCTGCCGACACCAAGGTCGTCGACTCGCGCGAGGTCAAGGACGGCGTGCGCCGCCGCCGCGAGTGCACCGGCTGCGGCTTCCGGTTCACGACGCGCGAGCGGTTCGACTACACCCCCGTCACCGTCGTCAAGCGCGCGGGCAAGACCGAGGTCTTCGACCGCGCGAAGATCGTGAAGGCCATCGCGCGCGTCGTCGGCAAGCGGCCCGTGCCGCTCGCGGCGCTCGAGCAGCTCTCGTTCGACGTCGAGCGCGCCTTCATGAGCCTCCCGGGCGACCCCAAGGTGTCGTCGACCGACATCGCCCGCGCGGTCGGGCGCGAGCTGCGCAAGCTCGACGCGGTGGCCGCGCGGCGCTTCCTCGCGAGCTACGTCGAGGGCGAGGGCGACGCCCTCGTGAAGCTCGAGGGCGAGCCGGGGCCCGCGAAGCCGGCGGCGCGCCAGCTCAACCTCTTCGACGGCCTAACCCCAGAGAAATAGGGGCGTCAGCCGTCGCGCCCGCGGTGCTGCCGGCCGCCCCCAGGCAGTTTCGCGGCCCGCGGGCGTAGAACGAAGCTGGATGATCGCCGCCCGCGCGCCCCTGGCTCCGTCCCGTGTCGCCTCCGGCGGCCGGCCGGCGTGGCGCGCGGTCGGCGTGGCCGTGCTCGTCGTCACCGCCGCCGTCGTCGCCGAGCGCGTCCTCAGCGCGCCCATGTGCGCGCGCTTCGGCCGGTGGGGCTGGGTCGTGATCGCGACGGCCGTGCTCGGCCTCGCGGCGCTCGGCTGTCGCGCGCTGCGCCGCGCCGCGCCGCGCCGCGCCCTGCCCGCGAGCGTGTGGGGCGGGGCCCTCGTCCTCGCGCTGTGCCTCGGCGTCTTCCAGTCCCTCGCCGCCGCGGCGCTGCCGCCGGCGCGCCTGCCGCGGTCGCCCTGGCTGCTCCTGTATCTCACCCTCCTCGTGCCCGTCGCCGAGGAGCTCGCCTTCCGCGGCGTGGTCCACGACGCGCTGCGCTCGCACCTCCGCGCGCCGGTGGCCACGCTCCTCTCGGCCGCGCTCTTCGCCGCCGCGCACCCGCTGGGCCCGCAGGCCCTCTTCGCCTTCGGGCTCGGCCTGGTGCTCGCCGTCGCCTACGATCGCGCGGGCACGCTCGCGGTGCCGATCGCCGGCCACGCCGCTTACAACCTCGCGGCCTACGCCGCCGCGGTTGGCCTCGGGCTCTGAGCCCCCGACAGGCGCCTACAGCGACGGCGTCCGTCGTACCTCGGCGCCACAGGTTCACGAGCGCGGATTCGCGGTCGTCGCATCGAACCGCGAGATGGGACGCGCCGCCCGGGCGCGCCGCGGCGGCATGGCGGAGGGGCACCATGAGCGTGAGGGAGCCGAATCCCCAGATCCCACGAGCGCCGGCGGTCGCGATGGCCGTGTGTGCGTTCCCCGACGCCGAGCCGCGGCCGCTGCCGGTCGTGAGCTGGTCGGTCGCGGGCGCGTCGCTGCTGGCGCTGCGCGTGCCCACCGTCGGCACGACCGTGATCATGACCCTGCGCCCGCGCCACCTGCCGGCGCTGCCGCCGCTCACGGCGCGCGTCATCGCGGCGCGGGTGGACCCCGCGCAGGCGAGCCGCAGCGGCTTCCAGGTGGTCTTCACGGAGGTGGACGAGGCGACGCGGGCGCGCCTGTGCTTCGCGGCGGCGGCCGCGGGCCTGCGCACCGTCCGGCACCACGGGCGCCCCGGGATCGAGGCGCGGCGGCACCCGCGCGTGGCGACGAACCTGGTCGCGCGCGTCGCCGGCGCGGGTTGGACCGCGACGGCCTGCGTGGCGAACCTGAGCCTCATCGGCGCGCTGCTCGACTGCGGCTCGCAGCGGCTGGCCGCCGAGGCCGCGCCGGGCAGCGTCGTGCGCCTCGAGATGCACGCGCCGGGCGCGTCGGCCCGGGTGGCGGTCCGGGCCGAGGTCGTGCGGGTGATCGCCGGCCGTGGCCGGGCGGGTCTCGGCCTCCGCTTCGCTGCGCTGGACGACGACACGGCGGTCGCGATCGAGGGGCTCATCCTGGACGCGCTCGGTGCGCCCGAGCACGCCGCCAGCGCGTGACGCCAGCCCGCCGTCGGCGGCGGACGCGCGCCAGGAGGGCGGGTCCTGTTCGCCGACCCGCGCCCCGGGCTTCGCCGCATCCAACCGCACGGGGGCGGCGCGCCCGGTGGCGGCGCTGCGTGGGCGGCACGCGGCCGGCCGGGGCCGCGGAGGTGCTGGCATGCGGATGATCGCGTCGGCGGTGCTCGCGGGCCTGGTCCTGCTCGGCGCGGCGACGGTTTGGGCCGAGCCCACCGCGGCCGCCGCGGCGGACGCCTTCGAGGTGCGCAAGATCGGCCTCGGCGCGGCGGCGGCGCTCGCGATCGCGCTCTCGGTGATCGGCGCGGGCTATGCGGTGGGGCGGATCGGCTCGGCCGCGATGGGCGCGGCGGCGGAGAAGCCTGAGCTGCTCCTCCGCAGCCTGGTGCTGGTCGCGCTCGCCGAGGGCCTGGCGGTGCTCGGGTTCGTCATCGCCATGATGCTGGTTCAGAAGATCTGAACCGTCGGATGGCCGCCGTGAGGCTCTTCTGCATCGCCGACGAGGACACGGTGCGGGGGTTCCGGCTCGCCGGGATCGAGGGGCGCGCGGCGGCCTCGGCGGCCGCGGCCGGCGCTGCGCTCGACGAGGCCGCCGGCCGCGCCGACATCGGCGTCGTCATCGTCACGGAGGCGGTCGCGGCGGCGCTCCGCGCGGCGATCGACGCCCTCCGCCTCACGCACGACCGGCCGCTCATCGTCGAGATCCCGGGGCCCGGCGGGCCGCTGCCGGGGCGCCGCAGCCTGCACCAGATCGTGCAGGCCGCCGTCGGCGTCAGCGTCGGCGCAGAGGAGGCGTAGGTGGTCGGCCCGGGGGCCGGCGCCGCGGCGGTCCTGTGCCGCGCCATCCTCGACGACGCCCGCGCCGAGGGCGAGGTGCTCGTCGCGGCCGCCCGGGAGCAGGCCGGCGCGCTCCTCGCGCAGGCGGCGGCCGACGCGGCGCAGGGCCGGGACCGGCGCCTGGACGAGGCCCGCGCCGAGGCGGCGCGCCGCGCGGCCGCGATCCTGGCGACGGTGCCGGTCGAGGCCGGCCGCCTGCGCGCCGCACGGATCGAGGCCGTGCTCGGCGAGATCCACGACGAGGCGCGGCGGCGGCTCGTCGCCGGCGACGGCGGGGTGCCCGCCGAGACGCTCGTGGCGCTCGCGGCGGAGGCGCTCGCGCGCATGGAGGGCGACGCGTTCGTGCTCCGGCTTCGACCCGGGGCCCGCCTCGACGTCGACGAGGTCCGGCGCCGCGCGGGCCGGCCCGGGCTCGAGCTCACCGCCCTCGCGGACCCGGCGGTCGCGGACGGCGGCCTCATCGTCGAGGACGCCGCCGGCCGCCAGGTGTGGGACGACCGGCTCGCCGCCCGCCTCGAGCGCCTGTGGCCGGAGCTGCGGCGCCGGCTCGTCGCCGCGATCGGAGGCGGCCCATGACCGAGGCCGTCGTCGCCCGCGTCAGCGGCCCGATCGTCACCGCGACCGGCCTCGCCGGCGCGCAGATGTACGAGGTGGTGCACGTCGGCGACCTGGGCCTCGTCGGCGAGGTGGTGCGGCTCGTCGGCGATCGCGCCACCATCCAGGTCTACGAGGACACGACGATGCTGAAGCCGGGCGCGGCGGTGCGCCCCACCGGGGCGCCGCTGTCGGTGTGGCTGGGGCCGGGGCTCGTCGGCAACATCTACGACGGCATCCAGCGTCCGCTGCCGGGCATCCAGGCGCGCAGCGGCGCCTGGATCCGGCGCGGCGAGCAGGTCGATCCGCTCGACGTGGCGCGGCGCTGGCCCTTCGTGCCGCTCCTCGCGCCCGGCGCGGCGGTGAGCGGCGGCGAGGCGCTGGGCCAGGTCGCCGAGACGCCGCTCGTGCAGCACCGCATCCTCGTGCCGCCGGGCCTGTGCGGGACGGTGCGCGCGGTCGCCGCGCCCGGCGACTACACGGTGCGCGACGCCGTCGCCGTGGTCGAGACCGCGGCGGGGCCGCGCGAGGTCCGGATGCTGCAGCGGTGGCCGGTGCGTCAGCCCCGCCCAATCCGCGCCCGCCGGCCGGCGGCCGCGCCGCTGGTCACCGGCCAGCGCATCATCGACGCGCTCTTCCCGCTCGGCAAGGGCGGCGCCGCCGCGATCCCCGGCGGGTTCGGCACCGGCAAGACGATCACCCAGCACCAGCTCGCGAAGTGGTCCGACGCCGCGATCATCGTCTTCATCGGGTGCGGCGAGCGCGGCAACGAGATGACGGAGGTGCTGCGCGAGTTCCCGGCGCTCAAGGACCCGCGCTCGGGCCGGCCGCTCATGGAGCGGACGATCCTCATCGCGAACACCTCGAACATGCCGGTCGCCGCCCGCGAGGTCTCGATCTACACCGGCATCACGCTCGCGGAGTACTACCGCGACCAGGGGCTCGACGTGGCGGTCTTCGCCGACTCGACCAGCCGGTGGGCCGAGGCGCTGCGCGAGCTCGCGGCGCGGCTCGAGGAGATGCCCGCCGAGGAGGGCTTCCCCGCCTCGCTGCCGACCCGGCTCGCGCAGTTCTACGAGCGCGGCGGCGCGGTCACCACGCTCGGCGGCGCGCCGGCGTCGGTGAGCATCGTCGGCGCGGTCAGCCCGCCGGGGGGCGACTTCTCCGAGCCGGTGACCCAGCACACGCGCCGCTTCATCCGCTGCTTCTGGGCGCTCGACACCGAGCTCGCCAACGCGCGGCACTACCCGGCCATCCACTGGCTCCGCTCGTACTCCGAGTACGTCGAGGACGTGACCCGCTGGTGGGAGGAGCAGGCGCCGGACTGGAGCGCGCTGCGCACCGAGGCGATCACGCTCCTGCAGCGCGAGGAGAAGCTGGAGCAGATCGTGCGGCTCGTCGGCCCCGACGTCCTGCCCGAGTCGCAGCGGCTGCTCCTCTTCGTCGCCGCGCTGCTCAAGGACGGCTTCCTGGCCCAGAGCGCCTTCGACGACAGGGACGCCTACTGCACGCCGGCGCGGCAGGTGGCGCTGCTCCGCCTCATCCTCGGGCTGTACCGCACCGGCCGCGCCCTGGTCGAGCGCGGCGTCCCGCTCGCGCGGGTGCGGGGCCTCGCCTGCGTCCCCGAGGTGCTCCGGGCGAAGGCCACCTACGGCAACGGCGAGCTCGCCGGCCTGCTCGCGCTCGAGCGGCGGGTCCAGGAGGAGCTCGCCGCGCTGGTCCCGGAGGCGGCGGCATGATGGACCTCGACGACGTCCCCGATCGCGGGCTCGAGTACCACGGCGCCGCGCGCATCGACGGGCCGCTCGTCTTCATCGACCGCGTCCGCGACGTCGGCTTCGACGAGCTCGTCGAGATCGTCGACGCGGCCGGCCGCGTGCGGCTGGGTCGCGTGCTCGACGTCTCGACGGCGCAGGCGGTGGTCCAGGTGCTCGAGGGCACGACCGGCCTCTCGACGCGCGACCTGCGGGCGCGGTTCCTCGGCGAGAGCTTCCGGCTGCCGGTGTCGCGGCGCATGCTCGGCCGCGTCTTCGACGGCCTGGGGCGGCCGATCGACGGCGGCCCGGCGCCGCTCTCGGCCGACCGGCGCGACGTGAACGGCCTCCCCATCAACCCGTTCGCGCGCCGCTACCCGCGGGACTTCATCCAGACCGGCGTCTCGGCCATCGACGGCATGAACGCGCTCGTGCGCGGGCAGAAGCTGCCCATCTTCTCGGGCAACGGCCTGCCGCACGACCGCGTGACGGCGCAGATCGTGCGGCAGGCGCGCCTGCTCGAGGAGCAGGTGGAGTTCTCGATCGTGTTCGCCGGGATGGGCGTGAAGCACGACGTGGCCGCGTTCTTCATCCGCAGCTTCGAGGAGTCGGGCACGCTCGCGCGGGTCGCGCTCTTCCTCTCCCTCGCCGACGCGCCCAGCGTCGAGCGGCTCCTGACGCCGCGGGTCGCGCTCACGCTGGCCGAGCACCTGGCGTTCGACTGCGGCCAGCACGTGCTGGTGCTGCTCACGGACATGACCAACTACTGCGAGAGCCTGCGTGAGGTCGGCACGGCCCGCGGCGAGATCCCCGGCCGCAAGGGCTACCCCGGCTACCTCTACTCGGACCTCGCCGCGCTCTACGAGCGGGCCGGCCGCATCGAGGGCTCGCCGGGCTCGATCACGCAGATCCCGATCCTGACCATGCCGTCCGACGACATCAGCCACCCGGTGCCCGACCTGACCGGCTACATCACCGAGGGCCAGATCGTCCTCGACCGCGACCTCGCCCAGCGCGGCATCTATCCGCCCATCGCCGGTCTGCCGAGCCTGTCGCGGCTGATGAAGGACGGCGTCGGCAAGGGCTACACGCGCGACGATCACCCGGCGCTCGCGAGCCAGCTCTTCGCCTGCTACGCCTACGTCAAGCGCGTGCGCGCGCTGGCGGTCGTCATCGGCGAGGAGGAGCTGAGCCCCGTCGACAAGCTGTACCTGGCCTTCGGCGACGGCTTCGAGCAGCGGTTCCTGAACCAGGGCGAGCACGAGGACCGCAGCATCGAGACCACGCTCGAGCTGGGCTGGGACGTGCTCTCGCTCGTGCCGCGCGACGAGCTGCACCGCCTGAGCGACGCGCTGCTCGCGGCCCACTACCGCCGGCAGGCGGCCTGACGGAGCGGGCGATGGCGCGGCTCCAGGTGTCCCCGACCAAGTCGAGCCTGCTCGCGCTCGCGCGGCAGCTGGCCTTCGCCGAGGAGGGCTACGAGCTGCTCGAGCAGAAGCGGCAGCTGCTCGTCTTCGAGCTGATGAGCCGCCTGGGCCGCGCGCGCGCGGCCGAGCGCCGCGTGGGCGCGGCCCTCCCCGCCGCGTTCGCCGCCCTGCGCGAGGCCCACCTCGACGTCGGGGCCGCGGCGCTCGCGGGCGCCGCCGACGCCGTCCGGCTGGACCACGAGGTCGACCTCGGCGTGCAGCGCCTCATGGGCCTGCGGCTGGCCCGCGTCACGGCGCGCATCGCGCCGGCGGACGTCCAGTTCGGCGTGAGCGGCACCTCGGCGAACGTCGACGCGGCGATGCTCCGCTTCGTCGCGCTCCTGCCGGACCTGGCCGAGCTCGCCGAGCTCCAGACCGCCGTGATCCAGCTCGCGCGCGAGCTGCGCAAGACGCAGCGCCGCTGCAACGCGCTCTCGAAGCTCTTCATCCCCGACTACCGCGAGACCATCGCCTTCATCACGGCGGCGCTCGAGGAGCGCGAGCGCGAGTCGTTCACCATCTTCAAGCTGATCCGCGACCGCCTGCGCGCCGCGCGCGAGACGGAGGAGCCGCCGTGCGCGAGGTGATCCAGGAGGTCGTCGGCGCCGAGGCCGAGGCGCGGGGCCTGCTCGCGGCGGCCCGCGGCGAGGCGGAGCGGATCCGGGCGAGCGCGCAGCGCGCCGCCGGGCAGGCGCGCGAGCGCGCCCGCGACGAGGCGGGCCGCGAGGCCGCGCGGATCGTCGCGGCGGCGCTCGAGGCCGCGGCGCGCGAGAAGGAGGCGCAGGTGGCCGCGGCGGCGCGGCAGATCGAGGCCGAGGTCCAGCTCGACGGGGCCGCCCGGCGCCGTTTGGTGGACGCTGTCGTCCGCTGCGTGGCGGGGGCGCGGTGACGCCATGCCGCGCGCGGCCGCGCCCGACCTGGACTTCCTCACGGCGCGGCTGCACGGCCGGCGCGCCCGGATCGCCGACGGCCCGCGGCTCGACGCGCTCGCCCGGCGGCCCGGCGTCCTCGAGCTCGCGCGCGCGGTCGCCGCGCCGGCGGAGGTCGTGGGGGCCGAGGAGCTGCAACGCTGGCTGCGGCAGGACCTCGAGCGCGAGGTCGCCGCGCTCGTCCCGCTCGTGCCGCGCGCGGGCGCGGCGCTGTGCGACTGGCTCGTCGCGGGGGCGCGGCTCGCGCGGGTGAAGGCCGAGTTCCGGCGGCTGCTCGCCGCCCCGGCGCCGCCGCGCCACGGGCCGCTCCGCCCGGTCCTGCTCGGGGCCCGCGCGCTCGCCGGCGAGCGCCCGCGGCCCTTCTTCTTCGAGGCGGCGCTCGACCACGGGTACCTGGTCGAGCTGGTGGCGCGGCTGCGGCGCCTCCCCGCGGAGGACCGACTCGTGGTCGCGCCGCTGCTGCTGCAGGACGCCGACCTCTTCCACCTGCGGCTCGCCGCCCGCGGCCGGTTCGGGTACGGCGTGGCGCCCGCGGTGCTGCTGCCGTTCCACGTGTCCGGGACGCTCCTCCCCCGGGGGCGGTTCGCGGCCATGCTGCACGCGCCCA
>DASXVK010000163.1:0-7075 GCA_036504295.1 Polyangia bacterium
CGCAGCGCGGGATCCGCGGTCCCGAACTCGACCGCCTCGACGACCTTCGGAAGCCGCCGCCCTCGCGCGCGTCGAACGCGTGTACGTGGCTGGTCATGCCGGTCGGCACCATCCAGGTCGCGACCGCGCGCGGGTCGAGCAGCGCGCGATAGACGCGCGCGCGCGGCGCGTTCAGGCGGCGGGTGATGCGGGTCGAGGGCATGGTCCTTCGATGACGCGCGTCCGCTCGGCGCGGCTCGACTGAATAGCGACACAACGCCACGACTCGTGCCGAATTGGCACAGCGTCGGTGGCCGGTGCGCGCTCAACCCGCCGGAAACACGTGCGGCAACCATTGGCACGGGGCGTGCTTCAGCTCAGTGGCAGGAGGCCTCCGATGAGCCGGCTGCTGAACCCACTCCGCCGCGATGCCCACACCGACGACTCCCGCCGCGAGGCCCGCGCCGATTCCGTTCGCGCGCTCGCCCGGGCGCCGCACGGCGCGGCGGTCCGGCCCCTCGCGCCCATCGTCGACATCGGCGCCCGCGCCCGCGCCGGCTCGCCGCAGGCGGGCTGGGCGGCGCTCGTCGCGCACGACCTGCGCACGCCGCTCACGGTCGTCGCCGGCCACGCGCAGATCCTCCGCGACCACTTCGCCGACAGCCCCGAGGCGCAGAGCAGCGTCGCCGCGATCGTGGCGAGCTGCCGCCGCATGAACGCCATGATCGGGGAGCTGCTCGAGTCGGCCCAGCTCGAGAGCGGCGCCGGCCGCCTCGCGCACGCGCCGCTCGATCTCGGCGAGCTCGTCGCGCGGGTCGTCGCCGAGCAGCTCCCGCCCGACGAGCGGCGGGTCCGGTTCCTCCGCCCCGAGGCGGACATCCCTGTGACGGGCGACGGCGCGCGCCTTGGCCGCGTGGTCCTCAACCTGCTCACGAACGCCCTCAAGTACTCGCCGCCCGGGTGCCCCGTCGAGGTCGCCGTCACGCGGCAGGGCGACGCGGCCGTGCTCGACGTCTCCGACCACGGCCGCGGCATCGCCCCGAGCGACCTGACGCGCATCTTCCAGCCCTTCTACCGGGCCCTGGGAGCGGAGACGCGGGAAGGGCTCGGGCTCGGCCTCTTCATCGCCCGCCTCATCGTGGAGGCGCACGGTGGCGGCATCGCCGTCGACAGCACGCCGGGCCTCGGCAGCACCTTCACCGTCGCGCTGCCGCTCAGCGAGGCAGATTAGCTACAGACGGCCGCGGGCGCGTCCGCCCGCCGCGCGGCGTACACGTGGCGGCGCGAGCGCTCCCAGTCGAACGGCGTGTCGGCGAGGTCGCCGTAGAGCGCGTCGACGGCGAAGCCGGCGCGCGCGAGCAGCGCGAGCACCTCGTGCGGGAGGTAGGCGCGCACGCGGCTCGCCGGCAGCGTCACGACGCCGCCGTCCTTGCGGAAGAGCGTCCGCTCGGTCGTGAGCACGCCGTCGAGCGGGTCGTAGCGGTGCGCCTCGCGCGCGACGCCGTGCGCCGACTCGCGCCACACGGTGTGCCCGGCCGGCAGCAGCAGCGGCGCGAAGCTCGTGAGGTCGAGGAGCAGCCGCCCGTCGGGGTGCAGCGCGTCGCGCACGCCGCGGAGGACCTGCTCGTTGGCCGCGTCGTCGAAGTAGCCGAAGACGGTGTAGAGGCAGACGCAGGCGTCGAAGGGCCCGAGCCCCGCGAGGTCGCGCAGGTCGCGGCGCACGAGGGTCAGCGGGGCCTGGTGCGCGGCGGCGAGCCGCTCGGCCACGCCGAGCAGCGTCGGGCTCAGGTCGAGGCCCGTGACGGCGTGGCCGCGCAGCGCGAGCGCCACGCTGTGCCGTCCGGTGCCGCAGCCGAGGTCGAGCACGCGGCTGTGCGGCGCCAGCCCGAGCGCCTGCTCGACGAACGCGGCCTCCGCGGTCGACGGCGCGGCCGGCGTGAGCTCCTCGTAGAAGGCGAGGTACCGCTCGTCGAAGAGCTCCTCGTACCAGGGCGGCATGACAGCTCGAATATACGCTACACTGCCCCGCCGTGACGACCGAGCCCGCAGCCCGAGCCTCTGGCGCGCCCGACCCGAAGCCCGCGCCGTTCCCCCGCAGCTTCTGGACCGCCAACGTCACCGAGCTCTTCGAGCGCGCGGCGTACTACGCGATGGCGAGCTGGGTGGTCATCTACCTCGGCCAGCTCGGCCTCGGGAAGTACTGGCCGAGCACGCTCAACAGCTGGCTCTGGTTCCTCGTGTACTTCCTGCCGATCCTGTCGGGGACCATCGCGGACCGGGTCGGCTTCCGCAAGAGCCTGCTCTTCGCGTTCGTGCTGCTCTGCATCGGCTACACCGCCATGGGCTACCCGGTGTGGTTCGGCGGCGCCGCGCTCGTCGATCCGCCGCCCGACGCGTACGTCGCCCCGCCCGGGGTGTTCCCGCTCGTCCTCGCCGGCATCCTCTTCATCGGCCTCGGCGGCTCGGTCATCAAGCCGTGCATCTCCGGCACCGTGCAGAAGACCGCGGGCCTGCGCGCCACGCTCGGCTTCGGCATCTTCTACACCATCATCAACCTCGGCTCGCTCACCGGCCGCGGCACGGCCTACGTCGTGCGCACGCGCTCGAGCCTCGCGATGATCTTCGCCGTGGCGGCGGCCGCCTGCGTGGTGGCCTTCATGGTCGTGCTGCTCGTGTACCGCGACCCGGAGCAGGAGCTCGGCACCGCGGCGGCGAAGCCGCGCAAGTCGATCGCGCGCATCCTCGCCGACATGGTGATCGTGCTGCGCAACCCGCGCTTCACGCTCTTCCTGCTCGTGACGACGGGCTTCTTCTTCCTCTACAGCCAGGTCTACAACGTCCTACCGCTCTACCTGAAGAAGGTGGTCGAGACCAAGCCGCCCGTCGACCTCTACACGATGGCGAACCCGCTCGTCATCGTCTGCTTCCAGCTCCTCGTGACCAAGCTCTTCGGCAAGTGGAAGCCGATCGTGTCGATGATGGTGGGCACGGCGATCATCGCGGCGGCCTTCGTGCTCAACCTCGTGCCCGTGTACCTCGCGGGCGGGCTGCACGCGAGCTTCGCGGACCTGCTCCCGCTGGGGTCGCTCTTCATCGTGCTCACGATCGCGGCCGCGGCCTTCGGGGAGCTCTTCGCGTCGGCGCGCGTGTACGAGTACATCGGCGCGCTCGCGCCCAAGGGCCAGGAGGGCCTCTTCCTCGGCTACGCGAACCTGCCGATGGCGCTCGGCGCGCTCATCGGCGGCCCCGTCGGCGCCGCCATCTTCAACGAGGTGATGTGCAAGGGCGCGACCAAGCTCCCCTCGGGCCTGCTCGAGCTGGACCGGGGAAGCGCCGCCCGCGGCTGGATCATCTTAATGCTTATCGGCCTGGTGTCGGCGGCGGGCGTGTGGGTGTATCACCGGTGGCTGGAGAAGCAGAAGTCCTGAGGGAGCTGGCGCTCCTGCGCCAAGGCGCGGCGCCTCTCGCCGTACCCGCGGCGCGGGGGGTCGCGCACTACCGGCAGATCATCGGCGCGGCGGTCGCCCATGCGGTGTGGGCGGGGCTGGCCCGGGCCGGGCGGCTCCACCCCGCGGCGCGGCCCGAGCGGCATCAGGTCGGGGTGCTGCGCGACCTGCCCTACGCGGCCACCGGGCTGCGCGCTCATCACCTCGACGTCTACCGGCCGCTGGCCTACACGGGCGCGCGGCCGGTCGTGCTCTACGTCCACGGCGGCGGCTTCCGCATCCTGTCGAAGGACAGCCACTGGGTCATGGGGCTCGCCTTCGCGCGGCGCGGCTACCTCGTCTTCATGCCCAACTACCGGCTCGCGCCGAAGCACCCGTTCCCCGCGGCCGTGGAGGATGCCTGCGCGGCCTACGAGTGGGTCGTGCGCAACGCGGCCGAGTTCGGCGGCGACGCGCGGCGGCTCATCGTCGCGGGCGAGTCCGCGGGCGCGAACCTCGCCACCACGCTCGCCGTGGCCGCGACCTACGAGCGGCCGGAGCCCTACGCGCGCGCCGTCTTCGAGACCGGCGTCGTGCCCCGGGCGGTGATGCCGGCGTGCGGCATCCTGCAGGTCTCGGACACGGAGCGCTTCACGCGCCGGCGCCCGCTGCCGGGGTGGCTGGCCGACCGGCTCACCGAGGTCGAAGAGGCCTACCTCGGCGACGGCGTGCGCGGCCGTCACCCGGACCTCGACCTCGCGGACCCGCTCTGCATGCTGGAGCGGGGCGAGGCACCGGCGCGGCCGCTGCCGCCGTTCTTCGCGCCGGTCGGGACCTGCGACCCGCTGCTCGACGACACGCGGCGGCTCAAGCGCGCCCTCGACCGCCTCGGCGTGCCCTGCGAGGCGCGCTACTATCAGGGCGGGATGCACGCGTTCCATGCGCTCGTCTTCACCGCCATCGCGCGCCAGTGCTGGCAGGACGGCTTCACCTTCCTCGGCCGGCACCTCTGACCCCGGACTGACCACAGGATCCTCATGACCGACGACCGCCGCGCCGCCCTCGTCATCTTCGACCTCGACGGCACTCTGCTCGACACCCTCGGCGACCTCGCCTTCGCCATGGACACGCTGCTCGACCGCCACGGCTGCCCGCGCCGACGGGTGGACGACTACCGCGCCTTCATCGGCGACGGCGTCGGCGAGCTCGTCCGCCGCTCGCTCCCGCCGGAGCGCGCCGACGAGGCCGGGGCCATGGTCGCCGAGTTCCGGCAGATCTACCTCGAGCACATGTTCGACCGCACCGCGCCCTACGCGGGCGTACCGGAGCTGCTCGACGCGCTGACCGCGCGGGGCGTGCCGCTGGCGGTCCTGAGCAACAAGCTCGACACGGCGACGCGCACGCTCGTCGATCGCCTCCTCGGGAGGTGGCGCTTCGCGGCCGTCGTGGGCGAGGTGCCGCACATGCCGCGCAAGCCGGACCCGACGGCGGCCCGCGCCATGGCGGCGCAGCTCGGGGTGGCCCCGGCCCGCACCGTCTTCGTGGGCGACAGCGGCAACGACGTCGAGACCGCCGCCCGCGCCGGCATGCTGCCCGTCGGCGTGCTGTGGGGCTTCCGCGACCGCGACGAGCTCGAGGCGCGCGGCGCCCGCGTGATCATCGCCCGCCCCGCGGAGCTCCTCCCCGTCGTCGAGCAGCTGCCGGACTGGTAGCCGGCGCCACGCCCGGGAGCTCGGGCTGCGGGGCCGGGTAGGTGACCCGCTCGCCCGCGACGCGCGCGAAGGGCGTGAGCCGGTGCGGGTCGCGCCGCTTCGGGCTGACGATGTGCTCGACGCCGACGCCGCGGGCCGTGAGCGCGTCGGCGACGAGCGAGCGGTGGCAGCGCCAGGGCACCGCCTCGGCGCACATGATCGCGAGCCGGGCGCCGCGGGCGCGCGCGACGAGGTCGGCGACCGCCGCGGCGAACTCGGGGGTCTGCATGTAGTCGGCGTAGCCGCGGAAGGACGCGTTGCGCCACGCGAGGCTCGTCGAGTCCGGCCGGGCGTGGCGCAGCCCGCCCAGCGCCGGGAGGTGGACGTAGTCGATGCCGGCGGCCGCGAGCGCCGCGGGCAGCGTCTCACGGTTGAACTGCGGGTTCGTGCGGGAGCGCGGCACCGTGCGCACGTCGGCGAGCAGGCGCACCTCGTGCGCGTGCAGCAGCGCGATCAGCTCCTCGAGGGAGCGGGTCGAGTGCCCGACGGTGAGGACGAGCGGGGGCGGCGCCGGGGCGGCGGCAGTCATGCAGGGGAGCCACGTACGGCGCCGGCCGCCGGCGCGCAACCCTCGCGCGGAACGACGCGGCGCGACGAAACGGCTACAGGATCGGCGGGCCCGCACCCGAGGAGGAAGGTCACCGCTCCTACCGCGACCCACATGCGCATGCTCCACCTCCGCGATCCCTGATATCACGCCCGCCCGCCGCGCCGGAACCGGCGGCGCCGCGCATGCGGGCTGCGCCGCGCCGTGGTAGCATCCCCCCGGGGATCGCGATGATGAAGAACGTGCTCGTCTCGGTGGTGGTCTCGGCGCTGGTGAGCAGCGGGATGTTCTTCCTCCTGCCCAAGGTCGTGGGCGGCGGGGCGCCGGCGGCCGCGCCGACGGTGGACGTGCCGAACCTCGCCGGGCTCACGCTCGCCCAGGCCCGGCAGCTCCTCGACCCGCGCGGGCTCGCCCTGGACCTCGCCGACCGCGTGGACGACCCGCGCTACCCGCCCGGCACGATCTGCGAGCAGCACCCGCTCGACGCGTCGCGGCTCGCCCGGGGCAGCATCGTGCGGGTGAAGGTCGTGCGCGCGGCCGAGCGCGCCAAGGTGCCCGAGCTCGTCGGCCGTCCCGAGGCCGAGGCGAAGCCGATGCTCGAGGCCCTGAAGCTGCGCCTCGGGCTGCGCACCGAGCGCGTGGACGAGAAGGCGACCGCCGGCACGATCCTCGCGGCCACGCCGGCGCCCGGGGCCGAGGTGCAGCCCGGCATCGCGGTGGACATCGTCGTCGCCGCCGGGGCGCAGGTGCCGGTGCCGCGCGTGACCGGCCGCGGCGTGGGCGGCGCGAAGGACGCCATCAAGAAGGCGGGCTTCGAGGTCGGCGAGGTGAAGTACGGCCGGGACGAGGACAACGACCAGGGCATCGTCCTGCGCCAGACCCCCGCGGCCGGCGCGAGCGCGCTCAAGGGCTCGAAGATCGACCTCGTCGTGAACTCGACGGACTAGGCAGGCTGCGGGGAAATGCAACACGGAGACGCGGAGGCACGGAGGATGATTCCGATTACTCATGACCTTACTCCGTGTCGCCGTGCCTCCGTGTTGCATCCGCCCGCACGCTCCTAGGCAGGCGGCGCGTGGCGGCGATGCGGCTCGTCGTTCCGCTCGACGCGGCGCGGGCCGCGGGCGCCGGGGGCAAGGCGGCGGGGCTCGCGCGGCTGCGGCGGGCGGGGCTGCCGGCGCCGGACGGGTTCGTACTGCTGCCGCCGGCCGTGGCGCTCGCCGCGGGCCCCGCGGCGGACCCGGGCCGGCGCGCCGTCGCGGCGGCGGTCGCCGCGGCGCTGCGGCGGCTGCACCCGCGGCCGCGGCGGGTCGCGGTGCGCTCGTCGGCGAGCGTCGAGGACCAGCCGGGACGCAGCGCCGCCGGGCTCGTTC
>DASXVK010000164.1:0-11681 GCA_036504295.1 Polyangia bacterium
GGTGACGATCACGGCGGCGAACGGCCAGACGGTGCCGGTGAACATCAACATGGCCGCGCCGGGCTACAACTACGGCATGCGCATCGACCTGCTCTCGGAGCTGATGTCGCTGATCGAGGAGTAGGGGCGGGGCGCGCACCCCGCGGCCGTGGCCGCGACCGCCATCGGCCGCGGCGGTGAGCTCAGCGCTTGGCCGCCCGGCGCCGCCGCCGCGTGCCGGCCGCGGGGCCGTCGAGCCCGAGGTGGTCCTCGATGCGGCCGACGCGGTCATCGACGCGGCCGACGCGGTCCGTGAGACCCGCGAAGCCGGCCCTCGTCTCGATGCGAAGGTCGCTCAGCTCGACGCGCAGGCCGGCCACCTCGGCCTCGAGCCGCTGCTGCCCGCCCCTCAGCTCGGCCTGCCCGGCCCTCAGCTCGGCCTGCCCCTGGGCCAGCATCGCGTGCCCCTCCGCGATCACGTCGATCGTGTCGTTCAGACGCTCCAGGAGCACCTCGAAGCGAGCCTGCTCGGTGTCGGTCACGATGCGATCCTCCTCGTGCGCGCCGATGAAGTCAACCTGAAGTGCGCGCCGCCTGACCCCCGAAGCGACAGCAATCCCCGTGCCGTCGCGAAGCGCGCAGAACCACGCGCCGACACGGCTCGGCGGCGTCCGGATTCCGGCCGCGTGGCCGATTTCCGGCCGGCGTCGGTTGGGCGGCGGGGCCTCGCGCCCGTGGCACATTCGCCGATCCCGGCGCGGGCATGTAGAGCCGCCCATCGAGCCCGGCCGGGGCGCCGCCGGCGCGCCGCAGAATGCGATCATGGTCGACCGGCCGTTCCTCTTCTTCATCCGCGACCTGCCGACGGTGTTGTGCGCCTCAGCGGCCGCGTCCTGGATCCCGCGCAGAGCTGACGCTCGCGGACCGGGGATTCATGGACCACGGGGACTGGGCCGCGATAGGCGTGCCGCCGAGCCCGAAGGCGTCAGCCGCCATCGACACGAAGCGCGGCCCGGCGGTAAGATCGGACATCTGTTCGCAGGGGGCGCAGATGCGCGGCTTCGTAATTGTGCTCGGCATCTTTGCCGCTGCCGGGTGTGGCGGCAACAGCGGCGGTGCGCGTGGGGATGCGAGCGTCGATGCCGCCCGGAGCCCCGCCGATACCGGTGGCGACGCGTGCTCGCCGAGCCCGCAGGCCGACATGTGCGATCAGTCGAGCGGGCTCAAGTGCATCGACGGCCGCTGCCAACCGGCCTGCATGGGCATCGACGGCGGCACCATCTGCGGTGGCGGGCCGAGCGGGAACCCGCTGCACTGCTGCGGCCCGACGGAGCGCTGCTGTCCGGTCGCGGGCGAGACGTCGATGTGCGTGCCGCTGGGAGAGCCCTGTCCTCGCGCAGCAGCATGAGGGCGGCGGCACGCGCCAACGGCGCTATTGCTGGCTCGTGTCGCCGAAGTACGTCTGGCAGAAGCACGCGTCGACGACCTTGACCTTGCACGCCGTCTCGAAGGCCGCGCGGCACTCGGAGCACGAGCATCGCAGCACCACCTTATCGCACAACTCGGCTCGCGGGACGGTCGCGCGCTGGCTGCGGCATTCAGGGAAGCCAGACGCGCCCTACGTCGCCCGAAATCACGTCGACCCAGTACACTGACGACCCGTCGGGCTCGGCAGCGATCGCGATCGGCGCATCCAGCCCCGCCACGAGCGGGAGGAGGTCGCCGCCCACCCTGGCGACCATGTCGATGACCCCGAGGGACGCCTCGGATGCGCCGGCGCGTATTCCGGACCAGTAGACCCAGGTGGGACCAACCTGGACGGCGCCATCACCGCCCGCGCTCGAGCGGCTGGCAAGCAATCGGGTGGGGCCGCCTGTCTTCGGCACGGCGTAGAGCCGCTGCTCCTCGCACGGGCCGGTCGGGCACGCGGTGAAGAAGACGCTCGTGTCGTCGACAGCGACCGTCCCGGTCCCGACCCAACCCGATGCCAGCTCGGCGGGAGCGCCGCCTGCCTTTGCGAGCCTCATGACGCGGCCCTTGTTCATCTCGGTGTAGTAGACGAACGTGTCGTCGAGCGCGAGGTCCCACGGGTTGTCGACACCGTCGCCCAGAGTCACGACCGCGCCCCCGGCCTTGGGCGTCCGCGAGATGGCGCCGGTGTACGCGAAACCTTTCGACCAGTAGACGTCCTGCTCGTCGACTGCGATGGCGTACGGCGCGGTCAGGCCGGCCGCGACCGTCTCGGCCGCGCCGCCCGCCTTGGGCACTCGCAGGATCGCACCGGCACCCTCGACCGCGCCGCCCTGCGGCGAATTGTGATGTGCGACGTAGACATGAGTCGAATCCAGCGTGAAGTGATACACACGCGGCGGCAGCGTGAGCACCACCTCGGGCGTGCCGCCCCACTTCGCCACGCGCAGGATCTGCGCGTCGGTGTCGGTCGGCGCGGCCATTCCGCTCGCGACCCAATACACGTGGGTCTCGTCGACCGCGATGTCGTAGGCTCCAGGCGTCCCGGTGGCAAGGGTGGCCACTCCCGTTTGAGGGTTGCCCTGCGGGATCCCCGCGTCCGAGTGCCCCGCGGCATCGCCCGTGCCACCGTCGGCGTCGGCAACGCACTCGCTCGCTTCGAGCACGCAGATGTTGCCGGCAGGGCAGCAGGTCCACCCTTCGGCACAGGGGCATGGGGCGGCGCGCAGGGCCAACTCGCAGCCGCCGACAACGGCCACCGCTCCGACCGCTACCAATAGACTCACACTGTGGATCGTCTTCATGGCCTCCCTCCTTCGATCACCGCCTCGGATAGTGCGTGCCGGGCCATGAGGGTTCGCTCCTACCAGGCGCCGCCGACGACGACCGCCGCGCCATCGCCGGTCGGCACCGCCGCGAGCCGCGGAGCGCGCTCGTCGGCTGGCCATAGCCGCACCGCGACCCAGGTGATGCCCGCCGCCGCCGCGACCCCGAAGAGGACTCCGGCCGCCAGCGTGCAAGGCCGGATGACGGCGTTGCGCCGCTCGCGCTCGGCTTGCGAGGCGTCGCGTCCCGTCGCGTACCGCTCCAGCGCGACCAGGCTCAGGGCCGTCCCCCCCGCGGCCGCGCCCACGGCCGTCCAGGCCCCGAGGCGCAGCGTCAGCGCTTGCCGCCGCCGGGGCTCGTCGGCGGGGCTGGCCATCATCTGCGCGGCCACCCATGCGCGCCGGAACTCGGCCACCCGATCCGCGCCGAACGGTACGGCGAAGAGCTGCTCCAGGGCCAGATTCAGGGCGCCGCGACTCGCGACGCGGACCGGCTCCGGTGTGAGGGCCGCCAAACGGACCGGCGCCGCGCCGCTGACCGTATACTCCGCGCGACCGTCGTGCCGGCGCACGAAGAGCGGCCGCTCCGCCGGGAGGTGCAGCGCGACCACCTGCGACGCGGCCGGGTGGGCGTCGACGAGCCGCTCGCCGCGCGGGGACTCCACGAAGACGTGCCCCGCGCGCGGGTCGTCGAGCAGCAGCGCCGTGGTGTGCGACGGCCAGCGCAGCACCTCCAGCGCGAGGTCGCGGCCCGGTGGCTGCACCAGGAAGTCGGGCCGGAACCGCGGGTTCCCGATGGTGGCGTTCGCCGTCGTGAGAAACGCGCCGAGCTCGGCGTAGGTGACGCGGCCGTCGCCATCGGCGTCGGCGGCGCCGCGGAGGGCCGACCGGACCTGGTGGCTGAAGACGCCCGCCTGGAACCGCTCCCACTCGTGGCTTTCGCGGTCCGAGGAGGTCGACAGGACGAACCCGGTACGCGCGAGGTGCGGCGCGGGGCGGCGGTCGAGGAACCACCCGCGGTACGGCTGCCGCTGCCCGCCCGGGCCGCGGTCGAAGACCATATAGTACGACTTACAGGCGTCGATGATGACGTGGTTGCGCCCGGCCGGGGATCGCGCGAGCAGCTCATGGAGCAGACTGCGCGTCAGGCGCCGGTCCTCCAGGAGCAGGTAGCCTTCGCCGCGCTCCACGTCGCCGTGGCCGCTGTAGAAGACGAGGAGCTCGGTCGCCTCTCCGCGCGCGGCGGCGGCGCGGATCTGGCCGGCCAGCCGTCCGATGGCCGCGATGAGGTCCGCCCACAACGGCGGGCCGGCCGGCGTGACGCCGGCGTGAAAGCGCCGGCTGTCGGCGTCCAGCCGCGTCAGCAGGACGCTCACGACGCCCGCCTCGGTCAGAAGGCGGTGGGTCGCGACCGCGTCGTCGTCAGCGTAGCGCAAGGCGGGCCGCGCCGCGGTCTCCGGCTGGTTGTTGCCGATGACGATCGCGAAGCGGGTGGCTGGACGGGAGGGCGTCGTGCCCGCCGTCGCCACAGTGCCCGCCCCGAGGAGGGCGGCGACGAGGGCGAGGCGGCGGATCATGGCGCGACCTCAGTGGGCACGAGCGCATGCGCCGTGCTCTCCAGCGGCAGCGGTCGGGGGACGCGCGCGTTCCACGTCTTCGCGCGCACGGCGGCGCCGACCGCCGCCTCGACCTCGCTGACCCGCACCGGACGCCGCGTGAAGAGGCCGTAGAAGACGAGCGGCCCGGGGGCCAGGTCGTGGTGGACGAGGTCCGGGAGTTGCTGACGGGCTCCTCCGGTGATCGGCACCGCGGTCGGGTCCGTGCCGGGTCGCGTGTAGGCCGGGTAAAGCCAGTAGACGGCGCCCTCGGCGTTAATCGCGAACACCATGAGGTGCGTGTACGGCGTGCGCCCGAGGTTGCTGTATGCCGCGAGCAGACCGTCGCCGCGGGGCAGGTGCGCGCCGAGCCGCCCCGGGGAACCGCCGGCCGGAAGATGGTAGATCTCGAGCGCGACCCAGGGCTCCTCGACGGGAGCGGCGGCGGCCTTCGGGCGGAATCCGCTGCCCTCCTCGGGCCCGAGCCTCGGCCCCCGTACCCACAGGATCAGGCCTGCTGCGGCCGCGCAGCCCAGGGCCACGGCGGCCGTCCACGCAGGCCAGCGCCGCGCCGCGCGGCGCGGCGGGGCGGCCGCGATGGTGGCGCGCACACCGGCGACGAGGTCCTCGCCTTCGACCTCGGCGGCGGGCGCGCGCACCGCGGCGAGCATGGCCTGCAGCCGCGCCTCGGCGGCGCGCGCGGCCGGGCTCGCCGCGAGGGCCGCGGCGATGTCGTCGGCCTCCGACCGGGTCACCTCGCCCTCGAGGAAACAGAGCAGCTCGCGCGTGCTGGGCACCTTCTGTGCGTCAGCGTTCATGGTCGCTCCAACAGCGCGCTCAGCTTCTCGAGCGCGTCGAAGAGGCGCCGCTTCGCGGTGCCGACTGGGATGTGCAACGCTTCGGCGATCTCCGGGTGCGAGAGGTCGGCCCCGAACCGGAGCACGACGACGTCGCGCAGCTTCGGGCTGAGGCGGGCGACCGCGCGCTCGACCTCGCGGCGGCGCTCGCCCGCAAGCACCTCGTCGTCGGAACGCGGCGGCGGGGCCGGCTCCTCGTAGCTCGCTCTCACCGCCTCGTCGTGAGAGCGGCGGCGGCGCACCTCGATCCGGCACTGGTTCAGGAGCACGCGGTAGAGGAACGACGCAAAACGGCCGCGCGGCTCGTAATGGGGGAGCGCCCGGTAGACCTCAAGGAAGGCGTTCTGCGCCACGTCGCGCACCGGCGCCGCGATCCCCAGGTACTTGAACGCGACCCGCAGCACTCGCTGCTGGTGCCGTCGCACGAGGGTGTCGAACGCGGCGGTCACTCCGCCGCGGGCGAGCAGCATCAGATCGTCGTCGGCACGGGACTCCATCGCCGTCTCGGCCGGGGCCGCGGAGTCGCCTACGAGGTGCAGCTGCCTGGAGCGGTCGTTCCCCACGCTGACACAGTGAAAGTGCACGGAAGGCCGCGACGGTTCGCTCGACCCCGGACCGCGACTATAACCCGCCCGGCGGTGGTCGGGCCGGTGAACGCGCGGGATACCAAGCCAGGCGGCGGGCCGGGCTGCAGAGCGGCTCGCGTTTTGCGGCGCAGGCCGAGCTCTAGAACCCGCCGGCCGGATCCTTCACGACCAGCGGTTCGCTCGCCCGGGGGCGAAAGTCACACACCGCGACGCTGCTCCCGTCAGGCCAGGTGCTGATCTGTAGGGGACGGCCGAAGGTCATCGCTCGAACAGCGGCGCGATCTCCGCGCGGACCTCCGCAGCGAACGGGGCAAACCCGGCGGGGCACCGCGACTCGAGCGCTGCCGGATCGATCTCCTCGGCGATCGCGGCATAGACCGCCGTCACGGTGTCGAACCTTCCTTCCGGGACGTCGGCGCGCCAGGTGCCGAGCACGGACTTGGGGTGGGTCGGCGTGCCCTTGCGGCCGGCGAGGGTCTCGGGCGCGGGCGGTTCGGGCGGCGTGCGCTCGAGGCCGAGTCCGGCCTTCACGGCGGAGGGGACGAGGAGCCAGGCCTCGATCGTCTCGATGGCCACGCCGACGGCGCATGGCAAGGCCGTGCGCGCCTGCGCCGCCCGCCTCCCAGCCTTGAGCGCATCGAGCCGGTCGTGACCGCCGGGACCATCGCGGTCCGCGAGGATCACGACGCCGTCGAAACCGTCGGCGTCAGCCTCGGCCACGGCCACCTCGACCTTGCGGGCGTAGCCGCCTCGGCTGACCCAACGGTGCGGGCGGGGCTTGGCGTCGAAGTGACATTTCCGTCCGACCCGCCGCTCGATGATCTTGCGGACGAGCACCCGGCCAGCGGCGCTGGAGGTCTCGAAGTGCGGCGTGTCGTGCAGCGGCCCGACATCGGTGGGCCCGTCTCCGACGAAGACGAGGCGCATGCTAAGAGACGGGCTCCGCCGGTCGGGTGTCGGCGGTCAATCCTTGCTCGCCGAAGTTGACCCACGCTTCGCCCAGCAGGTACGGCGGGACGAGCTTGTGGATCCAGGGCTTGTGGCTGACCGGGATCGCGGTGGTGGCCCCGTCCCGCCCCCGCTCGAGCACGAAGAGCTCGTCGGTGTCGTCGAGCTTGAGACAGTCCACGACGAACGGCGAGTGGGTCGTGATGACGACCTGGCGTGCGGGCACGCCTTCGATCTCGCCCCGGCTCAGCTTCCGCAGCAGGCCCATCACCATGCGGAGAGCCTGGGGGTGGACGCCGTTCTCCGGCTCGTCGATCAGGACCACCGCGCCGGTGTGCGGCAGGTTCGCGATCGTGAGCCAGGCGAGCACGAGCAGCACCCCCTCGGACACGTGCTCGGCCTCGATCGTGCACGGGGGATCGGCGAGCGCGAAGGCGAGCTTCTTCCACACGACCGCGGAGCCGCCGGTCTCGGGGCCGACATCCTCTCGCGGGATGATCTGGCGGATGCCCGGCGCAAACTCGACCAGCGCCTTCTCGATGCGCGCGAAGCGTGCGCGATCCTCGCGGTAGAGATGGTCGAGGGCCGCGGCCAGGCCTTGCCCATCTGGCTCGATCTCGGGCCCGTGCGCCGTCGGCACCCCGCGCGCCCGGAGTCGATCGGGGCGGAGCGCGTACTTGGCCCAGCCGCTCGCGCCTGGGAGAAGCTCGCCGAAGGGCAAGTCGTCACGACGAGATGAGGGATCCGGGTTCGCGATGTGCACGAGGAGCGGGTTGTCCGAAGGCTCCGTCGAGTTGGTCTGAAATGCGTCTCCGTCGGAGCGCTTCCAGTCCACGCGGTTGCTGCCCGTCCACGTCGCGGATCCCCACCGCCCCGTCACCATCTCGCTGGCCCGCCGGGGTGACCATCCGCGCCGAAGGACGAAGCTGCCGTCATGTCGCGCCTCGCCCGCCACCACGCTGAAGCTGATGTTGCCCTCGGGGCCACCGCCCCACAGGTCGGCGGTGGATCGCTCGGAGTCCGGCCAGACGGCGCGCGCGCCGGCGGTCGCCAATCTCGACCACGCCTCCAGCGCATCCAGCACGTTCGTCTTGCCGCTGTCATTCCGGCCCACGAGGACATTGAGCGGCTTGAGGTCGAGGGTGACGTCCCGGAGCGAACGGAACCCCTGCACGCGGAATTGACTAACCATGGTGCACCGTACGGGTAGTCTCGCGCGCGGCACCCTGCGTGTCAAAGGCCGAGCTGCCTGCGGCCAGACGGAGACGCGCGCCGGCGCGGCGGGCCGTCCCGCGAACGCCGCCCTTACCGCGGCGCGGTCACGTACAGGTAGGTGAGCTCGGTGCCGGGCGGCCCCCAGAGCTCGATCTCGTTCACGCCGAAGCGCGTGCGGTCGCCCGGCACCAGGCCGCGGATCATCGCCGCGGTGCGCTCGAGCGGGACGAAGCGGCCGTTCCAGCGCAGGCGCAGCTCGCCGGCGGGGAAGCGCCCCTTCACGTCGAGGCGGATCGCGCCGCGCCAGAAGAGCGGCACGAGCAGCCGGGCGGGGCGCTGCGCCGTGCCGGCGACGAGGACGCGGCCGCGCTCGACGGTCAGGCCGCGGACGTGGAGGCGCCGGTACTCCGGGTGCGCCAGGTTCAGGTAGAACGTGCGCTCCTGGTTGACGTAGGCGCCGGCGGTCTCCTCGTAGACGCGCGGGTGCGTGCCGTGCGCGAGGGCGAACGGTACGGACGCGGGCCAGGCGAAGGGCCAGCCGGTGCGCTTGACGAGCGCGGCGGCGGCCTGGGGCGCGCCCGCCGTCTCGAGCCACTCCCAGGCGCCCATCGCGCGGGTCCCCGACGAGGGCATGCGGGCGTGCCGCAGCGTCTCGATGCCGGCGACGTTCCAGGCCACGAGGAGCGCGGCCGCGGCGAGCGTCGCGACCCGGCCGCGCGGCCCGAGCCGGGCGTAGAGCGCGGCCAGGCCCACGCCGAAGAGGACGGTGAGGTCGCACAGGCGGCGGCAGCCGTAGCCCCACTCGCCCCACCAGTCGCGCGGGCAGGCGTCGATGTAGAGCTGCAGGCCGAACATGACGAGGAGGCCGAGGCCGAGCGCCCCGAGGCGGCGCACCGACAGCACGACGCCGGCGAACGCGAGGTAGACGATCGGGTGCCACGCCAGCAGGCCGCCGCGCAGCGCGAAGAGCGTGCCGACGAGCTCCGGGTAGGTCCAGCGCATGTAGCCGTCGCGGGCCAGCGGCGGGAGCAGGGTGCCGAAGGCGATGAGCCAGCACAGCGGCTGCAGCCCGGCGACGAGCAGCGCCCCGGCGCCGAGCGCGAGGCCGCGGCCGAGCCAGGCCGCCGGCGTGCCGGCGCCGGTGTCGCGGCCGGTCCAGCGCGCATGGACCGCGCGGGCGAGGCCGATGGCGACGTCGGCCGCGGGCAGCAGCAGGAACGTGACCTCCTGCGCGCGCACGAGCACTGCCAGGCCGCCGAGCGCGCCCAGCGCCGCGCAGCGCCAGGCGGTGAGGCGGGAGCGCCACGCGTCCCAGCGCTCGACGAGCAGCACCACCGTCACGAACGCGAGGCCGTGCTGATAGGACGGCTGCATCGTGAGGTACCAGAGGAGGGCGGTGCCGAAGACGGCGCCGGCGACGCCGAAGCGGGCGGCGCCGCGGCCGAAGCGGCGGCGCAGCAGCGCGTAGAGCACCCGCAGCCCGACGAACCCCCAGACGAGCGTCCCGCAGCCGACCATCCAGTAGACGACCGAGCTGCTGCCGACCGGCTGGCCCCGCAGCCCGCCGTTCGCTCGCGCGACCGCCTCGAGGCCCACGCCGACGCCGTAGAACGGCGCCCACATCAGCGGCGGCCCGATGGGCTTCTCGTTCGCCATCTTGCCGCGGATCCGCGGCAGGCCCCAGCCGGCCTTGTTCTCGCGGTGCGCCTTGGACATGTCCAGCGTGCCGTGCACGAAGACGCTGGGCAGGTACAGGAAGTCGATGAGGCCGTCGCCGGAGAGCTTGCCCTGGAACATCCCCGGGGTGAGCACGAAGTAGAGCAGGAGCGCGCCCCCGAAGGCGGCGAGGACGCCGTCGCCGCCGAACGCGGCGCGCGCGATGCGGCCGAGGCGCCCCGGCCGCGGCGCGGGCGTGCCGGGCGGCGACGGCGGGGGCGGCGCGCAGGTCGTGGCGGCGGTGCGCTCGGGCTCACCCATGGCGGGGACGGATGATACTACGCGGGCGGCGGCGGTGCTTGCCCGTCCGGGAGGCGGATCCTATACTGCCGCGGCTTCGGGGGCAGACGACCATGGAGACGGCACCCGCGCCGGACCCGGACCTCACAGGCACCGCGGCGCGGCGGCTACGGGCGCGCGTGCCGGCCGCGCTCCTCGGGGCGGCCGTCGTCGGGATCGTGACCTTCCGCCTGTTCGTCGTCGCCCAGTACCACGTGCCCGCGGGCGACGGCCTGCAGTACCACGCCCTCTCCCAGGAGCTCATCCGCGCGGGCCGCTACGCGTATGACCGCCCGCCGGCGCCCCTGACCTACACGCGTCTCCCGGGCTACCCGGTCTTCCTCGCCTACGTCGTCGACCGCGCCGTGGTGCCGCTCGGGCGGCACCTCGCGCAGGCGACCTTCGCGAACGTGCTGCTCGACGCCGCGACGGCGCTCCTGGTCGGCTGGATCCTGTGGCGGTACCGCCGCGGGCGCGGGGTGGCCGCCGCGGGCCTCCTCGGCGCGCTCACCTGCCCGGCGCTGGTGCTGCTGGCCTCGTTCGGCCTCACCGAGTCGCTCGCCACCTTCCTCACCGTCCTCGAGGTCGCGCTCGTGCTGCGGGCGGTGGACTCCCGCCCGGTCCTCTTCGCGGCCCTCGCCGGCCTCGTCGCCGGGGCCGCGCAGCTCGTGCGCGCCGACGCGGTCACGCTCGTGCCGGCGGTCGTGGTGGGGCTGTGGTTCGTGCCGGCGCCCCGCCGCTGGCTCGCGCTCGGCGCCTTCGGGGTGGCCGCCGCGCTCGTCTTCGCGCCCTGGCCGGTGCGGAACCTGCGCCGCTTCGGCGCCCCGCACCCGGTCGGGGCGGAGTGGCTGTCGGCGGCCGGCGCCGAGCTGCCGACCGGCGCCGTGCAGTGGATGCGCACCTGGTGCAGCATGGCCCCCGGCGAGTCGCTCCTCAACCTGTGGTTCGTGTCCGGCGTGGGCGTGAACCTGCGCCACCCGGACACGATCAAGCCCGCGATGTTCGACGGCGCGGTCGAGCGCGCCCGGCTCCTCCACCTGCTCGACCTGTACAACCACGAGCGGTTCTCGAAGGACGTCGACCGCGGCTTCGCGCGGCTCGCGCGCGAGCGAGCGCGGCGCGCGCCCGTGCGCACGTTCGTCGTGCTGCCCGCCAAGCGCCTCGTCGCCCTCTGGTCGGCGGTGCCGGAGCACGAGCTGCCGATGACGTCGAAGCTCCTCGACCTGCCGCGGCGGCGGTTCGTCTTCGGACGGTGGAACGTGGCCGCCTACCTGCTCGCCGCGGTGGGCGCCGTGGCCCTCGCGCGGCGGCGCGGCGCGGGGCGCCGGCTGCTGCTGGTGTGCGGCTGCGCCATCGCGGTCCGCAGCGTCTTCCACAGCTTCGCCGTGCCGCACGCGGCGACCCAGCGCTACGTGGTCGAGGTGCTGCCGCTCGTCATCGTGCTGGCGGCCTGCGGCCTCGCCGCCCTCGCCGCCGCCGCGGGCGCGCTCGTGCGGCGCGTCAGGCAACGTCGAGGCTCGCCTGCGGCTCGCCTCAGGGGCGGCGCCGCGAGCCCGCCGCCGCCAGCAGCAGCGCGAGCCCGAGCGCGCGCCCGCCCGGCGCCGCCGCGCGCGCGCCGGGCGCGGCGCAGGCGCACGCGGCGTTCTCGCGCGCCGCGAGCGTGCTCTCGATGGGGGCCGGGGGCGCGGGGCAGGTGACCGCGCCCTCCAG